>CAIQLG010000154.1 GCA_903872565.1 uncultured Lentisphaerota bacterium | reverse complement strand
TATATTTCATTATCATCGCTCCATGTTGTTAATGTTTTGTAATATATTGCATTATAACATGTTGCGATGATATTTCAAGTAATATTTCAAATTATTTTTTATTTTTTTTAGCCTAGCTCGACCTTTTCGAGCAGGCTCTAGTTAAAGTATGTATGTACTCTTATCACGAGCGAAGCTCCCAGGACTGCGTGTTACAAAGTCACCGCTCAAGCAAAGCGCAGACTAAGTCGTCTGCGCACTCCTGGGATGAGTCCGCTACAACGGACTCATCGGTAAATCGTGAACATAATCTAACCAGTAAGACAAAACGATCCGGAAGGCAGAAAATCAAGTTTTCAGCCTCAAATAGCATTTTCCTCTCTGTGATATTGAAAGTGCAGCAGAGTTCTTCAGGGTTTGCCTGAAGGGGCCCCGGTGGAGGGCATACCTATCAAGCATGAATCATCAATGATCAATCATGAAGTAAGGGATTTTTTAAACTTGAAAATTGGAATCCGAAATTATATGAGGCTGAAATATTGTATGGTTTTCTCCAGCCCTTCCTTGAAGTTGCTTTTCGGAGAAAATCCGGTTCCCAGAAGCTTGTCAATCGAGGCCATCGAATGTTTTATGTCGCCAGGTCTCTCAGGAAGATGCCTTATCTTCGACTTGGAACCCAGAATACTTATTATCATGTTCGCCAGTTCATTTATCGTAAGTCTTTTGCCATACGCGACATTATAGACTCCTGTCCACTTGCTCTGCGCCATAAAGACATTCGCGGCCACGACATCTTTCACATACACGAAATCTCTAGTCTGCTCGCCATCGCCATATATCGGGATCTCCTCGCCTTTCACGGCCTTGGAAATGAAGATAGGCACGGCGGCGGCGTAGGCGCTTCCCGGATCCTGCCTCGGACCAAAAACATTGAAATATCTCATGCAGGCGGTATTGAGCTTGCCTGTTCTCGTAAACATATCGCAGTAGTATTCCCCGTCGAGCTTCGTCACAGCATACGGGCTTTTGGGTTCGGGAATCATGGTCTCCCGCTTGGGAAATTCCGGATTTTCACCGTAGATCGCGGCGGACGTGCTGAAACACATTTTTTTGACCCCGGCGGCGGCGGCCTCTTCGAGTACGACAAGTATCCCTTCCGTGTTTATCTGCACGCATTCCACCGGTTTCATGGTTGATTCCGGAACGCTTATCATCGCGGCCATATGAAAAATGTAATCAACATTCCTGACGCATTTGCGGACAATATTTCTGTCAAGGATTGAGCCTTCCACAAATTCGTGCTTTATTCCCTCCAGGTTTTTAAGGTAACCAGTCCTAAGATTGTCAAGGACTACGATCTCCGCCTTGCCCTGAAAATATTCGGCGATGTGACTGCCGATAAATCCTGCTCCTCCAGTTATGAGAACACGCATGATAAACCTTTTTGCTAGGGTGAAAAGAAAATTAGAACTTAACCGGCTTCGCCGGGACTAATGTAGCCGCCTCCATGTTGGAGGCGACTTCACGGCCAACATGGCCGTGGCTACAAATTCCCAACCATCCAGACATCTCTCCAAAATACAATTTCCTATACGATGAACTTAACCGGCTACGCCGGGGCTTATGTAGCCGCCTCCATGTTGGAGGCGACTTCACGGCCAACATGGCCGTGGCTACAAGTTTCAAGCCATACGGCATTCCTTCGAAAAATACAATTTCCTATACGATTTAATTAGGCGGCATTCGCCGCAACTTAAGTAGGGGCGGACTTTAGCCTGTCCCCATGATTTAAGATTTAAGGAATGGTACACCCTAAAGGACGTACCTACTTTTGCGCAACTTTGAAATTCCTTAGCGGAGATTTATTTCCCGAGGACTTTTTTCACTTCCGCGAGTGTCCCTGCGGAACCAAGTTTCACATTCTTGGCTGCGATGAACTTCGCATATTCATCTATGAAAATCGTGCCAGGATCCCTGAGATCGAATTTCTCGGGATGCTGCTTGAAAAATTCGCGGTGAACTCTGGTCCAGACAAGCCGGCCATCTGTGTCAATGTTGATCTTTGTCACACCAAGATGAGAGGCTTTCAGGAACTGGTCGGCGTCAACGCCCTTGGCTCCCTTGAGGCTCCCGCCAGCGGCATTTATTCTCGCGACCTCGTCCTGCGGAACCGAGCTCGATCCGTGCATCACAAGCGGAAAACCGGGGAGTCTCTTCTGGATTTGCTCGAGAACATCGAAATGCAGCGACTGGCTTCCGGAAAACTTGAATGCTCCGTGGCTCGTGCCGATCGCACATGCGAGGCAGTCACATCCGGAAAGCTTGACAAACTTCTCGGCATCTTCTGGATTGGTCAGCTTCGCATCGCCTTCCGCAACGGACACGTGCTCCTCGACTCCACCAAGCTTACCGAGCTCGGCCTCGACAGATATCCCCTTCTTGTGGGCGGCAGCGACAACTCTCTTGGTTATCTCCACATTCTTCTCGAACGACTCGCCACTGGCATCGATCATCACCGAACTGTAGAATCCACTTTCTATGCAATCATAGCAGGTGGCCTCATCGCCGTGGTCAAGATGTACCGCGAAAACTGCGTCCGGAAAGATTTCTCCGGAGGCTCTGATAATTCCTTCTAGCATTAGCTTGTTGATGTACTTCCTGGCTCCCTTGGAGATCTGAATGATGAATGGCGCCTTCGAATCTACGTTCCCCTTGAAAAGCCCCATGCACTGCTCTGCGTTGTTGATGTTGTACGCTCCGATTGCAAATTTCCCGTAGGCGACCTTGAAAAGGTCTTTCGTTGTCACTATCATTTTTTTCTCCTTAATAAGATTTTCGATTGGATGTTATTGGCCTTGCCAAAAAGCAATATACGACACATTTACGTTTTTAAAATATTAGGATGGTTTTTAATGAAATATTTTTGAAAGTAGGTCTGGCTTCGATGAAGCCAGACATGACATGCCGGGTCTCATCGAGACGCCGGCCTACTACGGCAGACTTGTCATACGTAGTTCCCCAAAGTAGGTCCGGCTTTGACAAAGCCGGACAACATGCCGGGTCTCATCGAGACGCCGGCCTACTACGGCAGACTTGTCATACGTAGTTCCCAAAAGTAGGTCCGGCTTCGACGAAGCC
>CAIQLG010000153.1 GCA_903872565.1 uncultured Lentisphaerota bacterium | reverse complement strand
GCAAAAATAATTTAAACAGGTGATTATGTGCATGAAGTGACATCGGAATGTTTTTTTCTGGAAAATGGATGAAGAAAAGTAGGCGGTGTGATGAAAAGTTTTTTTTGTAATCACAAAAAAAGGCTTTTCGAGCACCGTCTTACTAGGATATCAACCCCAGTGTCTTTTACCGGAAGCCAAATCCTGACATTTTTACCAATTCTTTTTTCAATTTCGGACGCAACCAGATACTCCCCTGCGTGAATTGTGAATAACGGTTTCATTACCCTAACTCCTTTATTTTAATGCTTCTGACTATGAAAACTTCTTTGTATCCAACTGTAAGTTTTATGATTAAATTTATCTTAAAGCGGTGCTAACACACCGCACTCCAAAAGATGCTACGCATCAAGAGAGCCGTTCTCCACCGTCGTCCTACGGACTATGGGGGACAGGTCGGAAAGAACGGCATACTTGATATTTCGAAGATGTTTTGTGGATCTGAGGCGAAGTTCAAAATTTTGCGGGCAAATTTTTACAAAAAAAAGGAGCGCACTCACATCTGCACTCCAAGAGAGGTACTGGTATACCTGCGTAAGAATGCGGAGGAGGCGCCCCAAGTGGGGCGACACTCCGGCATCGTTTCCTACGCATGAAAATTACCAGTTTTCTCTTGGAAACGTCTGTCGAAAATCGCGTGAAAATTTCAATCCGCCGAAGCGGACTTAAAACTTATTTCAAAGAACAGTTTGCGATCAGGCAATGCCTTAGTGGAACGCTGAACTCCAGTTCGGCTTTTCCCATTTCAATGCCAGTCAGGAGACTGGCGATCCCAGGCAATGCCTGAGGCAATATGTAGGAAAAGTATGCTGGTTTTGTGTAAAAGTCAAGTGGGAGATTAAAATTTTCCGTGGGAAAATTTAATTGAGCCTGAACTTATGTAAATACTTGGATAAGCCATTTTCTAGGGTCAGGATTTTCAGAATTTATAATCAATCTCCTCCATTTACCGCAAATGATATCTCTCCCGATAAGAATAGAATCTATTTTTGACTTTCGGTCGGCAAAGCCCACTTGCATTTTCCCGGTTTTCCATATTGGATTCAAATCAACATCAAGAAGGCAAACGGACAGAGTATGTATGAAGTAATTGGCATTTCCCCCAAATCCGCCCGCCTTGGAAGACTGGACACCTCTTGCCTTGTTAGAATGTCCTAGATCTTGCATAAGTGCTTCAGGAAATATTGTAAAATCAGCTCCTGTGTCAATGAGCGCAGGATATGGATTTGGAAATCCATCAATTTTTACTATGAGCAGGGGGCGTGGGATGTTTCCAAAACAATCAAATGGATAGGTTAAAATAGCCATAGTAGCACTCAGGCAGTTTTTTGCTTATTATAATATCTTTCTCAGATGGCATATTTGAAACTGCACTGGTAACTTTTGATAGTTTTCTGTTGTGCGCCAGAATTCTGCCGTTGTCAGGATTTACTGCAACGAAACTTTTTGGATGCTTATTTTCGGCATAGTGCATAGCTTTTAACGCTTTTTCATATCTTGTCATAGTATTTTCCTATTTCATTCTTACCATCATGGTAATATTGTTGTCAGGTTTCAATATCTGTCCTATGCACTGCATTCCGTATCATCCAAAATAATAACCAAAAAATCATGTAGGATAATATGCCGTTTTTGTGTAAATGTCAAGTGGTAGGTAAAATTTTCCGGGGGAAAATTTTACCGATTTTTCTTTTTTTCTGATAAAAATCTTGGAAAAATCCAATGAGCTGAATTATATTCAAAATATAAATTTTATCGGAGGTTCATAATGAAGGCCGGAGAAGAAATAATCTGCGAATTCTGCGGAAAAGATTCTTTTCTCGTCAAGAAGGCCATAATGGACGGCTGGAAGAAGGAGGGGGATTTTCTCGCATGCTCGGCCTGTGGAGAAAAAATTGCCAGCCTGAACGCCGGAGCTCCGGTATCGGAATCGAAAAAATCGGAACTTTTGTCGTTGTTGAATGCGGAAGACGAGAAAAAACTCGAATTTTCAGCCACCGACGACGAGAAAAGATTCTGCAGGGACTGCGAAAACTTCATTTCGCATCCTTTCCTAAACAGATGTGCCATTCTCAAGAAAAATGTCGAACCGATGGACGACTGTGTTCAGTTTAAAAGAAAAATAGAGAGGGACAATGAACACTCAAAAGATTGAACTTTCAAGAATCAAGTCGGATCAATATCTCGATTTGATAAATGTCATAGTGCTGATCCTGGATATTGACGGCAATGTGGTCCATATAAACAAAAAAGGTGTCGAGGTGCTTGGATATGATGCGCCAGATAAGATAATCGGGCGAAACTGGTTCGATGATTTTGTCCCAGCAACGCATATAGGCAAACTCAAGTCTGTCTTCAGCAGAGCCATGGCTGGAGAGCTGGAACCTGTAGAGTTCTATGAAAATCCGGTAAAAAGAAAGGACGGCAAAGAGAGGGACATCTTCTGGCACAATTCATACATCAATGGTGGGCAGGATGACATCATAGGTATCATGAGTTCAGGAGAGGACGTGACCGACAGGAGGCGGATCGAGGCTGAGATGATCAAGTCGCAGAAGCTTGAGTCTCTCAGCCTTCTCGCCGGCGGAATTGCGCACGACTTCAACAATCTCCTTGCGGTGATCGAGGGAAACATCTCTCTCTCTAAGCTTCTGGTAAAGGATAAGACCGTCAGAAAATATCTTTCCGATTCGGAAAAAAGCTGTGAAAAGGCTAAGAGGCTTACTTCCGAACTGCTTACTATTGCCAGGGGGAGTTCCTCTCAGAAGAAGATCGTCCAGCTGAGAGAGATTGTCGAAGGCTCCGCCCTGATAGCACTTTGCGGTTCCCGCTACAAGCCGGAACTCAATCTTAACGAAGAGCCTATTTCGGTGGAGGCGGATACCGCCCAGCTGGAGCAGACACTCGACAACATAATAAAAAACGCCAAGGAGGCGATGCCGTCCGGCGGAACCATGAAGTTCTGCCTTGAAAAGGTTTCCATGGAGAAGCACAACAGATTCCTCCTTGTGCCCGGCGACTATGCCAGGATCTCCATAAGTGATTCTGGCATAGGGATTCCCTCGGAAAACATGAAGAGAATTTTTGACCCGTATTTTTCAACGAAACCAAGGGGGCTCGGATTCGGGCTTGCAACAGCATTCTCGATCGTGAGCAAACACGGAGGGTATATTGATGTGAAATCCGAACTTGGAACAGGAACAGAAGTGATGATATATCTCCCTATCCGCACATCTTCGACAGTCGAGGAGCTTGTTCCCGACAAGAGGAGGCAGGGGAAAATTCCACAGAAACTCAATGCGAGAATAATCGTAATGGACGACGAGGCGATGATCCAGCAGATGATCGGCAATATTCTCGAACACTATGGCTGCGAGGTCAGATGTGCGTATGACGGCAGGGAGGCAGTTTCGATATACAGGGAATGCATGGAGGCGAAGACCCCCGTTGATCTTGTGATAATGGATCTAACCATTCCTAGTGGAGCTGGAGGACTCGAAGCCATAAGGGAACTCCTCTCATATGATCCTGGAGCGAAAGCCATCATATCAAGCGGATATTCGCACGACTTCGCGATATCTGACTACAAGAAGCACGGTTTCAAAGGCGTAATATCAAAGCCATATACAGCCAAGGAACTCAAGGAAGTGGTCTATAATGCGATAAATATCAGTGAATAACTACGATTCTTCTCCCACTATTGTTTCCTGCGAGATCTGTGAATCCTACAGTTTCAAGGAACTCAGGAAAACCGTTGAAAATGCAGTCTTAAATGCTGGTGGCTGGCCACAGAAGGTGGGTTCCGCCAGAAAAATCCTTCTTAAACCCAATCTTCTGAGCGCGAGTTCACCAGAGGAGGCCGTCACTACACATCCCGAATTCATAAGGGCGGTGATCTGCGAAATTCGCAGGCATGCGGATCCGGAAATAGTGATTGGCGACAGTCCGGCCGGCGACTATCCCTGGGACGAACTCTGGGAAAAGACCGGGTTAAAAAGGATAGCACACGAGGAAGATGTGGAACTTCTTCCTTTCACAGATATCAAGAGAAGGGAAATTTCCGGATTCGGATTTGTTCCTGCTTTGAAGGAACTCGAGGACTTTGATGCCGTTATAAGCCTGCCAAAACTGAAGACCCATGTGCTCACAAAAATAACAGGCGCCGTTAAAAATGTATATGGGCTTGTGCCTGGAAATGCAAAAAGCGGTTTCCACGGTGAACATCCTTCTCCAGGAAAAATGGCAGACTTCATTGCCGCATTTTACGCGTCATGCCAGCCAGATTTCAATATTATGGATGCCGTGGACTGCATGGAAGGCAACGGTCCATCCAACGGACGCCCCCTCAGATCCGGCCTGATCTTCGCAGGAGCGGACGCAATCGCACTCGACTGTTGCGCATGTGAGATATACGGATACAGGCCGTCGGACATAAAAATCATTACCCTCGCGATGAAATATTGCGGGAAAGATCCGGATTTTTGCAATGCCATCCAGAGGAAGGGCGACGGCTGGAATAAGATGAAGGGGATTAGGGCGGGAAGATCTTCGGCGGACTTCCTCAACTGGATACCTGAATTCATGTTCCATTCCCTTTCACTCGTGTTGAGATGCAGGCCAATTGTTGACAACTCCCTTTGCATCAGATGCGGCATCTGCGAGAAGGCGTGCAGTCAGAAAGCCATTTCACGGAAGGGAAATTCGTTCAGAATCTCGCAGAGGAAATGTATAGTCTGCATGTGCTGTATGGAGTCATGTCCGAAACACGCCGTCGAGCTGGTTTCACCAGGAATAAGAACTGCAGGAAAAATAAGACAACTCTTCAAAAATGTTGACAGAAAAAAAACAAACGTCATTTGACTATTTCCCGCACACCATTAGATTGACAGGGAGAACAAAGGGGGTTAAATGAGAAAATTTGTAGCATTTATCTGCGTAGGATGGCTTATTCTTGCCAGTTTTTCCCTGTTTTCGGAAGAGGGTCAGGATCCTCTGCGGAACACCGAGCTAAAAAAACATCTCAACGGTCCTGAAATCGAGGCGGCCTCGCTTAAGGGAAAGGTCGTCTTCTTTGAATACTGGGGGTATGGCTGACCCTCGTGCCGTGATGGCCTACCGCGTCTCGTGAAGATGCAGCAAAAATATGCTAAAAGTGGCAAATTTACAGTCTTTCTCTCCTTTGTCCAGACGTTCAATGAAGACGCCGGAAAATTCCTGAAGGAACAAGCTCCCACCATTCCTGTCTATGAGCAAATAAATCTTCCTCACTCACCCTGCGGAAAAGGTATTCCACACGCAGTCCTTTTCGATCATACCGGGGCCGTGGTTGCAACCGGGGATCCGGACGAGCTCGAACAAAAAGTCGAGGCTCTAGTCAAGGCGACACCCGATCCTCCGCCTGAGATACTGGGAGGCCTCGAGATTAAGTCCTGCACCAGTCTCGCCGAACAACTGGCTACCGGAAAGGCGATTGATCCCATTCTGAAAAAGCTTACGGTCATGGCTGAAAAGGACGATGAAAGCGGCAAGGAGGCGAAACAGTTGGCCGAAGCCGTGAACAAATATATCGAAAGTGAGAAGACGCGGTTGAAGGAATCTGCGGATGCCACCCCTGCCAAGACTGTGCTCAAGCTTAATGGATTTTTAATTCAAATCAAGGGTATGAACGGCGAGCAGGAACTCAGAGACCTGGTTGCAAAGCTTAAAAAGGACAAGAATGTGGCATTGCTCGTAACGACCATGCAGCAAGTTGATGCACTGCAGGCTAAAATTGCAAAAAATAAGAAGAGTAACAGAGCTGATGACAGTGCGCTAGCAAAAGCAAAGGAAACAATCCGGAAGATGATTGCTGGCGGTAAAGTTTCAGAATCCGTGAAAAAAGAAGCCGAAGAGTTTCTTCAAAGTTTCTAGACTTGCTTGTGTGGAATGATTTCCACCAAGCAAATCTAATTCAAACCTCAAAAAAGTCCTTGACGATTCTGATGAACCCGTTTACGGTAAGATAGAGTCCGCAGAAAAATATCAGGCCAGCGATGAAGTATATCTTCATCGCATCTCTTGTAAAAATGGCGGAGATGTACTCTCCCAAATTGTAGTCGTGCTGATATGCGAGCCCGAAACACTTGAAAAATACAATTAAAGCCAATCCCAAAGACATTGCGATAATAAAAAGCCCGATTGTACAGGCCAGCGCCCCCTTGTTCATTATCGGATTCGACATCTTGATTACTCCCATGGCTTTAAAAATCTTTAAAGCATATTATAGTGTATCAGTAACAATTATCAAGTGATATTAATTCCCAATCAATGGAATTGAAATAATGTGTAGGAATTTGTTGTAGCCACGGCCATGTTGGCCGCGTCCGCCCCCACCATGTGGGCGGCTACAGTAGTTTTCAAAAAACTTTATCGTCTCGTCTTTTGATTGCAACTTGGCATTACATTCCGTGATTGAATATTGGAATCTGAAATGGGGAAAAAATATGATTAGAAAAAATGGAAACTACAAGAAGGAAGTGAAAGTCAATATGAGGGGAGGCGAAGGATCTGTCACAATAGAAAAATTCTGGGAACCTGGCGAAGAGCTGAAATCTAAAAACAGACTCTTCGCAAAACTTACGCTGATGCCAGGCTCAAGCATCGGATTCCACAAACACGAGAACGAAGAGGAAGTCTTTGTCGTACTGCAAGGAACCGCAGAGGCAGATGACAATGGAGAAAAAGTCTTTCTCGAAAAAGGCGACACAATCCTTACCGGAGAAGGCAAAGGACACTCAATAAAATCAGTCGGAAAGGACAACCTTCAACTCTTGGCGGTAATTTCCTGCTATTGACCAAATTGCCAAATTTATTAAATTTCACACTTGAAAGTGTTAGATTTCTCAGCTATAGTGGTGCTAAAGGCTAATAAGTAACTATTGTATTGTAACAAATTATAAATGGGAGCAAAAAAATGAAAAAAGCTGTTCTGCTGTTTCTCGGGTTACTGTTTTCGGTCTCCTTGATTCCATCTCCGTGCCAAGGACAGGAAAAGAAAGAAGTCGTAATCTCCAAGCCTGGACAGATTGATGAATCACTTAAGAGGGAAGCGCTTGCTGCGATTCAAAGGTCGGTGAATTTTTTCACGGACAAGCAGAAGCCAGACGGTTCCTGGTGTCAGCATCCGGCTATAACCGGCCTTGTCTGCATGGCGCTTAACAACAGTGGGACAAAGGAACTTGTTGGAATCAGAAAAGCCGCTGTGGACAAGGGACGCGAATTCATATTGAAATATGTTCAGCCGGACGGTTCGATCTGGCTTGCGGGACGCGAGCAGGAATATCCGAATTACACTACTGCGATTTGTCTTGCCACGTTGGCCATATTGAATCGCCCCGAGGATGAGAATGTCATGAGGAAGGCAAGAAAATATCTTATCGGTTCTCAGTTCACAGAAGACAACAAGGACAATCCCACAAAGAAGGATGACCCTTCATATGGAGGAATCGGATATGGTAAAACTGGAAGACCAGACCTTTCCAACACGCAGTGGGCTCTTGAGGCTCTCTACCTTACGGAATATCTGGACAAAGAACCTCAGGCGAAGAGCCCTGAAGATACCAAGAAGGCGGATCTCGCCTGGAAGAATGCAATCATGTTCCTGAGCCGTATCCAGAATCTGCCAGAATCAAACGATCAGGCATGGGTGGTGAAAGACAAGAATGATCCAAGCTATGCCGATGGCGGCTTCATCTACAAGTCAGATGAGAGCAAGGCGAACGAGAAGTTAGATGACAAGAAATCCCTAAGATCCTATGGGAGCATGACTTATGCCGGCCTGAAAAGCATGATATACGCAAAACTTAAAAAGGACGATCCGAGAGTCAAGGCCGCAATCGAATGGGCCTCGAAGAACTATACCCTCGACGAAAATCCCGGGATGGGACCTGAAGGGCTTTACTACTATATTCAGACCTTCTCGAAGGCAATGTCGCTCCTCGGAGACGACACTCTTAAAACCAGTGATGGGAAAGAACATCCGTGGAGAGTTGATACCGTGAAAAAACTGCTTTCAATGCAAAAAAAGGATGGCGAATGGGCGAACGAGAAGAGCAGCCGCTGGATGGAATGTATCCCCGAGCTCGTAACTGCGTATACGCTTCTTTCACTCGAAGCGGCAATGGGCCCGGAATTGTATATTGGAGATAAATAAGTCTGACGCATTACATTTTGATCTGGAAAATGACGATGACTCTTTGATCCTGGAAGATTTGTGGTTCTATTAACGCAAGGAGACTTCAATGAAAGCAAATCTTCTACTTATTGTTGCCTTATTGTTGTCGTGGTATTCTTTTCCGCTTCCAGCATCAGATTATTATGTCTCGCCCACTGGCAATGATTCAAATGCGGGAACCCTGGACTCACCTTGGAAAACGATCCAGCACGCGGCAAGTTTCGTCTCACCAGGCGACACTGTCTTTATCCGTGGCGGCACATATTCCGAGTTGCTGAACATATCCGTATCAGGTTCTTCATCTGGTGGATACATCACATTTTCTAACTTCGCCGGCGAAACTCCGGTGATTGACGGTTCGGCTCTGACTCCGGGTAACGATGCGAGCGCCCTCGTTAAAATAGAAGACAGAAAATATGTTACGATTGAAGGACTGGAAATCTGCAATTACATCACCTCAGACGCCAGCTCTGTGCCGATCGGGATCTACGTCAACAACACCGGCGACCATATTAATATTCTAAACTGCACCGTCCATAACATAGAGCAGAAATCCGAGGCCACAGGCAATGCTCACGGAATCGCAGTATACGCAAGGAACGGCTCGAAATCCATAAAAAACCTGACGATCTCCGGCAACACAGTCAGAAA
Source organism: uncultured Lentisphaerota bacterium (assembly GCA_903872565.1). GTDB lineage: Bacteria > Verrucomicrobiota > Lentisphaeria > Victivallales > GWF2-50-93 > CAIQLG01. The sequence continues at coordinate 3,783 of CAIQLG010000153.1, read as the reverse complement.
CTGCAAGCTCGGATGGTCGGAATCCATGGTGCTCAACGGAAATGTCGAACTCTTTACCGTCTCGGACAATACGATTCACGACAACGACAACATCGGCATAGATCTTATCGGGTGGGAAGGAACGGCACCAGCAAATGATCAGGCGCGGAACGGCACCGTCTCCGGAAACACGATATACAACATCACATCATTTGGAAATCCTGCATATGGCAACGAAAGATCCGCCGGCGGAATATATGTCGACGGCGGAAAGGATATTATCATCGAGAGAAATGCCATCTACAAGTGCGATATCGGTGTCGAGGTCGGATGCGAACACAACGGAAAAACCGTAGAGAATGTCACCGTCAGGGACAACCTGATCTACCAGAACAATGTCACGGGGCTTGGATTCGGCGGCTATGCCTCCAACAGGGGGATAATCCTAAATTCCAGATTCGAGCACAACACCTTCTTCCGTAACGACACCACTGCATCCGGCACTGGCGAGATAATGATACAGAAGGCCCACGACAACACAATCGAGGACAACATAATCTGCGCATCGTCGCAAAACATAATCTTCACTAACTATTTTTCCAGTTCCGACACCTACAACAACACCTTTGATTATAATCTGTATTATTCCCCCGGCGGCACCGCGAACTGCACTTTTGTCTGGCAGAATACCGAATACACCGGATTTGCAAATTTCCAGGCGGGAAGCTCGCAGGAGGCGAATTCCGCATTTTCCAACCCGCTTTTCGTGGATCCCGAATCCGACCCGCCGAACCTGCATCTTCAGCCGGCCTCTCCTGCGATTAATGCGGGAAACCCCAATTTCGTTCCTGGGCCCGGCGAGGCCGATTTCGATGGAAATAGACGTGTCATAGGGGGAAGAGACGATTGCGGTGCCTACGAATACAATCCGGGAGTCCCTGCTACACTTGCAATGGCGCTGGATCCGGTCGGTTCCGGTACAACCGATCCTTCAACAGGAGCACACGCGATAACCACAGAAACAATGATATCAATAACTGCCACGGCTTCAAGTGGTTATCTGTTTAAAAGCTGGTCTGCCACCTCAGATGCAACGGTCACAGATGCCAATTCGGCAACAACTACGGTCTCGCTTTCCGGCGATGCGACGATTACTGCGAATTTCGCACTTATTCCACCCCAGGCGACTCTGACAATGGCCGTCAGCCCGTCTGGAACGACTGTCCCGTCCGAAGGTGCTCACGTTGTCGCCACTCAGGTGGCTCAAAACATAAGTGCAGTACCAGCAGAAGGATATGTATTTTCAACCTGGTCCGTCGCAGGTCCCGCCACTATTGAGGACGAGACTTCTGCCGACACAACCGTCACAATACTTGGCGATACCACAGTAACTGCGAATTTCGCAGTCAACAGCTTTTATCTTGCACTGGGGTCCATAACCGTGGTGAATGCACAGGATGTACGAATCCAGAACTTCGAGAAAAAACCGAAGATCTTCGGAATTATTGGCGGCGTAAATTGTGCGATGTCCATAGTTGACAAGATAAACAGGAACAACCAGCCCAGCTCTGTACGGGCGGAGTGGAGGAAGAAAGTAGTTCTTTACGACAAGTCGGTCTATAAGAAAAGTGTACTGCTCAGCACCCTGCTCAATAATAGTCCGATCACGGACATGGAGATTGACGGCGGAATTGTCGTTGATGTCTCGGGTGATGAGACTATTCTGCAAGGCACTTATTACATTGCGGATCCGCAGATATCGGATGTCACGGGAAATCATTCCGCCACGGACGACCAGTTCACGGTCAAGGGGATGTATTACGGATACCGGCCGCCTTCGATCTATCTGGAATATCTGAAAAATGCCGACCCCGCAAGACCGGGCTACAAGAAATGCAAACTGGCCAAGGAACTGAGCTACAAATACAAGGATGCGAAGGAAAAGGTTGGCAAGAGCTGCATGAAAATATATTCCAACGACATCGGTGTCGAGAGCGTAGGATACAGCGAGATCACGGTACTGTATCCGAAAATCTCCGCCAAGAACACAGCCACGGGCTATATCGTCCTCGACAACGGAATGGGACTGGCAGCATACAAGATCAATCCATAATCCCACAACTCATGCGGACGTTTGCAAAATCTGCTGCCGCAATTTTAGCGGTCGGCATTTTTTTGTCTTATAGTTTCCCAAATCTGGTATCTGCGCCGACTGTCCGCTTTGTCCTCCATTTGCCGTCCTCATCGTCTTCTATGTCCTCTCTTAAAACGGCGCACGAGGACAAAGAGGACATTGAGGACATGACTACCAATAGAGGACATGGAGGACTGTGCGCTAAAATCAAATCCCCCTTTTTGTGTCATTATGATTACAAAGCAAATCCTGTAGATATGCAGGTGGATATTGGCACTTATGCGACTCGCATAAGTGACCGAAATCTAATATCTGGAAAGCAGAAAATCAAATTAACCGGCTACGCCGGAACTTATGTAGCCGCCTCCATGTTGGACGCGACACGGCCAACATGGCCGTGGCTACAAGTTTCAAGCCAACGGCGTTCCTTAGGAAAATACAATTCCTATACGATCAAGTTTCTAGCCTCAAATTCCATTTAAATATTCGGCATATTGAAAGCGATTGGCTACAATTTTGCTAACCGATCATCTATGGCAGGATTGCAAACACGCGGGCAGGAAAACCGGACCCGCCCAGTGGTTTTGGAAAGGCCACCACCAGCAGGGCACCTGCCTCCGGCACCTCGGATAAATTTGTCAGAAGTTCTATCTGATAGTGGTTCTGCTGCAATATGTATGTCTCCAACGAATAATCATCCTTGGAGGTCGCAATGCCAGGATCTGTATCGGTCGTCTCGTGGCCGGAAGCAGTGATCTTGCGATCTTCATACAGATACTTGAGTACTTCCAGACTCCAGCCGGGATAATGAGCGACACCATTGGCATCTTTGTTCTGCATGGCTTTCATGTCGGGCCATCGCCTGCACCAATCCGAGCGCATCGCCACAAAAGCTCCCTCAGAGATTGGGCCATGCTCTTTTTCCCAACGCTTGACGTCTTCCATCGTAATGACATAGTCAGGATTCTTAGCAACCTTTTCGTGGACATCAATTACAACCAGAGGCATGATCATTTCTTTTACATCAATCTGGTCAACAGTCCGCATGCCCTTGGCGAAGTGCGCAGGAGAGTCAACATGGGTTCCCCACTGGCCAACGAGAGTGAAGGATTGCGCATAAAAGCCGCCACCCAATTTCCCAACGCCAGGCTCATACCAGTACAGAATCTCTGTCTTCTCGTCGGGAAAACCGGGCCAATGAGGAATTCCGGGTGCGAAGGCATGGGTGAGATCAACGAATTTCCTGGTCCGGATTACCTGCCCCGCATCTGCAAGACTAAGCTTTTCGGAAACCTGGCAGCAGGACGCCAACCCCAAGATCATCAATGCCATCAAAAAAAATTGCCCCGTAAATATTCTGATGCGTTTCATGGAATTCCTCTTATGTTATCATACCGTTTTTTTTATTTTCTCCATTGAGACACCCTTCGCCGATTATTTCTTCTTCGCATCTTCCTGATTGATTAAAGCCTTTTGCTGACTGACGCCTCGGGATTATCTGTCCGGCGGAGGCGGATTGCCTGAAGGCTTCTAGTTAGACGGTGCTCGAAAAGCCTTTTTTTGTGATTACAAAAAAAACTTTTCATCACACCGCCTACTTTTCTTCATCCATTTTCCAGAAAAAAACATTCCGATGTCACTTCATGCACATAATCACCTGTTTAAATTAT
>CAIQLG010000152.1 GCA_903872565.1 uncultured Lentisphaerota bacterium | reverse complement strand
TTTGCAAGTTCGATGACGCAGAGGGCGGTCTTGTCGGTGATGATGGGATCATTGAAAGAAGATAAAAGCGACAGAGGGTGGCAAGGCCACGATAATTCGCCACTGCGTGGCTCGCAGTCCAAAGATGCTTCGCCTCCTTTTTTTCCGATGGCAGAGCCGTCCTTGGAGTGCGGTGCCCCTGCGCCGCTTTTAATTTGTTTTTTCTGAACTCCAGACAGGAATGCCTGTGCCATTTCAGGAGCTAGGACTTCGGGGGCTATGTACTCGAGTGCTGCGAGAGGCCTGTCGTTCAGTTCACGTTCGTAGCGGGAAAGGACAATTGACAAATTTCCCCGAAGACCTTCGTCTTTTGTTTTTTTGAGAAGTTTCCTGCACTTTTTGAGATCTTTTTCGGAGAAAATGCGTGACTCGAGTTTTTCCTGGAAGCCGAGAAGTTTTGAGAGTCCGGAATCTGTTTTTGATTTGGCTGGGGCAGGCTGAAGCCCGTCCCTACTTGTCTGGCTTTTATCATTTTTTATCTGATCTTCTGAAATGAGTAATAGAGGGAATAATAAGGTGCAGATGAATAATAAAAGGATAGTACAGTTTCTCTTAACTGGATTGGATTTACTTTTCATTATCTTCATTTCAACATAACAGTCAGATTTTTTGCACGATGAAGCGCTGGCCGTCAATGTTCTGGATGACTTTCACTGATGCTCCGGTTGGTATCGCCTCATCTGCAAGGGCGTCAATCTGCCTCAGAGATCCTCTTATGCTTATGGATACTATCCCAGGTTTCGTTCTTGAGCCAGGAATGCTTAGATACACTGTTCCGGTCAGGTTCACATATTCGTCGGCGGATACGTTTCCTGACTGCTCGAGTTTCAGCATGAAATAGATCAGCACTGCAACGGCAGTCATCATTATTGCGCCGCTGGCGAGTGCTGCGAAGAATCCGCTGATGCCGTTTTTCCCGAAAATAACTCCGCCCCATCCGAAGAATGTGATGAAGGCAATAACTGATCTGAGCGACATGAACCTGAAGTCCGAGAAACCTGTGTCGGCATGATCTCCTGTGCCGATATCACCATGTCCAATATCGCCCACGCCTGCAAAAATGGAGAGCAGGAGCTGTACGATGAAGATTGCCGATCCGAATATCGCGCAAATCCAATAGAATTTCAGGTCTCCGACGAAAAACCCGTATAGTCCTGCAAGATGGTCAAGCATAAGAAGACACTCCTCCGTTGCAATTGTTGTTCATGTTTGAACTCTGAATTTAGTTTGTATATCCTTCATTTTCAAGCGGATTAATTAAAATTTGACATTTCATCTCAAATGATTTTGACAAAATGCCTTTTAAATGCAATTATAACTCTGTATATTTAATAATGCTGGGGTGAATTTATGCGCAAGTCGAAACTGCCGGACAACATAAAGGGGGAATGGATTTGGGGCGGCACGGATCCCGGAAAAAGCGACCACTATGTTTTTTTCAGAAGGGAAATTGCGCTTGCGAGCGTGGTGACGGAAGCCGATCTATGGATAAGCGCACACAGTTCATACCATCTTTTCGTCAATGGCAGACATATAGGATTCGGGCCACCTTCTTCAACGAAGGAAAGCAACGATGTGGAGCTCTACGATCTTTCCTACTATCTCGAAACAGGCGCCAACACCATAGGGATAGTTGTATACTCGAATGCCTTAAACGAGATCTCCTCGCTGTCCAAGATTCCGGGGGTCTGGTGCCAGCTTAACATCGAAGGGGAACCGACATTGTGGACCGATGGCAAATGGCTCTCGTACAGCGGTCTCTGCTATGCCGATACGGTTCCGCTCAAGGGGCTTGCCAGAGGCTACTGCGAAAATGTGAATCTGTCCAAATTCCCCCACGGCTGGAACGAATCCGGATTTTTCGATGAAAACTGGAAGAGGCCCGACATAGTCAGGCCCCTTACAACGGTGCAAGGTTCTTTCGAGCCCTCCCAGCTTCCCCCACTGAACTGCGATCAGACCGAACCCTCCAAGCCAGTCGCCAAGGGGACTTATTCAAGAAACTTTGCCTCCACATATGTCTCGTTCCATACTATTCCAGCGAAAGGCAGAAGCGATGGAATATATGCCGCAGAGACCTACATCTACAGTGGCGGGGTGGATGTTGATGTCCCTGTAAAAATAAAGTCTGACAACGACATCAAAATTTTTGTCAACGGCGAACAGATTTTCAACTACAACGTACTGGAATATTCCATCGAGAATCAGCCACCTCTCTTTCTCGAGGGCGACGGCAAGTCCGGTGCCACAGGTTATGCTGAGCTCCCTCTGAGAAAGGGGTGGAACCGGATTCTAGCGGTGCAGAACTGCCGTTATAACAGGGCTGGATTCTTCATTTCGATTCCCGATCTGACCCAGGATGACGTGAAATTTTTCGTGGCTGCCACAACCGATGTGCCCGAAGGGTGGATGATTGCCGGTCCCCTCAAGATGCCCTATGTGTCCGCAACTGGATCGCTGAAGCTTGAAAAGATAAGGAATTCGCTCCTGTTCACCCCCTCCTTTTCGAATCTCTCGGATCCCTCATCGTTTCTTGACACATGCACTTTCAAGGGGGCAGAAAAGGCTTCCGACGAGACAATCATCAAAGAGGAAATCAAGGAAGGCGAATATCTGATCTATGATATGGGGAGAATACGCTATGGATTTCCGCTCATCAATTTCGAAGGACACGAAGGCGACATCGTGGATGTGCTTGTGTCCGACAGGCTTTCAGGAGATACAGTTCCTTCTTTCGGAGCCACCGGAAGAACAGCTTCGCCCTTGACCCTTCCAGGAGGAGTCTGCTCATGGTCTCCATTCAATCCTGATGGGACAAGGTACATAATGATTGTTGCAAGAAAGGCGGCCGAGCCGGTCAGAGTGGAGAGCCTTTCTTTTTTCAGGATATCAAGGTATTTTGAGGAGACGTTCTTCGAATCCTCCGACGAGACAATAAACATCATATGGAAGTCCGGGATAAGGACGTTGAAGAATACTGTGATGAACACTTTCCTCGACAGTCCCAGTGGTTACCAGTGCCAGTTCCTGGCGGATTCCATGATCCAGTCTATCGCCACAGCATATTCCTTCGGGAACTATTCCGTCGCAGAAAAGGCCTTGAGGGATTTCTCCCATGCGCAGTATGAGGACGGTAATATCCCGGCAGTATGCCCGGGGTCACTTTATCTGAGTGTGATTGACTATGTGTTCCTGTGGCCTGTATGGGTTCAGAAGTCCTGCCAGATGGGGGATTTCAAAAAACTACTTGGAGATCTGATCCCCAGCATAGACAATCTACTCGATTTTTTTGGCGAAATAGAAGACGATGACACCTGGCTGATAAGCAACATCGGCGCGAAGTCCGGCCTTAAATGCCTGATCGACTATGCGGAGATTGACAATAGCGGGATATCCACTGCGGTCAACTCCCTGTATTGCAGGGCACTGCTTTCCTCGGCAGACATCTATGACCACTCAGACCTTGCAGAGAAAGCGGCCAATTGCAGGCTGAAAGCTTCAACCGTAGCCAATAATCTGAGAAATCTCAACTGGAATTCCCCAAAAGGGCTTTTTGCAGATTCTTCATCCGACGGCAAACTGTCGGCAAATTGTTCGATGCAGGCCAATGTCCTCGCGATTTTCGGAGGCGTCGCCAATGCCGATGAATATAAAAAGATGTTTTCAAAACTGTTCAGCGAGAAAAAACCTTTCATAAAACCGGGAAATGTCTTGACTCCATACTTCTCGTATTTCATTTTTGAGACGTTTTTCGCTCTTGGATACACCAACTGGTGTGTCAACCTCATGAAACATTACTGGGGCGAAATGCTGGAGGATAATCCCGACTGCATGTGGCCGTTCTTCCCAAAGAATGGAGTGCCTGAACGGCAGAAGGATCTCTGCCACGGCTCCAGCGTATCTCCCAACATTTTCATCATCAGGGAACTGGCTGGCATAAGGCTTGCCGAAACAGGCTTCAAGAGAATATACTTCAATCCGACATTTTCGGCACTTAAAACTGCAAAAATCCATTTTCACACGACTTCGGGAAGAATCAATATCTCCTGGTCTCCAAATGAAGATGGAGGAATAGAAATTCAGATTGATGCGGGATTCTCGCTTGAAGTCGCGCCCAAGATGCCGAAAAAAATCCTTGACAAATGCACTTTCACGCTCGGGCCATCCATCACCATGCTCGAAACAGTCTGACAGCAGAAAGAGGTAAACTCTTTTATCCTGAAAAAGCAGTTGAAAATCCAATAATGAACACGGAATGTCCAATGTCGAAGTAGAAACTCGTCCTGCCGCACATGTTTCAAGGGGGTTTTGAAAAAATATTTGTTTTTTTTGGGGGTGGCTTGTAAATTTATTTGGAAAGATTAGGTTAATACAGGTCGTAGGCTAGATTAAGATTAGTGAGAATGAATATTAAATATCCTACAAGATCAGCGTGAATGGGAGTTGCGGAGATGAAACGACAGAATAAATTCACACTCATTGAGCTCCTTGTTGTGATTGCGATCATCTCCATCCTCATGGCGATGTTGCTGCCTTCACTTAAACCCGACATTACTTTAATTAAATCGTCATAACCCCTTGATGGATAGAACACAAACTACGGATTTTCATTTCAAATCACTGGCTACCTGATTTTTATACCAAGCAAATCCAATATTTTTTGCTGCTCCGCATCGGGTGTCGTT
>CAIQLG010000151.1 GCA_903872565.1 uncultured Lentisphaerota bacterium | reverse complement strand
GCCCCTGAAGTGTCGTCCACGCTTACAATCATGTTGCATTCAAGCGGATTGATCGGATGTCCCTGAAGGTTTTCCTCGGCAGTCATTGTGGCGTCCCACAGTTTTTTATTGTAGAGGACGATTTTGTTGGACCACTGATAGGAGAAAGTTGACGGCGGGATGCTGGACTTCATACTTTCTTTTCTCGTCTTCTTTTCACCGCCTTTGACCGGGTCGGTATAGGTGCCTTGGGCTGTGGTTTTCGATCCGGACACATCAGGAACTGCCAGCGAGGAGGACATCCCGGCGGTGGCGCACTGGGAATAATTGAAGGAGTACGCGTCAAACGCTGTGACGGCGGGGGCGGTCGGCGTATCCAGAAATTTCACCACAGTTGAAATTGAACTGTCACTTGAGACGGTGACGACGCAGTAGCCGAAGCTGGTCTGGTTATGATAGGCTAACTGGGCGCTGATGTTGCAGGCCGGATAATCTGATGAGTAGCTGCCCGGATTCCATAATTCAAGGCTGGCGCCGCCGTTGCCACCGAGCAACTGGCAGAGCCGCTTGCCGTTCCGTTCGAGAATGGATCGATTGTAGAAATGGTCGTGGCCGCAGAAATAGACCTTGCTGCCAGCATTGAGAAGACTGTCGAAGAATGCGTCGGCCATGTCCATGGTGCTGTCGCGGGCGATGATGGAATTCATGCTCACCTGGACAATCGCAGTGTGGCCAAATGCAAAGACATGTGGTTTCTGGTTGGAGGCCAACTGTTGGTCGATCCAGCTTTGAGGAACTTCAGGATTTACTGTGCCAGTTATCGGGTCTGGAACAGCGTTGATGTAAAGATCAAGTCCGAGCACAAGGCAGTTCTTGTGCTGGAAGCTGTAGGTCAGCCTTGTGGCGTCGGCGGGGCCGTTGCTGGGGATGTAGGAAAATGCGGCGAAAGCGTCCAGGAATGGCTGCGGGTCGTTGGTGGAGAACCCGAATCCTTTTGTTTCCGTCTCATGGTTGCCCCTTACCGGATAGACCGGAATGCCTGCGTCATAGATGGGTGCCATTGCTTCAAACCAATTGGCATACTGTTGTTCAAGGGTCGGAGGAGACGTGTCCGGCAATTTTATGTCTGATATAAGATCTCCGGGAAAGAGAACAAAATCCACCTTCGGACTCTCGTTGGCGATTGCCTGGGCGACATTGGCGAGATAAGGGCTGATGCCGGAAGCACTGTCCGGAGTTCCCGGCGAGTCTCCCACTACGATGAAACGCCATTCCGGCTCGTCCGCAGCCGATGTCATCCCTGCCAGTATAATGGCTGCCACCGCACAGGCGTTCAGCAGGGAACTAAGGTGTCTGAAGATCCGCTTCAGTTCTTCTCTTGACGCTATTTTCATTTTCACAGTGGAACTCCTTTGCTTTTTTTCCCACGGTTCGCCGAATTGGCTTTTTCGTCCAGCATTTTTTTCACCTCAAGCAAAACTCTAAAATCATCCTGATGCCTGGGAGAATCAATGTTTTTCTTGATTTCTATAAGGGAGTCAAGGTCAATCCAATAAGCCAAAGTTCCTCCATAACTGCCGGTAATGCGCCTGCTCCATGCCTCTTCGAAGTTGAGATCTCCAGTGTTCACCAATAAATCTATCCGGTTTGGCGCCAGTCCGATTCGAACAACTTGATTCTGATCGTCATCAGAAATTGTTTTCATTCAGCCTCATAGGGCTTGTCGTGAATGTTTTTGTTTTCCATCTTCCACCTTTTTGATGTCTTCCAGAATTGCCGGCAAGGCGGACAGGCGATCTTCAGGAGACAATTTCTGCCAGAATTCCAAATCCCATTTTTCAGCCTCTTCATAATCCGTCGCACGATGGGAAGTGATGATTTGTCTCCGCTTTTCCGATCGTCGTTTTATATCCTCATAGCTCATAGGAAAATGCCTCTCCGTAGTGTAATAACAAACAATTTCATTTAAATTTACAAGTTTGCCTCACTTAATATAGTTTCAGGAATCGAATAATCAAATGGACGTTTCCGAATCCACCCTAAATGTAAATATTCACTGAACGAACATGGTTCAGCGAATATTTACCCTTGAAAATCTGTTCGGGAAGCTTAGATTTGCAGATGGATAATCCGATAGCATGTGCAATTGTACCTTAGACAGCAGACAGGAGAACGGGGTAAGGATGAAAAAACTGAAACTTGAAATAAAATCAGATTCCGGCTCCGCAGTCTATTTTGCGGATATCGCAGTTGACCGTATGGAACCAAGTCAGACACTCCCAGCGAAGTTCGCAAGAATGCTTGAAAAACTGCTCATCCCTAAAAAGATCAAAGGGAAAACGGTCGGCATAAAAATGCATTTCGGAGGAAGTATAGGATACACCACGATATCACCTGTCTTTGTGAGAATACTTGTGAAGGCATTGAAAAATGCCGGAGCAAAATCCGTGAAGGCCATGGACGGTAACCCCATGGATGGTGTTCCCAGAGGCTACACTCGCGAAGTCCTGGAATGTGACGTGGTTTCATGTTTTGGAACAGACGGAAAATATCTCTACAAGGAAAAGATAGGATTTAAAACGCTTGACGAAGCCCTATTTGGCGGAGAAGCTGTGGACTGCGATTTCTTCATTGATCTGGCGCATATCAAAGGGCATGGCGACTGCGGGTTCGGCGGAGCTCTTAAAAATATCGGCATGGGTGTTGTCACGGGCGAAACCAGAGGAAAAATCCACAAGCTTGAAGGGGGAATCATCTATTCAAAAGACAAATGCATATTTTGCCTCAAATGTGTGAAAGAATGTAAAAACAAGGCTGTTCGGACGGATAAAACAAACCGACAGGTGAGCATATTCTTCCATAACTGCACATACTGTCAGCACTGCGTCATGATATGTCCCTCAAAGGCGCTCGTCATGGAGGACCGCAGGTTCGAGGATTTCTCCGAAGGGATGGCGCTTGTGACATCTAAATTCCTGAAACGTTTCACCCAGGAAAATATTCTGTTTATAAATTTTCTGACAAACATCACTGTCTATTGCGACTGCTGGGGAATGAGCACGGCTTCGCTTGTCCCAGATATAGGCATCCTCGCTTCGGACGACATTGTGGCGATCGAGACCGCCTCGCTCGACATGATAAAGACAGAAGATCTTCTGCCTAAAGGACTTCCAACTGGCAGAAAGCTTCTTGAAGGCAGTCACCTTTTCGAGAAAATTCATGCCAAGGATCCGTATCTGATGATCAGGTGCCTGAAGAGGTTACACGGCGGCAGTGAAGAATACCGCATAACTGAGATCAAGTAATTTTATGGTTCAAATTATAGGAAGTTGTATTTTTCCAAGGAACGCCGGCAACCTGCTGGCAATATCGGATAGATGCCAGCAAGTTGCTGGCGTTCCGAGAAAGTCTTGACATAGCCAATTAATTTAATAGCATTATATTATGTTTAAAATCAAGGAGGAATAATATGTCGTTTGAAAAAATCCTGTATCTGAGCCGGCGTGATGTTGAAAAAGTCAACCTGTCAATGAAAGAAATTATCAAGGCGCTTGAAAAAATGTTCAAGGAAAAGGGCGAAGGCCGTGTTGAAATGCCGCCCAAGCCTGGTATCCACACAATGCCTGACGCCTTCATCCATGCAATGCCGGCATATATCCCGGCCATGCGTTCCGCAGGCGTAAAGTGGGTCAGCGGATATCCGTCGAACCAGAAAAAAGGACTGCCATACATAACCGGACTTCTAATTCTTAACGATGCTGAGACCGGCATACCAGTTTCAGTGATGGACTGTGCATGGATAACAGCAATGAGAACTGGAGCCGCAACTGCCGTTTCCGCAAAATATTTTGCCAGGAAGGACAGTTCAAGCGTCGGAATCTGCGCATGTGGGGTCCAGGGAAGAAGCAATCTTGAAGCATTGTCCTGTCTGCTCAAAATAAAAAAAGTCAAAGCCTTCGATCTGTTTCCCAAATGCGCGGAAAAATTCGCGGAAGAGATGGGAGAGAGGCTTGGACTACAGATTGAGGTGGTGAAAAAGGCCGAGGAAGCTGTCAGAGACCTTGACATCGTGGTCACGAGCGGCCCGATCCTGAAACACCCGACTCCGATTGTGCAGGCCGGATGGCTCAAAAAGGGCGGCTTCGCCAGCCTGGTTGACTTCGATTCATATTTCTCCGGCAAGGCCATACAAGAGGCGGAAAAGATTTCCACTGATGACATCCCGCAGATGGATTATTACAGGAAGGTAGGATACTTCAAGGAAACCCCGGTCCCCTATGCCGATCTCGGCGAAATCGTGGCTGGAAAAAAGAAAGCCAGGGAAAACGACCAGGAAAGATGCATCGCCATAAATCTCGGCATAGCGCTTGACGACATGGCTGTTGCTCCAATCATATATGCCAAAGCTATGGAGAAGGGTATCGGCACCGAACTGCCGCTCTGAAAAATGAGAGGTAAAAATGAGATTTGTAAAAGGACTTGGAAATTTGTAGCTACGGCCATGAATTCAGTGGTAAATTATGACATGAAGACTTTTGTGTCGCTAATCTTATTTTCGATATTTGCCGCGGGCGGGTTCTCTGAGGAGCAAAAACAGAAAACCTAGTGGAATTCACATCCGAAAGCGTGATACTTCTTGTATCGTTCTATGACGGAGAGGACGACGTACAAGTTTTTTGTTCCCTTCTTCTTGCAAATCATAATTGAGCCTCTATCTTTTAGCGTTTTGCATATCCCGTCAATGTCAAATACAGCACTTCGGACATTAGTGGAAATGTGGTAGAAGTCAGACAAGTGATAAATAGTTGCAAGTCGTTGATTCTAAATTATGCGGAGAGGTGCCAGAGTGGTCGATCGGGATGGTCTCGAAAACCATTGTACGGCTTGCCGTACCGCGGGTTCGAATCCCGCCCTCTCCGCCAGTTATTTTAAGGTGTTGTAAATCAATAACTAACAGCAAAGCCATGAAGCCTATAATACATAAACGCGGCATAAAAAAGACTGATATGCCGGCAGATGAAAGGGCTTCGGAAATGGCAAAGGACACCAAGTATCTCTCTCAGGTCGGCGACACATGGCATTTCGACTATCTGGTGCCGAAAAGACTGAAAAAATGGTTTAAAATCCAGAGAATCAGGCACACCCTCAACACTTCTGACCTCACTCAGGCGGTAAAACTGCGGGATGTCTATCTGCGGCCGGTGATTTCCGCGCAGACAGCGGAGGAACTCCTCAAACAACTCAACAGCTACATTGAAATCGCTGAAAGAGACCTGGAAGAAGGCATCGGCAAGCTTAAAACCTTCATGAACCGGAAGAACATTGGTTCAAATCTCATGACGCTCTCCGAGATTTGCGATTATTTCATGAAGCACTACCAAAAAAGGAATCCCGCCCCAGCTTCTGTCAGCAAATATAAATCCACTATTTCTGCCGTATCTTTTATTCTCGATGGAAATACTCCGGCAGATTCAATAGAGAAAAAGGATATCCTCCGCTTCAGGGACATCCTCCTTTCCGCGCCTGTCGGCTGGCAGAAATCCGGAATCGGGACTGCATCTCCTAAAAAGAAAAAAGAGAAGGAGAAGAAAACAATGAACGCAAACACCGTCAAGGATATCGTAAGAATGGTGAAGAACATCTTTGACAAGGCAATCGAGGATGAAATAATAGAAACAAAAGACAATCCCGCCGGGAAAATAGACATTGATGGAGTCGATGTGAAATCAAAGCGCCCTCCTGAAGGCAAGGAAGTTGAACTCCTTTGCAATCTTCCATATAGGAAGACAAAGCTTTTTGACAAGGAAGCCTGGCGGATGATGCCTGTTTTCGCCCGATACAGCGGTTGCCGGGTCGGGGAAATAGCACTCCTCACAGCAAAAGATATTATTGTGAAAAACGGCATCAGATGCTTGAAGATTACAGCATTTGGAGAAGGGAAAAAACTGAAAACAGAAAGCTCTGAGAGGCTGGTTCCCATTAGTGACAAGTTGAAGCCGTTCCTAGATAAAATGTTGAAAAATCATACTTCCGGGCGCCTCTTCCCGAAATGCGGTGATTTCAAAGGGAAGGACGGAAGCGTGAAGCAAGCCCACTATTTCGACAAGTATTACAACCGTGCCACCAAGAATGTAGCGGAAGACTTGTCATTTCACTGCTGGCGCGTCTATGCCAATACCCAGATGGCAGATTCTGGAGTTGATATTTTGGACAGGGAGGCAATTCTCGGTCATAAAACCGACATTACTTTAATTAAATCGTCATAACCCCTTGATGGATAGAACACAAACTACGGATTTTCATTTCAAATCACTGGCTACCTGATTTTTATACCAAGCAAATCCAATATTTTTTGCTGCTCCGCATCGGGTGTCGTT
>CAIQLG010000150.1 GCA_903872565.1 uncultured Lentisphaerota bacterium | reverse complement strand
GTGAGCTTTCCGTGTGGACAGGAGGTTTCAATATTTCGAAGGTTCCGGGAGACGGCTCCTTCGGAGAGTTGGTTTTCGAATAAAACTTAACAAAAGGAAATGGATCATGAGAGGAATGAACAAAAAATTGGTGGTGTCTATTGCACTGGCACTTATCGTCACCGTCGACTGCATTCATGGAAGTAGTGAATCACAACTTAAGGGCGGTCAATCTCCCAGTGTGAAAACAGCAGGCAATGAGGAGAACAATCTGGTTCTTGGTGTACGCGGGAAATCGAAGTACCAGATTGTTATTCCGGACCAGATGCCCAATGCGGCCGTGGCGGACTCCGTGAAGCAGGCGGCGGACGTGCTCAAGGCGGCCTTCGCCGCCAACGCCATCGCACTGGAGGTGAAACGCGAGTCCGAGATCGATGGAACCCGCCCCGGCATCTACCTCGGTCCGACGAAGTTCGCCGCCGCGAACGGCGTGGATGTCGGCAAGCTTGTCGACTGGAACTACGTCCACAAAGTGGTCGGATCCAACGTCATCATTGCCGGCAACGACCAGCCGGACATGCACGTTGGCGACCATTTATACATGCCCAAGGAAGGGGCATACCCATCCCTCGTGACCCTGTTCGGGACGACGGAATTCGTCTACCGCTATGCGGGGGCACGCTTTCTCTCGCCGGCTGCGGGCGAAATCGGCACCGAGTATCTACCCCCATCGATCATCCAAATCCCGCGCGATTTGAACACGGAGGGAAGTCCCTTTTTCAGCGAACAACAGGCATATTGGTTTTGGCCGAAGCTTTACGGCATAGCGACCCACTGTTACATTTTTCAACGCTATTATTCATGTGGTGGGCATCTGCACGGCAAAGCTATTACGATCAGCGAATACGGAAAGACCCATCCGGAATACTTCAGGCTGGCCAATGGACTGCGTCAACCGGATTCGGGGCATCTTTGCTTTTCCAATCCGGAGGTGCGCGAGCTGATCTACAAATACATTCTCGCCAAGCTGGATCAAGGGTATGACATTATCCAACTGAATCAGAATGACGGATTCCAGCCCTGCGAATGCGATAAATGCGCCGTACTCTACGGGCAGAAACCGACCATGAAACCCACCGACGGTAATTTGTATTACAATGACCCGGCCTTTGGGGAGCAAATCTGGATCATGCACCGCGACATGGCGCTGCGCCTGCTCAAGGACCGGCCCGGCAAGAAACTCTCGATCATAGCGTATGGGCCGACCGGCAAAAATCTGCCGCGGACGATATCCGAATTCCCGGAGAACACATCGATTGAAATGACCCGAACAACGGAAAAGGATTTTGATGCCTGGAAAAACATCAAGGTTCCCGGCGGATTCAATGTGTACATTTACAACTGGGGACTATACCAGCCGTTTACTCCATTGAACACGGTTTCCGCGATTGCCGAGCAGAATCGCCTCTTCGTCGCCCACAATGTCCGGTTCATCACCCTGGATGCCCCCCCGTTAATAGACTGGGGTCTCGAAGGTCCCAACTTCTATGTCTATATGCGCCTGGGGATAGACCCATACGGGAAAAGCGCATTAGAGCTCTTTGACGAATACCTGCAGGCGTCATTCCAGGGATGCGAAAACAAGATGCGCCGCTTTTTCACTACCCTCCAGAAACGGGTGGAGGTAGGGTTGAAAAGTCCGGGCATAACATCGCCCTCAGTGGGGGGAGAGCCCCATTTCTTTTTTGGTACGTTGTACACCCCTGACTTGATCAATTCCCTTGAGGATGACCTGGCTTCCGCAGAAAAGACCGCCGTCCTGCCACGTGTCAAGAAACGTCTGGACTTCGTCCGCTACGAGTTTGACTATCTGAAACACATCGCCCTGGTCATCAGCGCCTACCGGAATTATCAGGCGATGAACGACCTTCATTCGTTCAACCAGCTTCTGGATGCGGTGGATGCCCGAAACCAATTTATTTCCAAAGTCGTCAACGGTGATGAAAAATATGCGAAGGGGAAAAACCCCTCTTATGGTAGCTTGGCTGAAAGCCAAATTAAATACAGCGGCGGTTTGAACAGGGAGCCCTTCAACTGGGACACGGCGAAGCTGCGCGCCGCCCCGGAACGCATGCTGCAAAAGGCGAAACCGCTGGATGTGGCCATGACGGATGTTGTGCCGACGCTGGATTCCCCCGCCTGGGACAAGGTGGCGGCTCAGAAGCTCATCCCGGTGGACGTGGCCGTCACCAATCTGCATGCGGACACGACGTTCAAAGTGCTCTATGACAAAAAGAACCTGTATGTCCGGGTCAGCGGCGATCAACCGGCGGACAAGATGACCTTCGTCAAGCGCGGGCGGGATGCCGAACTCTGGCTCCAGGAGAGCATCGTCATCAACGTCTCGCCGACTGACGACAAGAGCTGCTACTATTACCTGACGTATGAGCCGGAGCCCAGTTCGTTCAATGACGCGGCGCATGGATTCATCAAGGACACCACGAGTCCGCGCTACGGATGGAACGACGAGAACTGGAACGGTCAGTGGACATTCGAAACATTGCTGGTGCCCGACAAGAACCGCTGGGAGTCCATGGCGGTCATCCCTTTCGAGACACTGAAGGCCTCAGCACCGAAAACAGGAGATGCGTGGTGCTTCAATATCGGGCGTGTCCACTTTGTTGACACGGAGAAGAAGAAGGACGACCGTGAGGTTTCGGCTTGGACAGGCAACCTGAACATCTCCAACGTGACTGGCGACGGCTCCTTCGGAGAGTTGGTTTTCGAGTAAACTGACGCGAGGGACTGAATTCCATGCGTCCCATTGCATATTCAGATTTCCTGCCCCACAGCTTCAATAGCTCTTGAGATGTGGGAAAAGAAATTTACAGCAAGAAAAAGATCGAAAACATACTTAAGGACTTTAAAACATGAACAAGATCAAAAGCATACTTATCGTTATCGTGGCGCTATTACATGCGTCGGCTGTGTCGGCGATAGATTTTGGGGGATGTGCTACGGCCCGTCAGATGGTGAAGGAAAAACGCTATGCCGAGGCGATTGCCGTTTATGAGAAACTCGACGATAGCACAAAAGACGAGTCTGATAATCAGGCTTATATGTCTCAGGCTATAACCATCGCGAATGATTCTCTCAAGGATCAGGAACTGGGCTTTAGGCTGGCTCAGCGTGTGAGGAATGCGGAGATGCGCGCGTTTTATTCAATGCCTTTGTATAAGCCGGAAGAGCTTATTGCAAAATACAAGGATTTTGATTTTATGAAGTGGCCTGAAGGCATTCGCGCGGAATCGTATCAGCGGCGAGGTCATGCATATAGCGCACTTAAGCAATACCCGGAGGCGGTTCGGGATTTTGAAACGGGAGTGGATCTCCCTGGAGGCGAACCCGCAGAAAAGGGCATAGCGGCAAAAACGGCTGGCGACATCTATCTTAGTCAATTAAAAGATGAGGCAAAAGCCGAAAAAATGTATCGCAAGGTGCTTGCTGTCACAAATGCAGGATATTGGTTTCGAAATGAATCTCTATTGACGCTTGCCGGTATTCTCCTCAAAAACAAACGGAATGATGAAGCACTTAACCTATATAAGGACCTCGACATCAAAGGAAACGGGAGCCCTTATTGGAAGGTTACCTTAGCCTGCGGATACGCCAAGGCGCTTGCGGCCAATGGCCAAAAAGTGAAGGCCGTCGAATATCTGAATATGGCTTTACAGGCGGAAACAAATCAGGCGAACAAAAAACTGATACAGGCCGAAATAGATAAATTGACGAAAGACATGTTGGAATAAGCACCTATAGTTTTTCAGATAAATAATTAAATTGGTAGAGAAACATTAAAGTGACACATTAAGCTATTACAGTTTTAAACAGTGTCCAGGAATATTATGAAACAAAAGCGAAGGAGCAGGCAATGAGACGTTTATTGGCATTGGTGATCTTGTCGGTATTGTCAGGCACGCTGTATGCAGGCGATCTTGTTATCAGCGCCGGGGGAAACACGAAGCATCAGATTGTCGTGCCGGACACGTATGAAAATCCTATTTCCAAGGAGTCGGTGGAGCGCGCCGCCAAGTTGATCCAGGAGGCTT
>CAIQLG010000149.1 GCA_903872565.1 uncultured Lentisphaerota bacterium | reverse complement strand
GCAAGGCAAGGGGATTTAAAACCTTCCAGAACTTTATGGTTGTAATTTATCTCGTTACAGGAGACTTGGACTTTACCAAAGTCAACGCCCATTATGAACCACTAACATAAAATAGGTACCCACTTAAAATGAAAACGAACCGAAATAAAGAGAAGGAAGATGGACAAACAAAGGCATACAACGGTCATCGTACTTATCGTAATCTTCATGGCGATTTTGGTTGGTCATAACCATGCTCCGTGGGTGTCAATCCTGGGAGGAATTGGATTGATCGTATGTGGAATTCAAGTATGGCTGACCATGAAAAAATCTAACGATTCTGACAAAGGGAAGTAATTCGCACCCCCACCGTATCGTAAATCATTCATCCGAGAAGAATGACGGCGTATTTTCGCCAGAAGAAGCTTGCTTTGAAGCGAAAAACACCATGATGACCATAACTGATTCGGTGGAAGAAGTAATCCTGCATGAAGGAGCGCATATCTTGGATAAGTGTTTTACAAGATGCTACTTGACAGATTCCAACAATATTAATAATTGCTGGATACTTGAAGGAATTTCTACTTATTCCCATAGCCTTCAGAAGAAAGACGGCAAATTTGTCATCGGAGAAAAAAAAGATGTCTGGGAGCTAACCGGTCCTACTAAATATTATGAGTTGGATAAATTCTGCAATTTTAATCGCACGCAGTGGGATCAGGAAATTCGGAATGGCGGCAGTTTTAATATAGTATATTGCCAGACATCCGCACTGTTTAGATACTTCATACAGGCGGAAAACGGGAAATACAAGGACATGTTTATTAGGGAAGCAATAATCGGCCGCAAATGTTCCTCTAAAGATCTGGCGAAAATTCTTGGCGTAAATTCCATTAACGATATTGAAGATAAATTTATAGAATTTGCCAATAACTTATATGTCAAAAAAATATCTAAATAAGTATCTATATGAACAGGACAAGTGTGGGAAGGTGTTAGATTTACGAAGACCTCTATTGGATTTCCTTCTGGATGGCATCGCACTTTTCCTGAGCCTTCTGTCCATAAACTGTTTTCTCATAAGTCTTTACTATCTGTTGATATGCAGGCATGACATTGTTCAGTTCCCTGGCGCTCTTTTTAGGATCCAATTTCTTCTTCGTTATTTTTTCCCTCGCTTTGTCCTCGGATTTCTGGGCAAGCAGAAATGCAGTCTTCGCCTTTAACTCAATCTGGATGTTCTTGTCTGACTTCAGCTCTTTGATCAGCGAAACCATCTTGCCGATATTTTCCGACAATTCTGGGACCTTGTCAAGCTTATGTAATTTCACAAGCGGTTCCAGAGTCGTCAGAGTCTCATACTTCTCGAAATCTGCCCCAGACTCAAACGTCTTCGGCAATTGCCTCTTGAGAATGTTAATGCAGATCTGCTTGTCTTTTTCCAGAATTGAGGATGTCAGCAGTTGTTGCTCTAGCCAGTCGAAAGCATGATCCATATTTTCTTTGGGAGCCCATTGATGCGCACCATCGAAAAGCTCGGACTTGAACAATGTGTCACGCGGTAATTCCCTGGAAATCCTGTCTATTTCACTTTTGTTGCCGTCGTCCTTGCCCACAAGCATATACACTGCAAGATGCGGATATGTTTTAATCGGCCAATATTGATATTCAGGACCTATCTGAAAAAACCCTGCCCCCTGCAGTATAACTCCGGCAAAACCGGGACGTAAGCCCATATTTGAACTCGCGCAACGTGCCCCGCCCGAAAATCCGGTTGTATATTTCATCCCTTCCAATATCCTAAATCTCTGGACAGCATCATCGTGGGCAGAAAGAAAACAGGGAGCCCATTCCGGACTTGCGTTTTTTGATTCCACAAGCATAATGACAATCCATCTGTCCTTCTTCATCCTCGCTTCAATATTTGCCATATCAGCGTCTCCCCCGGGCGAAGCGACAAATATGCATGGAAATCTCTCGTCGGGGTTGTTATAATAACCTTTTGGGAGGGATACCCGGTAATGATATACCTTTTCAATTCTGCAATCATTGTAAACTTCTTTATCCTTTTCCTTATGGTATTTATATTCACATTCGACCGTTGTGATTTTATCTTCGGGGATTTTTTCATCCATCGGTGTTGTTGCAAAAAGCGAGATTGCGAATTGTAGTAAAACTAGAAGTCCAATTTTTCTCATGATTTATCCCCTCCCTCCCATGCTGAAATATGCGAAAAGAGGCTTTTCATCTTCCCTTATCAGCAAAAGGGGGGGATATAAAACGA
The DNA here is from genome assembly GCA_903872565.1 of uncultured Lentisphaerota bacterium. Lineage (GTDB taxonomy): Bacteria > Verrucomicrobiota > Lentisphaeria > Victivallales > GWF2-50-93 > CAIQLG01. The sequence goes on along the minus strand of CAIQLG010000149.1, from coordinate 8,393 downwards.
AAGGCTGAAGCTTGAACTCCCACAATAAACCACTATGTTTTACGTAAATGAAAGGGACAAGATGAAAGCATTATATCTCGCACTGTTTGCCGTTCTATTCTCATTTCGGATCTCCGCTCAGGACGCCAAGTCTCCGATACCATCTGCCGAGCAGGTCAAGACGGCGAGAGCCGCCCTGCATGACACATTCAAGGACGATTTCTCCAAGAAGAAAGACGAGGACAAGCTGGCGTTCTCAAAAAGCCTGCGTGAGATGGCGGCCACAGAGAAGGACTCCATTAAGAAGTACTCGCTGTTTGTCGAAGCCATCGCACTGGCCACCGATGCTGGAAATATCGACGAGGCACTAGCTGCTGTCACGGAAATGTGTGTCGTCTTCGACACCGAGCCGCAGAAGGAAAAAGGGCTCGTCCTTGCGGCATTCATTAAAAAGGCATCGAAGCCGGAGGACTTCAGGAAGCTCGTGGATAAATACATCGCCGTGGCAAGCGAGGCGATGGCCGACTCCGACTGCGCTGCGGCATCTGCCCTCCTGAATGACTGCAAGCCGCTTGCCGCCAAGTCCAAGGACAAGACGTTGTCCGACAAGATTGCCAACAAGACAAAGGAAGTATCCGCCCTTGCCGCGGAAATCAAGAAGCTCCAACCTTCGATTGACAAGCTCAAGAAATCTCCCGATGATCCCGATGCCAATCTTGTGGTCGGGCGCTATGAGTGTTTTGTGAGAGGCGACTGGGAGAAAGGCTTGCCCCTCCTTGCCAAGAGTTCCGATGAAACTATGAAAGCTGCAGTCAAGCTGGAATTGGAAGCAACCGAAGCTGAACAGATATCAAGGTCTGCGGATGCGTGGTGGACCATCGCCGACAAGGAGAAGGCGCCTGTCGCGAAAGTTGCAATGAAGGCGCACGCCTCCGGGCTTTACGGGAAGGCTCTACCCAATCTTAGCGGTGTCGCCAAGGCCGCTGCGGAGAAGCGTATTGCGCAGTCCGAAGCAGAGGCCGAGGCATCTGGTGTTAATTTGACGTCAAAATCGAGTGAGGACTATTTAATCGTAGATTTGTCGAGCCGCAAGCTTACATACTCGGCCACTGCTCCGCCTGACTTGCTCAAGAAAAAAGACAAATACAAGACGGACAAACTTGTCATGCGGCGTATTCCAGCCGGAGAGTTCATGATGGGGTACACAAAGATTCAGCACAAAGTGACCTTGAGCAAGGATTTCTACATCGGAGTCTTCGAGGTAACACAGGGGCAGTGGGAGAAGGTTATGAAAACAAACCCCTCAAGATTCAAGGATGTTGGTAAGGATGGCCCAGTCGAGTCCATGTCCTGGGAAGATTGCCAAACTTTTATTAATGCGTTGAATGGCAAGAAGCATTCAGTTATTGTATTTCGTCTGCCAACAGAGTCGGAGTGGGAGTACGCCTGCCGAGGAGGTGACAAGACCTCGAAAGGTTTCGAGTACAGCGGATCAAACACCCTCGACGAGGTGGGTTGGTTCATAGCCAATAGCGGAGACAAAACACACCCGGTTGGCAATAAGAAACCCAATGAGCTGGGACTTTACGACATGAGCGGAAATGTCTCGGAGTGGTGCTCAGACTGGTTTGGAGACTATCCCAAAGAACCTGTAAAGGATCCTGTAGGGGCAACATTAGGCATGTTACGTGCGTATCGCGGCGGCAGCTACCACCGCTTTACCGATGACTGCCATCCAGCAACCCGCTACGACCTCGCGCCGGTGGAGAATTACTCCGACATAGGTGTCCGCGTAGTGTTCGCGTCTCCAGTCCAGTGAATGGATTTCCGTTCCACTTTTTTGAGCGAGGGTTCGCCGAACGTGGAGATGGAAGCATGGCGTGGGCGTTAAGATCTCAGAGTAAACATTGTTTTCATTGTTTCATATGTTTCAATATTATTGAAATAGCGATATTGTTGAAACTCTGTCCTTTTATGCTATAATATGCCTGACATCAAATAAAAACAATGGAGAAATTGAGTTGAAAAGCACAAAGGGAATTATTGAAAAACGTGACCTCCTTGAAAAAGCGGTTAAAGCCTTTCCATGTCCGGAAGGCATAAAACTTTCAGTTGACTCGAAAAATAAATCCCTCCAGGAGAATGATTCATCCATAAACTTCAAATTAAATGTAGGCGGAGTAATATCATATAGGACAGAGATCAAATCGAGCCTACACTCTGCAGCTATTCTGCCTGCATGGAATAAACTTCAGGAACCCGAATTACCCCGACTCCTGATTACTTCCTACATCTCTCCCGGCGTAGCTGAATCCCTGAGAAAAAGAAAGATCCAGTTTATGGACACTGTCGGAAACGCTTATGTGGAAGCACCAGGAATATACGTTTACGTGAACAGACACTCGAGGCCCACTTGGTTACTTAAGGAGAAATCAACCTCCATCTTCCAGCCTTCCAGCTTGAAGATCATCTTCATATGTTTGGGCGAAGCAGTAAATAAAGCTTATTTGAAGTATCCTGAAGGCATTGCCGGCAACTTGAAATCTCTTGCAAGGGTAGCCGGCGTTTCTCTAGGAAGTGCCAGCCATAGCAGAAATGAACTCATTGGACAGGGATACCTTGTTGAAAATTCCAAGGGTGGCTTTGAGCTCCAGAACCATGTGAAACTTCTTGAAATCTGGGTCAGAGCTTATGCCGAACGCCTCCGCCCCAAATTATTAATTGGAAAATATCAGCCTGTCAATCCTAAATGGTGGCAGACAGCAAAACTCGACTCTAAGACTTTTCTATGGGGAGGAAAAGTTGCGGCTGCGAAGCTTACGGGATATCTTTCACCTGAAATTGTCACCGTTTATGCTGCATCAAACCCTAATGCGCTGATTAACAGAACGGGGATGCAGCCGGAGAAGGACGGTACAGTGGAGATAAGGAACATGTTCTGGAGTTCTGAAAAGTATCAGCATGATGGATGCGTCCATCCCCTGCTGGTATATGGCGACCTCCTGGCCAGCGATGATGATCGGAACATTGAAACGGCAAAGTTAATTTATAGGCAATATCTGTCCAATGCATTCGAATAAAATTGAACATGGAAAACTGAAAGTGATGGAAGCGGTGTTGAAGTCTGCCAAGGCTGAAAAAATACCGATTGCCCTTATAGGCGCTTCCGCCAGGGATGTTTTTCTTGTCGGTATCCATAATATCAGCCCGATCCGGAAGACAATGGATGTGGACTGTGCCGCAAAGGTTAAAAACTGGGCTCACTACGGACGCCTTCGGAATTACCTTATTGAGGAGATGAAGTTTAATGAAGCTCCTTAAGAAAACCATCCGGAACGTCTGATTGACCCGTCAGGCAACTGTCTTGACATCCTGCCTTTTGGAGGCGTGGAAGATAAGAAAGAAGGTTATATCGTCTGGCCTGAGGACAATGTTAAAATGAGCATAATCGGTTTTGACGAGGCATTTCAATCAGCCGAGAATCTCAAGGTTTCCGATGGTTCCATTACTCTCATTATTCCCGTGGTAAGTCTTTCCGGAATTGTCCTCCTTAAAATTATTGCCTGGATTGACCGCGAAAATGATCTTCGGAACAGGCGCAAGCACGTTAAGGATGTCTATGCGATAATATCTCATTACTCAATGATAAATTCTGACCGCCTGAAAACTGGCACAGACTCCGATCTTTCAGAAATGTATGATAACGCAATCCTGACAGGCGCCAGACTGCCTGGACGCGACTTGCGCCGACTTTGTCGTAAAGAAACAAAATTTCAAATCGATAAATTGTTGAAAAAACAGTCCGAGGGTAAGGGCGAATGCCTTCTCAACCAGGACTTGCGCGAACACTGGCGGGGGAGCTACGCCAGATCCAGAGAATTAGTCCAGACGCTCTATAAAGGCTTTCTTGAAGGAAATAAATAAAACAACACTCATTCCTTGAAATCATGATGCTACATCCGCCCAGTTCCGTCTCTTTTGGTGCAAAATTTCCCAATACCTAAAAAAGGACCCGCCATTACAGCCAGTCCCTAGATGGACACGGCTTATCCCCCCGAGATATCTTGCTGCATCCATGACTGAAAGATAACCACATACTTTTTCCTTTCTCATGTCACATCCCTGCAGTATGCGCAACGATTGCTGGAGTTTTTCTTCGGACATGCCTGGATCAAAGGTGGCCTTAATCAATAACTCTCTAATGTTCATACTTTCTTCTTCCGCGAATCATCGAGAAATAGCGGATCTGGAACTTGAAACCGAAGCCTCCGGATCTATCTTGGACAAGAATGCGCTGAGACGTTCGGTCATCGTGTCATGGCTGCTGCCGGAGGGCCGCATAAGTGTTGCAAATGGGAAAAAAGTGCCGGCAGGATTTTTATGACCCATCATCGCATAATCTCGGGTGTAGCACACCCGCTGTTGAACATATATTGAAGTGAAAAGGTTGGTTATATGAAAACAATCAGACTTATGGCATTGGCGGGCACGCTGCTAGTTTGGATGCATTGCCCTATCGCAGCCGACATGGATCCGAAATCCGTGCTGGAAAAAACAGCAGATGTCCAAAAGGATATGAAAACATCCGGGACGGAGGCGGACAGGGAAAAACCTTTGCCGGCAGCCAAGAAAGTCTTTACGCAGCAGGACTATGACCAGCAAAAACTCAAGTGGTTTAAGAAGACATTCGAGACCAACTATGAGAAATTTGGAACGCATGGAACTTGGGACGCCAAAGTGCATGAATTCATACTGGCCTCCTCCGACTATCTGCTAGCCAAAAAAAACGACGCCAAGCTGGCGGAGAAACTGATTGGAGACGCCACAGGCCTGAAAGATGCCGGCTGTCCCGACACTCTCGTCATATATATCGAGGGGCGCATACTCCAGAAACTGGGAAGGGCAAAGGATGCGGAAGTCTTTCTTAAGCAGTCTCTGGGGATGTTCGAAAAGAGCCCATATCCGCCCATATTCACATATCGCGCCGCCTCATCCCTGTATCACTTACAACTCCATCTCTATGGCACTGCCAGGATCCAGCCGGAACTGGTTGAAAAAATGACAGCAAATATAGTCCGGGCTGCATCCGATCCTGGTTTTGCCGACGGCAACCAGAGGTATTTTATGGATAATTTCAGCTTATGCAGCGACTACGTTGATCCCGACGCGTTACTGAACGAGTTGCAGAAGGAGAACGGCGCCGACAAATGGATCAGTCTGACAGTACAGGGAATCTGCCACATAAAGAAAGGCTGGAAGGCACGCGGTGGCGGCTGGGCAAGCGGCGTGCAGCAGGATGCCTGGAAAATATTCCACGATGAGTTGGAACTTGCACGTAAAGCGCTGACGGAGGCATATGACCTGCACCCGGAGTTTTCTGAAGCGGCAACTAAGATGATATCAGTCAGCATGGCCGGAGGTGGAGATGAAAGCCCCCGCGCATGGTTCGACCGCGCAAGTGCGGCACAGTTCGACTACATGGAGGCATATGCCAGTCTGCTCTGGGCTTTGCGGCCCCGCTGGGGAGGAAGCCACAGGGCGATGGAAAGATTCGGCAAGGAATGCCTCGATACAAAACGCTTTGACACCGATGTGCCGATGGAATATTTCCAGGCGATTTATGACATAGCCTCGGATGGAAGGGGCGGAGGAGGCGATGGAATTAACTGGGCGGTATTCAAAGATCCAAACATATACAAGAATATGCAAATGCTTTTTGAAAAAATGCTGGCGGAACCGGCGAACGCTGAAAAAAAGAATTCCATCAAGACGACATATGGGATAGCCGCATGGGCCGCACAGGAGTACGGAGACGCCAAAAAGATTTTCAATGAACTGGGCGACCAGCGGGACATGGCGGTATTTTGCAGACTCAACGCCGATCCGGACACCGTTCTTGGCCAAATGGTGCTATATTCAGGGGATGACCGCGGGGATCTCGAAAAGGCGGATGCGCTCTTTGACAATGGGCAGTCGCTCGAATCATTGCCAATCTACCAGCGCATTTACGACAAGCTCCCAAAAGACGATGCGAGTCGCTCGTTGCTGAACGAGCGCCTGGAAATCCTGAAGATACGAAGCGCTTTCAACAGCCCGGAATGGATCAGCATTTCCAATGGCAAAGACATGGCGGCGTGGAAATCCTTATACGACGGATACTGGCAGGTCGAAAGCGACGGAACCCTGATCGGAGTACCCACGAAGGATGAATCATTCATGTGCTTGGTATGCAATGCGATTTTGGGTCAACGATTTGAATTCGAAGGAGATGCATGCAGTGAAGGATGCGCTGAAATACGTTTTAAAAGCATAATGAATGATGGCGCGAATTCAAACGCATTGCATATTAACACCCTTGACAACAAAGTCACACTGGATACGATAACCAGTCGGAAGGAATCTGGAATAGATTATTCCCCGACGCAGAAACTCGACATGACCAACCATTTCCGCCTGCTGATATGGGATTCCCATATTACCGTCGTCATCAACGGACAACTCGCGTTTTTTCAGAAGCCTATCATCGGGAATAAATATATCGGCTTCTCAGTAGGCCGCTGCAAATGTGTGAAATTCAGCAATTTGAGAATCCGCCAGCTCAAGGAAAAACCGGAGGAAAGCACCTTCCTCCCTGCGAATGTGAAGGATACTTCTCCATTGCAAAAGGTCCCATGACAGCTGTGTGTCTTGTCATTAGACCTGTACCCGAACAGTTTCGCCAGCCGCTGATGGCACATATCAGCTCTTGTGGGACTGCAATTCTACAAAAACAGGTGACCATAATACTTCCCATGCACCCATGTTGTAAATCTTTTTAAGATTCCTTGAACAATTATATGACTAGGCTAACTTATATTACACTCCTATGCTGCTTAATTTATATGGATAGGCGAAATGAATTATTTTGCAGAACAGCAGTCAGGAGCCAGAAGCCAGTAGTCAGAATATCAAGCTCAGATTTTTTCATTCTGAATCCTGACTCCTGAATTCTGAATTCCTGTGCGACAATTGTGAATTTCAAATAAGTCTTTGGATTTACATCACCTGTGCATGGAACCTTGTTCAATGTGCAAGCGACCGGGCGGAGCGCGGGGAAGCTCCTTGTATTTGCAGGCTACAGATATTTGGATTCAGCCGCATACGCATTAGAGCAACTTGCGCCGCAACCATTTTTTAGACACGAATTTCACTAATTTACACAGATTTTAATTGCTAAATAACTTCAAACAAAAATTTGCAGTGAAGTTTTCAACGTTCACTGTCGGACAAAGAATGGAAAAACAAAACGCCAAGCTTTGTTTTTCCGTCATTTGTCCAACATGTGTCGCTGTCCAGCGCAGCGACATGCAAATTTTCTTCCGAACTATTCGTGAACATTCGTGAAATTCGTGTCTGATTTCTTATCCAAAATGTTCAAAAACGTGCAAAAAACAAGGATGTGACGGATAGTATTACAGTGGCATAAGCATCAATATCCACTTGCATATCTACAGGTTTTGCATGTCAGACCGCAGTAAGCATGGACACGAAGACTGAAGGCAAAGGGGTGGAATTTGGTAATTTAAAACAGGTTAAAAACTAGATTTTCTCCGGGAAAGTGACAAATCGCTCAATCAACAAGTTGGCGTGAACATGAAAAAACTACTGGTAATGCCGATTCTCTTAGTACTCGGATGCTTGATTGCAGGCATCTATGGTTGACTTCACGATCAGATATCCTACACGGTCAGCCCTGAGTACTACACGCGGTTCACTCCTGTCACGTTGAACTACCTGCGGAAGGTCATCGAGTTTCAGAGGAATCAGGAGCAGGAAGACCATGAGGCATAACCGGGAACTGGAGAGTATCGGCTCATCGGCACAGAACTCCCAACTCTTTCATGACCTTGGACGTTGTGTTCGCATGGAACATTTTGACTTACATATGACAACTATCCGGACATTTAAATGAATCGGCTGCTTTTCTCATTTCTGCTTGTAGCTGTCGCCGGATGCAATTCCAACCCGGGCGGTCACATGGACAAGGTGGCAACGGCAGAACCGCTGCTCCAGGACGGAGACATCATTTTCATCCGCGTCTCGAACTTCCTCTACCGCCGTGTCGCGGACACGTCGTCCAGCTGGGAATCCCACGTGGGCATCGTGTTCCACAATCCTGATGGAAGCTGCTCGGTGGCGGAAAGCACGGTTCCATTGTCGAAATTCTCGCCCCTTGAAAAGTTCGTAAGGCGCTCTGAGAATGAAAGGTTCCTGGTGCGGCGCTGCAGCAAACCCCTTTCCGACGAGGAGAAGACACGGCTGAGGGCGGCAGCTGCGTCCCGCATGAACACGTTCTACAATCTGGGATTCAACTATGATTCGTCGCGACTCTACTGCTCCAAGTTTGTATATGACGTCTACAGGGAGGCTACAGG
>CAIQLG010000148.1 GCA_903872565.1 uncultured Lentisphaerota bacterium | reverse complement strand
CTTCTGGCTTACAGGACTGATATATTGGCAGTAGGCTCTGGGAGTCTTTGCGAAATCCACAAGTCCCATCACATAATATATATCGAGGGTGTAAATCTTTCCGAACGCCATGTCGTCAAAGTCCGGATTTGTGCTGAAGACTGCGGTTACCGTGGAATCGCCGGAAGCTGCTACGGATGTCGTAGCGTCGAGCGGGTTCTGGATGACCGCGTTCCCATTGCTGGATGTCCATCTTTCAAAATAATGTCCGTCTGACGGGACGGCTTCTATCTGAACATTTTCGCCAACTGCAACAACATGGGTACCGGTTCCGGGATTCACCGAGCCACTGTAACTGCTTGGATAGACAGCCATTGTCAGCGTGGCAGTGTTGGTGATCACTGCGAAATTCGCAGTCACAGTCGCCTCGGCAGAAAGAACGACAGAGGTTTTATCATTGTAGGCATCCACTATCTCGGCACCTCCGGCGGATGTCCATTTCTCAAAGAAATATCCGTTGATCGGAATCGCCTCGATCTGGGTATGTTTGCCGCAGGGAACGATGTGGGCTCCGACACCGGGGTTTGTCGAGCCGGAAGCATCCGGAGTGGCCGCCAGCGTAAGTGCAGCAGTGGTTAGAATCGGTGCGAAATTCGCAGTTACAGTGTCATCGTCGGAGAGGACGACGGAAGTCGTGTCATCATAAGGATCCCTGATGTCGGCATCTCCTGCAACTGTCCATTTGTCAAAGAAGAAACCATCCGATGGAATCGCCTGGATCCCAATGTGTTCGCCGACATTTACCGTGATGTCGCCCGTTGATGGATTTGTCGAGCCGGAATTATCCGGTGTCACCGCCATTGTGAGCGTCGCGGTGGTGTAGGCCGGTTTGAAGTAGGCAGTTACGGTAGCATTGCCATTCAACGAGACGGCAGTCTCCATGGAAAACACATCTATTATTTCAGCGTCTCCCTCGAAGATCCACTTGTCGAAGAACCAGCCTTCCGCTGGGACCGCTTCGATGTTGGTCCAGGCACCGGCGTGCACGACATGGTCGCCCGCTCCGGGATTGGTGCTGGATTCTGAGAAATCAGGCCCACCAACGGCCATCGTGAGAGTGACGGTGTTCACGATTTTTGCGAAATTCGCAGTCGCAGTGGCCTGTGCGCCTGCACCGTCGTTGTCGGGAAAAAGGATCAAAGTCTTGATCGAGTTAGGACTGTCAATTTTGGCGGAGCCTTCGACGATCCAGTTTTCAAAGAAGTATCCGTCCGCGGGAATCGCATCGATTTCAGTCCAGGCGCCGGAAGGAACAGCATGTGTGCCGACCGCAGGATTTGTAGTGCCGGAATTTTCTGGCGATACGGCCATTGTCAGCGCCCCGGTGTTCACGATCTTCTTGAAATTCGCGATGACTTTGGCGTTGCCGATAATTGTGACCGTCGTTCTGGGATTTCGGATATCTTTGAAATTACAAAATGGGACTGGACCTTCTGATCCCTCGCCCGTCCAATTATCAAAGTAGTACCCGTCCGCCGGAACGGCCTGGATTTCGACTTCGACATTGAAAGGGAAGGCGTGCGGCCCGGGCGCCGGATTTGTCGATCCGGAATTGTCGGGAGAAACACACATGGTCGCCTGATAATTCTTTTGCTTGATAACAGGCATAACATCGGCATAGCCTTGAAGAGTCACTGTGGTGCTGGGATTTCTCATGTTTTCAACGACAGCCGATCCTTTCACCCCCCAGCTTAAGAAAAGGAAGTCATTAAAGGGTATTACCTCTATCTTTACCGGAGTATTGTATGGAACATTATGCTCGCCCTGATCAGGTGTCATTGTTCCGGTGGCGACACCCATATAAAATCCCATACTCAAAACAACTTGTTCCGGGGGGCCTTTGTATTCGAAGGCGGCGGTGGCGCCTGCGTCGCCGGAAAGCCTGATCTCGTTTACGGCGGAGCTTTTGTCGTGTTTGAGTTCGGCATTGCCTGAGATGTTCCATTCCTTGAAAGCGTAGCACACATCCGCCGTTCTGGCGGAAATATACATCCACTGGTCTTTCTCTAAGGGAGTTTTATTGCCGTCAGGAGGACAGGCGATTCCCTTGTTGTCCGGAGAGACAGCTACTGTCAACATGGGGCCGGTTATTTTGGAGGTGAAGTCGCATTCGATGAAATCACCGTTTTCAGCCTTGGCTGGCAGCGTCACTGTGCGGCTTGGCGGGTCGAAGGAGCAGCTAGGGTATGTCGGGGTGACCGTATATGTGCCGGCGACAAGGTCTCCAAGGGCATATTTGCCATCCAAACCTGTTGTAATTGCGGATGTGTCCGAACCGGTCAGGGACATGGTTGCTCCCTGATATACCGAGCCTTTGACTGTTCCCCTGATCGTATATTGCCCGGCGGATTCTCCTGCGACGACGTATGCGGCGCAGCCATTCACCATCGCTGAAAAATATCTGATTCTCATATAGCCTTTATCGCCCCAGCCAGTGCCCCACTCGTTGCGGAGTATCCAGCAGCCGCCGCCGCCTTCGGGCGGATTGTCATCCCATCCGACAAGTGAGACGCCGTGGCCAAAAGTCGAGTTGTAGTATGGAATCTTGTCAGGCATCGTATTGGTGTCTTCATAAATTCCGGATCTATAGGCGTGAAAGGCGCTGGCACCTTGATTGACTTGAACGGCAACGCTTCCGTGGGCGGCGATGGCCTCCTTGATCTGTTCGGTGGTGTCGAGGTAGTTGACCGGCATACACCTGTTCCAATTCTTGAATGTCACTCTCGGATACGTCTTAGATTTTTCGATCATTTCCTGGGATGGTGGAATCATGCTGTCTACGAACGGGAAATTGGCCTCGCTGATCGCCCCTTCGAAGCCGGCTGCACCTAGGACACCGCCGGTTTTCATCAATGCGTAGAACTGCTCGTATTCAAGGTCACCGCCACTGTAACCAAAACCGAAATACTTTCCAGAATACGCCAGCGTCCAGAGAAAATACATCACCGAGAATTCGGCGCAGTTCTGGTCATAAAGTCCGTTTGTCACGTTATATGATAAAGATGCAGCGTCGGTGCAGCCGAAGGTGACGCATGCGCAGCTATTCCCCTGGTTGCGGATTGGGCCGATGTAGCTGTGGCCGTCTTTATTGCGCCAATCGAGTGCCGCAGGCAGAGAACTCTTCGTCGGTTTTAGGATGATGTCCGTGTTCGGGACGGGGATATTGTCTCCGGGGCGTGGCGCATAGCTGGCCTTGAACATTCTGGCTTTTTGCTTGGGCGACAGGTCGAAGACCCAGTTGTGGTCGACTGTAAAATTGTAGCCGTTGTGCTTGATCTTCGCCCGGATCTCATCGAGTGTGTCGTTCGGGCCGAATGGGATCTTGTCTTGAGCGACAGCATTGAATCCCGCCAGACAGAACGTTAATAGCGTCAGCACGGCGAAAAATAGATGCTTTGATACTGCGGAAATAGCTATTGTTTTTTCGGATAAAATCATTTTTACTCCCCAGTCTGGAATTTTGTTGTCGAACGGCAGATTCTGTTGTTTATGACCAGATTGTGCTGTATCCCATAGTTCCAGTTCCTAGGCAGTTTCTTAGGTATTGCCGTCGAGAACTGGCTTCTGCCGTCATCCTTGTCCATGCAGCTCGGATTTCCCTCGTAATCCAGATAGATCAGCGATTTCCTGTCAACCTTTAGCCTCAGCTGCTTTATTTTTCCGCTTTTGTCGGGATATTCGAGCCATATCGCCGGGATGGCTTTTCCGAAATACATGCCTTTGACTGTGATTGCCTCTCCCGCCGCTGCAGAAGTGATTTTCCGTCCG
>CAIQLG010000147.1 GCA_903872565.1 uncultured Lentisphaerota bacterium | reverse complement strand
CACCATGCAGAAATATTACAAGGGTATTTCCCCAACTGTTAACCCAGATGAACTTGAGGTGAACATTTTAAAACCTTGACGTAACGGAAGTCTTTTCACGGAAACATTTGGAGAAAAGGGGAGTTTGCGAATTCCGCAGGAATTCATGATTCAGCTGACGGGCATGGAATTTGAACAAAGCCTTGTCGTAAGAGTTCAGTGAAGTATGTAGCCAGCCTCAAAAGGGCTGGCTACTTTTTTTTATAAAAAATACGGATGAAAAAAATATTAGAATTTTTTCAGTGCCATTTTTTCCTTGGTTGCCGCATCCAGATTGTACGGAAGACATGCTCTGGTCTTGTCGCTGTCCATGTTCCCCCTGCTGTTTGCACAGACATTGAAGTAGTGCAGGAGATAGTCCCTGGGATTTATCTTGTTCAGGAGACATGTCTGGATGATCGAATACATGCATGCGGCAAGATTCCCTCCCCATATCGAATGGTTTCCGAGGAAGTTGTTTCTTCCGAGTGCGCAGGGGCGGATTCCATTTTCAATAAGATTATTGTCCATTGGAAGTTCCGGATATTCCACGAACAGGACAAGCCCGCTCCAGTGTTCCTTCATCGAATTCATCGCTGCGACCTGTGCATCATAATCATATTTTTTCTCGGAGTCCGCCTTCATTTCACCGAGAGCCTTCCTCAATCTTGTGTCATACTGCAGGAAAGGTTCGCTTCCTGTCGGATATTTGACTCTTTCGTTGTTGATCCTGTAGAGTTCCGCTATTTTAACAACCCATTCCTCTGCCCATCCACGGAGCTCCGGATCATCCAGAAACTTCTTCTGGATATTTATGAAATCGCGACGGACATGAGCCCAGCAGTATGCGAGAAGAGCCAGTCCGTATTTGGCAAGCACCTTGTAGGCGGAATATCTGTCCACATTTAGTTTCTTCATGTCCGCCTCGGCAAGTACGACCGGCACTTGCCCAAGCCTCATCTTTTCCGCATCCCCGATGCTCAGGCCGAAAAGCGTTTTGAGGGGGACGGATGCGGCTCTCGTCGGGTCGAGTACGAACGCCACTATCTTTTCCGACCTGAACGCCCACATGTACCAGAGCTTTCCGTATTCATCCAGGAACATGCGCCAGCGGGTCTCGTCCGCATGCCAGCGTCCTTCCAGCCTCAAATCCGACAGCAGCAGTTCATAGAGGGGCTTCAGGAAGTCGAACCATATCTTTTCAAGTCCGTTGAAAACCATTCCTGACTTGATGTTCAGCCCGGACTGGACCATCTCGAACAGTTGCCTGTTGACCGGCATGTGCCCCATGTATTTCGAGACGAGGATATCCGCCCATACCGCTTCGGAATATTTTCCTTTCGGAATAATCTGGGCGGCTGGCGGCGCCATGATGATGGTCGGCTGCTCGTCACATTCGCATGCCTTCCCATATGCCTTGCGGATCAGCTTTTTCAGGATATACCTCTTCTCCACGGAAACCTGGTAGGACACCGAGTCCATCAACGGCTTATCGGTTGCCGGCAGTCCACATTTCTTGCACATCAGATCCGCCGCAGGCGCCTCCAGTACGACCTCGATAACGGGAAGGTCCGATGGTATTTTCCTTCCGTTCCCGACATGTCCGGGCATCGCGCCGCGCGGCCTCTTCCCTTCTTCAGGCATACATGGAAACTCCTGCGGAGCGGCCGCTTCGCCAGCCGCGATGACAACGGTGTTTTTCAAGTCTATGTCCTCAATCTTCAGCTTTTCGCTTTTAAGGCCGAAAAGCATTGATGCGAACTTCTCCGCCCTGGCCTTCTCCCTCCTCAGCTCGGAGCTGAGCTTCCCGCAGGCGAGTTCCAGCCTTTCGCATCTTTCCCGTGCTACCCTCAGTTCCTCTTCGAGCGAGGCAATTCTCATGTTCCGTTTTTCGAATTCCATTGACGCATCCGCAAAGATGCGGCGCAACTGTTCGTTCTCAGCATGAAGCCGCTCAAGTTCTACATCCGCATGATTTTTCAGAACACTGGCTATGGCGGTACTCCTGTTTATCTGCCTCTTGTCAGATGCTGTTTCTTAAGAGCCTCGTAGTTGAGCTGTCCGATCTCCAGAATAAGAGATTTTAACTTCTTATGCCTTGCAGTCATTTTCTTCGCCTCGGCCACCGCACCTGGAGGAAGATAGAGGTTTTTTGTCTTGCCATCCTTCTTGAAAGTCAGATAATGGCATACATGCTTCATCCCATTGTTGCAGACGCAGTTCTTTCCGCATTTCGAGTGCCACATCACCACCGACCCCGACAGGACATCCAGATTTTTAAACACTTCCGCCTTAAGTCTCTCGATCTTTTTCATCTCTGCCACCTTTAGTCGTTTGTTAATATTGCTCGTATTAGTACGAACAATATATGCGGAGAAAATAAATACAAGCGGAAAAATTATTATTTTCAATTTTTCTTGAAGATTTATTTTGGAAGTTTAGATTGATACGTAGTTTAGTGAATATTTACTCGGAAGGTGCGTTGGCGGATATTGGTCGCTCCGTACCAGGCGTCTTTTCCTTCGGCGCAGTCGAGACTTGCTGTGGACCGCAGTTCCAGGAGACACCCGTTGTCCGGATCCAGGTAATGGATGGGTCCAAAGATGGTTTTTGTGCCGCTGAACCCGTCACGCTCGTCAAAGACGATTT
>CAIQLG010000146.1 GCA_903872565.1 uncultured Lentisphaerota bacterium | reverse complement strand
TTAGATAAAATCATTCCAAATACAATCACGGCAGGAACCTGGCCAGTGGCTACAGATGAGTTTCCGTTCCCTCCTCCAAGCTCATTTGGAGTAGCAATTCCAACATTTGACGGGACTTCAATTCCTTGGATTGATAATTGGGAAGAAGCTGGGACATTCCCAGATGACACTGCACCAGGTCCTACAGGTGCACAAAAAAGAGCCAAGCAAATCGCCGCAAACTTAATAGACTACTGCGATTCCGACATCGAGGCCACAACCGACTATGCTGCTACTGCTGCGTCCCCCCCTGTTGTTACATGCACATACACCGGCAACGACAAGACTCCATACATAAATCAAGTAGTGGTTAAATTTAATGGAAAAGTGCTAGAGGAAGACTCGACGGATTATTCTGGAACAAAAAAGTATACCCCGACAGTTGCAATGCCGTCCATCTATCTTGAAACCTGCAATATGTATGATACCAATGCCACAGATGTAACAGCAGAAGTTACAATCGCATTCACGTACAACTGGGTTGGGGGACCTTATACTTTCACAGAAAAAACTTATAAGAATATCCCGATCCCAGGGAATATGCAAAGCTACCAAAGCAGGATCGAAACCGTTGCCGAAGACATCACCCCCGGCGGAGGCACTCCCACAATTGTTGATAACGCGGGACCTGGGCTTGGGGCGATAAATGGCCTCAACATCACAAAACTTGAAGTGAAACTTACAGTACATGATCCTGGTCCGCCGGTCATCCCGCATGCGTTTGCAGACTTTTCATTCATCGCGCCGAACGGTAACACCAGTTTTACCATATCCCCCGATGGCTCCGACTACGACCTATATGTCTCATACGAAGTTGACGACCCCAGGCAAAACCTTAATTATGGCGACTGGGCAGCTCCAGTAGCTACATCAGGTCCAACTCCATTTGCGGCACCCACTCCAGACACAAAAAATTCGGTCTGCAATCCCACTGGAGCAGTCTATGATGTCGAAAGTGCTACCGCAATGGATGATGACGGGACGACGGGTAATATTCCAGGACGAATTTCCACCGCCTACATCAGAAACGCTCCCATGCAGTCGCCTTGGGAACTTGGTGCGATTCATCGCGGAGCAAAATGGCAAACGATAAATCTTAAAGAATATAACTCGGATGCAGCAGTAAAAGTTGACGCAACTACAAAACGCCCAAGAGGTGGAAATAAATACACTGCCGACCCTGTTGCCAGCAAAAACGGTGGAGATGCGAATATCCTCGACCAGATAAAAATGACAAGTGCTATAGCGTCTGGTAAAAAAGTCAGTTTAAAGTTGCAAAAGAACGATATTTTATATGCGTTATTCAACAAAATCAAGATTGGTGATGCTTATGCAACAGTTGGAACTGTAGGCACTGGCGATTTAACCCATATTTGTACTTTCCCTAATGAAGATTCCACGAATGACCTAGTCTCCAAGGTAAAGGAAAAAAATATT
Source organism: uncultured Lentisphaerota bacterium (assembly GCA_903872565.1). Lineage (GTDB taxonomy): Bacteria > Verrucomicrobiota > Lentisphaeria > Victivallales > GWF2-50-93 > CAIQLG01. The sequence continues at coordinate 18,731 of CAIQLG010000146.1, read as the reverse complement.
AACTTTTTCTCAAGGGCTTGTGTGGCTGAAGTAACAAAACTTTTCGATGGTTCCTGCGGAACACAAAATAATGACAGACAACAGGAAGAAATTATCGGCAAATTCATCAATCTCACAAATGTCTCTGTCTCAGACTATTACACGGTAATTGTTCTTGCCCAATCGATTAAAGACGTGGGAACAACATCTGGAGCTGGATTGCCGATACGGAAAGATTTAAACTATGACGGTACTGTAACTGTAGGCACGATAACCGAATCAGGGATAGATATAAATGGAGACGGCAAGACTAACTCAACAGGAATAAATGAAGACATAACTGGTTGTAAACTGGGTGAATACGATCAATATGCCGATGAGATTGTAGCAGAGCAAAAAATTAAAGTAGAATTATATCGAGATCCTAATACAAAAAAATGTACGATTTTAAGAATGGAATACTTAGAATAGAAGATGTTTTTAAATCTCGCGCTGACATTGTTATCTGTTGCTTCACACGCCGTGGCGGACGAATCCTTGGAGTTCGGTGGCTTGACACCGTTTTTAAATTTTGCTGAGCGAAGAAGAAAATATCGAAAGCGCAGTCAAGCCTGCGCAGTACAAGGTCAGGCTAAAACGACTGACATAGAAACGATAACATTTAAGAATTAAATTTGCATAAAGGACAGGTGTTAAAATGAAAACTTTAATCTTTATCTTGTCATTCGGCGTTATTATTTCTCTTTCAGCCGCGACATCAGGCAATGGAAAGGCGGAAAAAGCGGTGACTGCGGCACAGGACACAACTGGGCAAGAGCAACAAAAATCAGACAAAGATGTAAAACCAGCCAAGTTCAACTTGCGGGAATATGCATCCTTGGTTGACACTAAGATGAATCAACTGGAAGGCTATTTAAAAAGAGGCAAATGTGAAAGTCTAGATCTTCTGGCATATTCCGCTACTTTTGAGGAGTTCTCGAAACATCCCAGGATCGAGGATGCCACAAAAATCTACAGGCAGTTTTTTGAAAAATCAGCCAAGTACCTGAAGGGCATGTACATTTGCAAAACCACAATGGAATCCCTTGAAGCCTATAAAAAAACCGACGACCCACGATATATTGAGGCGGAAAAACTTTACGATCCTTCAATAAAGAACTTCCTAGAGTTCTTCAAGAAACCGCCCCGCATCCCGAAGAAATAACCTCTCTCTCCTGTAAAGTTCAGAAAAAGCATTTTCCGATATTTTCCGTGAGGCGTCTTTTGATGTAATGTCTTCGGGATATTAATTCCCAGATCATCCATAAAAGCTTTTTGCTATACGATTTGGAGATCTTCAAGAAAAGAGCAAATGACCCCACTATTTCGTTTGAATCCGCACTATAAGGAACTGAAGGGAGATGGGAAAATATGAGATCGAGCTTAAGAAAAACGTCCAAAAGGATTTTGAGTCAATCCCAAAGAAAGATCTCAAGAGGATTATTCGGAAAGAAATTTACAGGTAAATGAAAGATTATTCCCAAATGAAAAAACTTCTTGGCTACGAACGAAATCTCTCTGAAATTTTAAAAAAAAACGATCCGCTTGCAATAGCTTTTTCTGGCGGGCTCGACAGCACTCTTCTTGCGAAATTCGCAGATTCAATTCTCAATAGAGTCCTCCTTGTCCATGTGTCTTCACCACTCACGAAGAAAAAAGAAACCTTGAACGCAGTGAAATGGGCGAAAGAAAATAAAATTGAATTAGTCACGTTAAGCATAGATCCACTGAAAAATAAAAAAGTCAGGCGTAATCCTGAAGACCGCTGTTATCACTGCAAGAAAGTCATTTTCAAAAAGGTTCTCTCGGTAGCGAAAAATGCTGGAATAAAAAGTCTCGCGGACGGCACGAACAAGGATGATTTCGGAGACTTTCGTCCGGGGATGAAAGCCGCAGACGAACTTGGTGTTATTCATCCACTCGCCGAAGCGGGACTAGGGAAAAAAGAAATTAGAATTCTCTCGAAAAAACTCGGGATAAAGGACTGGAAAAAACCTGCAGCGGCATGTCTCGCCACAAGAATTCCATACGGAACAGCACTTGACATAAAGACACTTGATAGAATCGAAGCATGTGAAAATCTCCTTGAAGAAATCGGAATCAGAAGTTCCAGGGTGAGAGCCTTCGGCGATTTTGCCGTCATTGAAACTGCCCCTTCAGATTTCCATTTCGCATTGAAAAACAAAGCCTCAATAATAAAGACCTTCAAGAAATGCGGATTTCGCAGGATTCTTCTCGATGTCGAAGGTTATCGGACAGGCTCTCTGAACCATCCGGCTTCAGATTTCCAAATCCGCTAGTGATTCGATTTTCATGTTGTAGCCACGGCCACCTGTCCTACGAAGCCTTGGCATAGTAGGATGTTGGCCGTGTTCGCCCCCAACATGGGGGCGGCTACAGTGAATCCGAATAAGACAAGTTCATGACAATCTTATCTTGAGACTATTAGTAAGTACAATGGAATTGCGTGGAAGGCTAGTCTTGGGGGTCTTGAAATCAAACCAGAAGTTTACAGGCTTATCGTAGCCGATTCCATGCATGTAATTGTAAATCGCCCTGTTTAAACCCTTTGTGAATTTTTCGTGTTTGCAACCTTCCTCGTCGGCAAAGAACAAATCGTTCAAGGCAAATGTGTGGTTTGCCGGGCCGGTGATTTTTATTTTATACTTTTCGGCATCTTGCGCTATCGGACTATGCGCTGTAAGCGCAAAACGGTGGAAATAGCACGATTGCATCAATCCCAGCTCGAAAAATTGCCTTACTGTTTCCAATGAATCAATTGTTTCCTGTTCTGTTTGCGACGGAAAGCCATACATCAAGTAGGCATGAACCATGATCCCGTGCCGGGTAAAACTGTCGGCAATTATTGCCGCCTGATTTATTGTTACGCCCTTATCTATGAGTTTGAGTATTCTGTCGGAGGCCACTTCGATGCCTCCGGAAACGGCAATACAGCCCGAATGTGCGAGCAGGCCGCATAACCCATCGTCGAAAGCCTTTTCGAACCGGACATTTGTCCACCATGTTAATTGGATTTTACGTTTAACAAGTTCGGTGGCAACATCTTTGAGCAATTTTGGAGGCGCGGCTTCGTCGGTGAAATGGAAGCCAGTCTTGCCCGTCTGATGAATGATTTGCTCAATCTTATCTACAATGTTTAGTGCCGTATCCGGTTCGTAGCGTGAAATATAATCGAGAGCAGTGTCGCAGAAGGTGCATTTTTTCCAATAACATCCGTGTGCCAGTGTCAGCTTATTCCAAAAACCGTCGTTCCATATTTTGTGCATGGGGTTGCTTAGTTCAATGACCGACATGTACTTGTTGATTTCCAGTCCGGCATAGTCGGGACAGATGGGATTTGCAAATCGTATGTTTTCCGAATTGTCAATGTAGGTTATCGTTTTATTACACAGGACGTAGGTTCGAACCAGTGCATTAATATTTTTATTACCGCCGACATATTGGATTATTCTTTCGAGAGGTATTTCCCCGTCGTCGAGGCAGATGAAGTCGGTGAATTCAAAAATCCTTGGCTCTTGCAACTGTCTTAAATCAGTGTTTACATATCCTCCGCCAAACACTATTTTTATTCCAGGGTAATTTGCTTTTAGAAACTTGGCGCATTTTAAAGCAGAATAAAGATTGCCGGCAAAGGGAATGGTGAACCCAACTATTTGCGGCGAATGTTCCACTATGATTTCATCGAGTTGCTCGTCCATGAAGATGTCGAGCAGGTTGTTTTCCGCTTTCAACCTATTATAGATGTCGTCAAATTGGGTGGCTGAGTGGCATATGGTTTCGGCATAACGATTAAGCCCATATTCTTCGGAAATGGTTTTGCGGATGTAATTCCCTATGGCATTGACATATTGAGTACTGAGATAACGGGCTTTTTCTGTAAATCCCACAGTTCCGAAAGCCCATTCGAGGTTATCCTCATCAATTCCGGCATTGCCGGGCGGCAAAAAATTATCACTGCAAATTCGCATGGCTGACGTCTGGTCGCCTGCCTGCAGGAACTGGCGCACAAAATCAATAGTGTCAACATATTGCTGTTTGTGCTTTCGGACATCGGTGTTTGACTTGGGGGCGAGCTTTTTTGCACTTTCAAATATCCTGGTTAATCCAGCCTTTGAAAAAATATAATTGGTGAGCCGTATGCTCAAATCGGCTTGCGCCACATCATATTTTTTGCTTTTCAAATAGCCGGTCAGGACGGTTGTTGCCGGATATGGATTGTTCCATTGCACAAACGGAGGAGTTAAGAGCAGTATTTTTGACATTTACAAATTCCGAATTAGGCAATGGATGCCTTTGCCGATGATTATAGAGTTTTTCACTTCAAACCTTCCTTCACGCAGTCAACCGTATAAATCTTGCGGCCATCCTTGATCTCTACATTGATCCCATGTATCTCCGTCTCGAATCCGGGAAACATATTGTCGAATTTCTCACACATTGCCAGGTACTCTATCGTCCCGGCTATTTTTGGTGTAAAACGTTCTCCAGGCATAATTACCGGAATTCCAGGTGGATATGGCACCAGCATTGCGGACACAGTCCTGCCCATCAGCTGCGAGATGGGAACTTTGTCAACATTTCCCCTGACCATCGCCTCATAGGCATCGGCTGGCAACATGTTCATCTCCGGCAAAGTGGAATAGATGTCTATCATCATTTTGGGGACATTGTTGCTCTTGAGGAAGCTATGAATTTCGTTTGCAAGTCCGCTTATTTTCTTACCCTTGTAGAGTGCAGGATATCTTTCCGCAAGCGCCGGAAATATCTGCTCCACGGTGGTGCCGTTGTCGTAAAGTTCCTTGAATTTAAGAAGCGCACTGACCAATGTGCCGGCTTTCCCGCGGGTCACCCCCGGTGCGAAAAGGAAGAGAAAATTGTAGAACCCAGTTTTCTCGGCGACAACGCCATTGCCGTTCAGATATCTCGTGACTATTATGGCGGGAATTCCGGCATCCGCCATCGTTCCATCCTGATTTATTCCGGGTGTGAGCAATGTCACCTTTATCGGATCCAGAAGAACGTTGTCGGCACCGACATTTTGGAATCCGTGCCATTTTTCCCCATCCTTCAGTATCCAGCATGCAGGATCGGATGCGAGGCGTTTGTCGTCAACCTTGGAGAACGGCACGCCGTCTATGCTGTCTGGCTGCCACGCGGAGAACCACCAGCCGCCTCTGTCGAGACTGCCCGGAATGGTCACCATGGTCTTTCTGAACTCTATCGCCTCGCCGATGGCTTCATCCATTATCCTGCGTCCGGATAGGCCGGCCATCATTTTTGCCGAGACATCTATTGATGCGAACATCGGGTAGAACGGCGAGGTGCTCGCATGCATCAGGAAGGCTTCGTTGAAACATGCTGGATCAATTTTCACGTCACTGCCATTTTTGATGTGTATCATTGAGCTTTGAGAAAAAGCTGCAAGCAGCTTGTGCGTGGACTGGGTCGCAAAGGTGGGCGGATGATTTGTTTTTTCCCCCTTGGTGGACATCGCGAATCGCCCGGCATATAGAGGATGCGCCACGGCGTATCCATACCAGGCCTCGTCAAAATGTATGTTCTGCACCAGACCTGAAATCCTGTCCTTCACTCCGCTCGCATCGTAGCAAAGGCCGTCGTATGTGGAATTTGTAACGACAAGAATCCTGGCTTTCGCATTTTTGTCTGCACGGCGGCCCTCAATTGTCTTCAATGCCGCCTCCACCGAATCTTTTTCGAAACTGCTCATATGGATTGGTCCTATTATGCCGTAACTGTTGCGTGTCGGCACAAGATAGACCGGTATCGCCCGTGTCATTATTATAGCGTGCATGATGGACTTGTGGCAGTTGCGATCCGCAACAACCGCGTCTCCGGAGGTCACCACACTGTGCCAGACTATTTTGTTCGAGGTGCTCGTTCCGTTCAAGACAAAAAACGTATAGTCAGCGCCAAAGACCTTGGCAGCTTCCGCCTCTGCGTCACCAGCGGGCCCATCATGTTCCAGTATCGAACCAAGCTCCGTCATGGAGCTGGACAGATCGGCCCGGAATATGTTTTCCCCGAAAAAGTCGAAGAAAGCTGTGCCCGGAACGGAGGAGAGGAATCCGAGGCCGCCTGCGTGTCCCGGTGTTGACCAGGCGTATTTTGAATCACCGACGTATTTGACCAATGCCTTAAAGAAGGGAGGCAGTACTTTTGACTTGTATTCAAGGAGTTCCCGCTGTATCGTCCCGGCGATGAATGCTGGCGTGTCCTCGTTCCATCTTATGAACGCATTGACATTCCGATAAATGCCTGGCGGTATGCTGCTGAGCTTGTTGTTGCCGATGAGAAGGAATATCGGGATATCCAGATCCTCAACCCTTATGTTTTTTATAAGACCTATTGCCGCACAGTCCGGCAACCCCCAGTCAATGACTACCGCTCCAAGATCTTTTTTGCCGGATATCCTATCCATGGCCTCTTTAGGATCATCCTTTATCTCAACTGGAACACCTTTCTCCTGAAGTTTTATTATCGCCTGTGATAAAGGCGTCTCGGAGTCCGCAAACCGGAGATCCTGGCTTACAACCAGTGCCTTGAATTTTATCTCTCCGACATTTGTGGCTTTCTGTTCGCCAAATGCGACTGGACGGATGGCAAATGCCAGTACAACAATAAGAAGCGACGGAACGAGCACTTTCAATCTGGAGCCAATACCGGATGAAAACATGATATATCCTTCCCTAGTTGTATCATACTTGTACATGGCTGAAATCTAATATCCGGAACCTGGAAATACAAGGATTTGGGCTCGTTTCCCGATTTTATTTCCCGGATATTGAAAATGCAGCTTTTTGAGAATGCATGACCGGTCTGCCGGGGGTGGGCATCATTCGGGGAAATTATTGTACACGTTAAGCTGGGCGGCTCATCCTAATTTTGCTCAATAAAGTATGGCTCTTTCGCCGAAAGAGCCTCGTGCCACTTTCGGCGAAAGTGGCATACCTCTCGCAAGCAAACTCAAATGTCCGCAGTCAAGACCAGCTTAACGGTTACAAATTATTTCGTGTTTTGGAGTTGACTTTTCAACTAAACCGCTCAATATATGAACGAGTGTTCCAATCATGAAAAATTGGGCGTACAATTATTCTATCGTCAATAAAATTCAGGCAAACTAATAAAGGATACAAAGATGCTTAATGGGCTAGTTCGGAAAATCACAAGTCGTTTTATTGGACAAGGATTGCTTGCAGCCGCCATATTTTTTGCCGGGGTGTCTGTCTCTGCTGGTCAATATGGAGATTACGTATTTGAGACCAATGGCTCAAACATCATAATCACGCAATATACCGGCATGGGGGGCGATGTCACTATTCCTGAGTCAATCTATAGCAGATATGTGACCGGCATCGGGAGTGGAGCATTCGGCGGCTGCGTGACTTTGACAAGTATTGTCATACCCGAGAGAGTGACAAGCATCGGTGTTCAGGCGTTTTGGAACTGTTCGAACCTGAAGAGCGTCACAATTGGCTCGAAAGTGACGAAGATCGAAAGCCAGGCGTTCTGGTTCTGTTCGAGCTTAACAGGCATTCTAATAGGCCAGAGGGTAACTAAAATCGGAAGTGACGCGTTCCTCAACTGTCCTAGCCTGGCATCCATTTCTGTGACATCCGACAATCCCACATACAGCAGCATCGACGGGGTCTTGTTCAACAAGGCGAAAACGACACTCATTCAGTATCCGGGCGGAAAGATTGGCGAATATGTAATCCCGGACACCGTAACGACCATCGGGAATAATGCATTTCAAGCCTGTCCGGGGTTGACGAGCGTCACGATAGGCTCGAAGGTGAAAAAGATCGGAGACGGGGCTTTTTACCAGTGTTCAAGTCTTATCAGTGCCTACTTCCTGGGGAAAGCTCCCACCACGATGGGGTCTGGCGTCTTTGAATCCTGCGCCCAAGGTTTCACCGTCTATTTCATTGAGGGAGCGAAAGGATTTTCTCTGCCTTCCTGGTACGGCGCCCCATCAGCATATTTTACCCTAGCTGTCACTTTCACCGCCGAAAATGGCGGTCTTATAAATTCTTCGGCAAAGGTAATAGTAAAAGATGTGGGCTACGGCCAAAATTGCACCTCCGTCACAGCAACGCCTGACGCCGGCTTCCATTTCGTCAACTGGACCGGAGATGTCAGCAGCACTTCCAATCCGCTTGTCGTCACCAATGTAACCAGCAATCAGAATGTTACTGCGAATTTCGCAGCCAATGACCCTGGAACGTTTACGGTCACATTTCTGCCTGGTGACGGGGGAACAGTCTCTGGAATCGCATCGCAGAACGTGGTGGCGGGCACAAACTGCACACCTATGATGGCCTTGCCTGACGCCGGCTACTATTTCATCAGCTGGGACGGAGATGTCAGCGGCACTTCCAATCCACTTACCGTCACCAATGTGACCAAGGACATGAACATCACTGCGAACTTCGCATTTATTCCAGAGGCCGCCAATCTCACGATGGCCGTTTCACCCGCCGAGGGGGGAACCACTGCTCCGGCGGTCGGGACTTCATCACAGAGCACCGGCCTGGCAATTGCCATAACAGCCACAGCCGCACCAGGATACACGTTTGAAAGCTGGTCAGCAACGGCCAATGGCTCGATTGCGAGCCCGAGGAATTCAAGCACGACCGTGATAATCATAGGCGATACGACGGTCACTGCGAATTTCGCACAGAGCGTAGCACTCACGATGGAGCCCAATCCGCAGGCGGGAGGAGCCATCTATCCCGTGGCCGGAGCCCATCAGATCGGATCCGGTTCGGCACAGGACATACTGGCAACACCAGCACTTGGATACAGGTTCCTGAACTGGACCGCCACAGCAAATGCAAGCCTGGCTGATGCTACCGCTTCAGCGACAACCGCCATATTGTCTGGAGATGCCACAGTGACTGCGAATTTCGCATCAATTCCCGCAACTGCCGCCCTCTCGATGGCCGCAAACCCCGAAGCAGGCGGAACCTCGACTCTCGCTTCCGGCACAGTCAATACCCAGGAGGCAATAGGCATCACCGCCACCGCCGCTGACGGATACCACTTCTTGCAGTGGACGGCGAGCGCCACCGCCGAACTCGGAGACAGGAATAACTCGACAACGACCGTGACGCTCTACGGCGATGCCACCGTCACAGCCAACTTCGAGATTAACGCCCTGACAGCGACACTTACCATGGAAGTCAGTCCGGTTGATGGAGGAACCACCGATCCAGCCGGAATCTCGATGCAGAACACTGGAACACCGATAGACATAACTGCCACCGCCGCCAAAGGTTACAGTTTCACAGGCTGGTCTGGAAGCACTGCGGACGCCACATTTGCCGATAGCAGCGCCGAAATCACCACCGTCACGATAAGCGGAAGCGTAACCGTCACCGCCAACTTCGAGAAGGAAGCCGCCACGGAAGACATGGCCTGCGGTAAAATCTTCATGCTCGGCATATGGTCGGTGCCGGGAATCACTGATTTCACCGGCAGTCCCAAGATCTATGCGACGTACCAGCTTCGGCCCTTGGACTTAAAATCCAAGAACATCTCGCTCAGCGTTGTCACCAAGATCCCAAAGGGTATCACCACAGACAGCATCGTATGCGAATGGACCGGAATTATCGCCCTGCTCGACAAGAATCTCTGGTCCGACAAGACCAAGACGACAAGGCAGATACTCGTGGAAAATCCGCCAGAACCGCTTGTGTGCAGGCTCTTCGCTTCTGCCACCGATTCAAATGGCACAAAGCTCAGTAATGTCTATACGGACAGAGATCTGTATCTGTGGCCACCTGAAATCACGGACGTCAAGGATGGAAACGGGATCTCCATCAATTCCATCAGCACGGCGGTGACGGGACAGAGAATTGTCGTTTCTGGCAAAATGTTCGGCAAGGCGATCCCGGCAGTCTGGATGGAATATCCCGTCTATGAAAAGGACGGTGTGACTTTCAAGGGGATCAAACAGCTCGCTCTGAAGGTGGATAAAAATTCACTGACGGTGAACGGACCGGACGCAAAAGGCAATCTGAGCGCGATGAACATAGAGACCGGCATCGCCGAGATCACTGTCATAATCCCCGACAAGTGGCCGAAGGACTGGCGGCCCGGACAGCACAACATCGTAATAGAAAACAAGATCTGCCGGGCTACGATAGAGTTCCAGACGGTGAAATAGAACGCCAGAAGTCGGAGGTCGGTGGTCAGAGGTCGGTGGTCAGAGGTCGGTGGTCGGACCACGGATTACGGATTACGGATTACAGATTACGGATTACGGGCTGCATATCTCGCTTTCGTCTTGTGTCCCTCACGCCACTCCAGTCTCCTTTGTCCCTCCAGCCACTTGCGGCAGTCGCGCATCCCTTGTCTTCGTGCGCCGCACTTCCCAGAGGACAGAGAGGACTTTGAAGACGATTAAGAGAGGACAATGATGGCAGACAGAGCGCGTCCCTCCCAAAATGCCATTTGCCGAAAAAGACGCAATGCCTTTATTCTCCAATTACATGATTTATTTATTGAATTATTTTGATTTCCAGCCTATACTGATATATGGTTCACAAATAAAAATTAATGCCAATTTGCAATGAAAAGACAAGGAGATAAAGTGCTGTGAAAACTACTGTAGCCGCCCCCACATGTCTCGCCGTAGCTCTTTTGCGTAGGCGGATGCTGGGGGCGAACACGGCCAACATGGCCGTGGCTACAACAAATCCACACACATTATTACTATTCCACTTATTGATTGCAAATTAGTATAACTCTTTAACATTAGCTAAAAAGGAGAGATTCATGTTCAATATAAAACGCACTGGAAAAGCACCTGTACGCATATTCTTCATGTTCGCGATTTTCCTTTGCTCGATCCTCTCCGCCGAAATCGCGTCGGATGTGGATGTCGCTTTCGGATCGCATTTCAACATAAGTTCAACAGATGCCGGACTTGTGGACGGATTCACCAAGAAACCTTCAATTTACGTCAAGGTCGGCGACAAGTACAAACGACTCACGGTCCTGACCAAGACTTTTCCCGCAACTGCAATAGAATGTCTTGTCGGAACAAAAATCCCGTCCGGTCAATATGACCTCTATCTCTCCACGAAAAGCGGCTGCGGAAAAACACTTCTGACCAAATATTTCTATGTGAGGGATCCGGTTCTGGCAACGACGGCGCCACTTTGGGGAAAAGCTGGAGAGAGCATAACTATCACAGGTCAATACTTCGGTGTGACACGGCCAAAGCTCTGGATGGAATACTTTGAGACAGCGATCGATCCTGTAACCGGCAAGCATGTCACGCTGAAATGCACTCTGATGCCGTCAAAAACATACATGGATCCCAACACCGGCGACTCCTCCGTCGTCTTCACAGTTCCTAAAAAAATGCCGGAAATCGCCACGTTGATCAATCTTCAGTCTCCTTCAGGAACGAACAACATAGCCTTCTCCAGTTTCAAATTCAGCGCTCCGGAAGAAGTCGAAACACCCATGAGAGATGGAATCAAGCTTAAAGGCGATCTGTACAAACCTGACGCGGCTGGCCCCTTCCCTGTATTGGTTTTCAGGACTCCCTACAGCAAGAAATATAGAGATTCAGATCCTTATGAACATATTGATTCCTATGACGAGAAAACCGTCCGGAACGCGGTAAAGCGCGGCTATGCCGTCCTAATGCAGGATGTCCGTGGGCGTTTTGCCTCCGAAGGCATTTACTATCCATATGTGAACGAGACACCAGACGGCTATGACACTGTCGAGTGGGCGGCCGCACAGACATGGTCAACCGGGGATGTCGGCTCATTCGGGCTTTCCTATCCTGGGATAGTGCAATGGCTCACTGCCATCGGAACTCCCCCGCATCTGAAGGCGATGGTGCCTGCAATGGTTCCTTCGACATTTAACCAGTGCGTTTATTTCGGCGGAATTTTCGAGATAGGCTGGAACGGCTGGTCCTACAAATACATGTCCTCGAACATACGTTTCAGGAATGATATTCCCGGCCCTAAGAATGTCTTTCCTACGAAGCGGGAATACAATCGTCTGGGTGGGGAAAATGCCTTTGCGGATTATCTGCAAACCTTCAATATGCCCTACTTGAAAGACACCTGTCAGTTCTACTATGACTGGATTTCCAATGCTCCCTACAGCTCATTCTATTCTTTTGGCGAGATAAGAGATCACTATCCGGATGTCAAGGCCGCCGTCCTAAATCTGTCTGGCTGGTATGACGAGGCTTATGGTACACAGGGTGCGACAGAAAATTTCCTCGGGCTTCTCGCGTCGAGGGCGCAGGACACGGACAAGAAGACCAAGCTCATCCTTGGTCCGTGGGTTCATGGAGTTGATGCGACACAGTCGAACAGTTCCGGCAACAGAAAATTTTCGGAAAATGCGCGGATTGACTACGACTCGGTCGTCCTTGACTGGTTGGACTATTATGTCAGAGGAATTCAAAACGATGTTCCGAACTGGCCGATGGTGAGAGCATATCAGATGGAGGCGAAAGGCAAAGGGCAGTGGGTTTCCGACACGACCTGGCCACTTACCGGGACACAGGAGACTTCCATCTATTTTGTTCCCGCGCAAAACGGGGGAAAGATTGGAACGCTGACATTCAATCAGCCTAACGAGTCATATACCGCAAGTTCTTTCATCGCCGATCCGACAAAGCCCGTCACCGACACAACGGAAGGCACGAATTTTGGAGCATACAACCTCGCATATCTTGCGGAAAGGAATGATCTCCTCACCTTTGACAGCGAAAAGCTCAAGACGGATCTCAGGGTGATTGGACCGGTCAAGGCCGAAATTTATCTTTCCTCGGATTCTCCCGACTGCGATCTCTACGTCAAACTTCTGGATGTCGCCCCTGACGGAACAGTCTTCAATATTACAGGACCCGGGCAGGAGGCGATGAGAGTCAGCTACAGGAACAAGACAAGCACCCGCGATCTTCTCGTCCCGGGGCAGATAGTAAAACTGGACTTTGGAAATGTCAGGACAGGGAATGCCTTCAAGAAGGGTCACAAGCTACGTGTCTGCATCTGTGCAAGCTGGTACCCGCTTTATTCCAGGAACCTCCAGACTGGCCTCCTTGAAAGCACAAGCGGTGTGGCGCAGAACGCCACAATCAATATCCACCACGATCTCGAGCACCAGTCGAAGGTTATCCTCCCTGTGGTTCCATGAAAAGCTTAAAGCTAGCTCCGCCCGCAACCCAAAAGAATTCAGAATTCAGAAGACAGTAGTCAGAATAATATCAAAAACAAAAGATGAAATAATTGAGAAGCAATTGAGTTGTTTTCGTTCTCCTTTGAAAATTGCCGCAAAAGTAGGTCGGGCATTCCTGCCCGACAACATGGCGGTCTGAAAGAACCGCCCTACTTCAAGTTTCTTATTGATAAAACTGCGCAAAGCGCAGTCAAAATATAAGATTTTTTGTGTCCTATGTGCTTTTTTGTGGCAAAATATATTTTGGATAATTCCGACTCGGAATTATTTTTATTATTTCTGCGGATACGACATTGTGGTGGTCTGATCGGCATCGAGTCTGAGCCCACCCTGGTAGTTGCCGATTATGACTCTGAAATCAAGCCCGTCCGATCCATCAATATCATCCCAGAAGTCAGCCTTCGAGACCTTGAACTTCCAGCTTGCCGAGTTCTTGGAGAGGTCGAGCACGAACTGAACCACGGTCACTCCAGCAAAAGTTCCCTTGAATATGTGCCTGTCGTTCCCTGACTTCCAAGCCGACCCCACGTCTGCATCATCGAGAGCTATCTTGAATTTGTCAATCAACACTGTAACGGAATCTGTTGCACTGTCGAATGTTATGATGTCACCAGTGCCGTTCCCGACTGTGAAACTGTCCTTGGATGGTTTGTCGCCGATACTGGAGCCGTCAGCTTTGTTCACCGCGAAATTGAGCCATTCTTCTCCGCCCAGAGAGAGCTTTTCGGAAGTATTTTTTGTGGAGGTGAAGCGCCATTTCACCAAATCGTCAGTTCCAATATTCTGTCCGATAGGAGTTCCGTTGACATTGAGCATCACATCGAGTCCATCGAAGGAATCCAGTGGCGAACCGGTACTGAGATCTGCATTTGCTATCCTTAGATTCCATTCCAGCTTCTTCAAGTCGAGAACAAGCTGGTATTTGTTCCCCTTAATGCTTTTCTCTGCAGTTTTTGTTCCCCCGTTGGAGTTCACAGCTTCAGCGTGTGTCTTTACGTTGGAGTTCACAGCTTTCATGTCCGCCGGCCTGTCCCTCGTAGCCTCTTGGGCGAAGTGGGAAGCCTTTGCGAAGGAGGAAGCGTGTCCCTTAATTTTTACAACAGTTTCACCCTTGTATGTAATCTTGTCGCCGGATGCCTTATATCCTCCGTTGACAGAAAGAGTCCAGGCATCAACCTGTATGATCAGAGGATCGCCTTCAACAGGTTTCACAAAGCCCGCAGGCAGTTTTCCCTTGACGATGGAGATGGAGTCCTTATACTGCTTGGAATTGTCAACAATTATCCTTACCTTGGAATTTGCCAGGGCGCCACTACCAGCATTGGGAGTGAAGATCGCTGTTACGGTGGCATCGCTGCTCAACGTCACAGTGGTGTCCGGGGAACTGCTGCTGGCTATTGATGCATTGGATGATGGGGTTGCCGTCCAGCGGACAAAGCTGTAACCGGTTGCAGGAGTGGCTGTTATTGTGACTGCTTCATCCTTCTTCACAATACTTGTTCCAATAGTCGGAACGGTTGTCCCCACTTCCGTGGGCGAAACCGCCATAGTCAGACTCACACCACCATAAAGCGCTGCAACTTCCTCGGCTGACAAAGCCCGGTTGTAGATGCGGACATCGTCAATTAGTCCCTTGTAAAACCATGGATTACCTACAGATCTGCCCAAAGTCAGGCCTGCGTTTAGGGGCTTCCCAACGAGGGCGGTTGTTTCGCCATCAAGCACTCCATTAACATAAATCTTCGTGCTACTTGCGGTATAATCATATACTACAACAATATTATGCCAGATCTTTTTATCCAATTGAGTATTGCCAGTGAGGTCATACCAGCCAGTTGGATTATAATAGCACACAACGGCTTTTCCTGTGCTGAACTTATAATCTATATCATTCTGCCCGGTATGGGGTGTATCGCAAACATAAAGCAACCTCTGATTGTCCACACCGGAACCACAAGTGTCGTCTGGAGAAAACCATACTGAATATGTGATTGCAGTCATGCTTGTCTGATCAAGGCTGATTGAAGAATTAACCTCAATAAAATTACTGCTTCCATCGAAATAATACGCCGAATTTGCATTCCCGAACCTGTCGGTGGCCAGTGTCGCTCCAGTTACTGTTCCATTGTTGCCATTCCCGGACTCGTCGTTTGCATTACCATTAAAGGGATAGTAGGCGACAAGATCAGAAGGTTGAGGCTTTTCTGAATCATATAGTTCTTTGACCTCTGAGGCTGTAAGGGGACGGTTGTAAATACGGACATCGTCAATTAAACCCTTGTGATAACGAGCAAGTCCGGAAGTTTCCCTGCCGATATTCAATGGTTCAGTTGAATTTATGAGGGTCATTGCAACATTGTTATTGAAGCTATTACATAGAACTCCATCCACATATATGTTAAAAACTTGTCCATCATATGTTCCGACAATGAACTGCCATTTGTTTAAAATTGCCTTTGAAACATCGCTTACCGCATATCCCATGTCTGTTCCATTGTGCAATACGATACTTGGCCCCTGTGGGGTTCCATCATTGCCACTGTAATCATAATTGTTCAATCCATATCCAGTTCCGATACTCGAACGACCTTTTCCCAGAAGAAAATCTGAATAATGGCTTCTGATTTCAGATACTTTTGTCCAAGCACACAAAGTCATTTTATTTGTAAGATCAAGCGTGTTTGAATCAGGAACATTTATAAAATCACTGCTTCCATTGAAACTATATGCAGAATTCGCATTGCCGAACCGGTCGGTTGTCAGAGTTGCGCCATTCACTGTTCCATTGTTTCCATTCCCAGATTCATCGTTCGCATTACCGTTGAAGGGGTAGTAGGCAACGAGACCCGAATCCTGGGGTTTTTCAGAATCGTAAAGTTCTTTTATGTCCGAAGCTGTAAGGCCACGATTGTAAATGCGGACATCGTCAATAATACCTTTGAACTCACCTTCTCCATCGGTGGAAGACTGTGGCCATCCATGTTCAGCAACACTCGGATGCATTCCAATGATCACATAATCATCTAGGGGATATGGTTTGATTCCATTGTCAACATCCTGTGATGAAATTAAATTCCCATTTACATATCCATAAACTTTGTCTCCATCATAAACTGTTGCGATATGATAATATGTGTTGACTTCAAATGGTTTATAGAATTTAGCATCTTGGAGTTGACTGTTTGGATAGTTTGCAGATCCGGCAAAAAGAAGATGGAGATTATTCTTAACAAAAGCCAACAGATAGGAAGATTGGTTTACACACAGCGAACCATCTGCCACTATAATTTGCATTTGATCATTTTCAGGACTCGTATCGTATACCTTTTCAGCATTCACCCATGCCGACAGGGTAAAGCCACTGGCTCCCAAGCTCAAAGTAGCTGATGGATTTAGCGTTATGTGATCCGATACCCCATTGAAGTGATATGCTGAATTGGCCTTTCCATTACGATCGGTAGTCAACTGAGCTCCTTTGACCGTTCCATTATTGCTGTTTCCCGATGCGTCATTGGCATTACCGTTGAATGGGTAATACGCCACGAGCCCTGTTGTGATGTCCGCATTCAGACTCTGGAATAGCATTCCCAGAACCACCAGTATTAGACCGATTTTCGTTTTCATTTTGACTCCTTTATGAGATTGATAATTTAATCGTATGGGAAATTGTATTTTGGCAGATTCGCTGTATGGCTTGAAACTTGTAGCCACGGCCATGTTGGCCGTGTAGTCGCCTCCAACATGGAGGCGGCTACATAAGTTCCGGCGCAACCAGCTAAGTTCACATATGCCTTTCCTCTATTTTTTATATTCTGTTTTCTATGACGCCATTGCCGTATTTGAACTGCGGTACCTCCGCCTCACTTCTCCGTCTGGAATTGGATCGTCATTCCTCGCAAGCTGTCCAAACTTATTAACACCGCCTACTTCTTGCCTTTTGCAGACCAGTCCACAAGGGTAAATGTCTTAACGGTCTTGGTCGTCTTTTTGCCTGTGTATGACAGTGATTCTCCTTCGGCGAAACGAGCCCCGGCATTGTTGAATGTCAGAAAAAAGGTGTCAATGCTTCCTGTGACTGGGCCGTCGGCTTTGCCAGAAAGGTCAACCACATTGGTGCTGGAGTCCGATACAGGAGTTCCTGTTATTTTGACTGTCATCTTTTTCTTCTTGTCCCATCTGAGATCAACTTTTTCTACAGTTACTGTTTTTCCCTTGATTTCGTCATTTCCGGTAATCTTGAAGCTTGCGCTCCCACCATTTGTACCATTGAACTTACTTTTGGCATTACCGAGTTTGCCGCTAAATGAGTATAATCCGAAATCAAAGGTGAATCCCGTGCTTTCTCCTATGGTGGTCAGATCAAAAGCCCCTGGAAATTGAATGGTTGTCTGAACTGTGAACTTGTCAGTGGAATATTGCACGTTTGTACCGTTAATTTTCTTAACCGCATCTTTGTGCGAGGCATTGAACGAAGGTTTAGATATTGTCCCATATATGCTTATTGCGGCTGTTGTGAAGTCCACACCAGTTTGGTTGGTGCCAGAAATACTGACCTCTTTGGAAAATGGGGTGAATATGTACCCAGACAGTTCTGGAGTTACGGTATAACTTCCATCCGCAAGTCCTGTGAAACTATACGAGCCATCGGCACCGCTGAGAGTGGTCGAAGATAACGCACCTGACAATGTGATAGTGACACCCGTCTGGATAGCACCGCTGACAGTCCCACTGATCGAGTAAATTCCTGGGTTCTTTGTCGCAACAAAATCACAGCCTGTCACATTTTTCCCGCTTATGGTGATGGTTCTGTTCGAAGGTGTGAAAGTATATCCTGACAGACTTGGAGTAACAGTATATGAACCATCTGATGCTACAAAGATGAAAGTCCCATCAGTTCCGCTTGTGGTTGTGGAAGAAGCAGTTCCCGATAGTGTGAGTATAACTCCTTGCTGGACTGCCCCACTGACAGTCCCACTGATGGTATAGGCATTAATATTTTGTTCATATAGCTTAAGCATCCAGCAGTCGGTCGCTCCATGATTTCCTGAAACATCGCCATTGTTGCTTTTCGTCTCACCTCTTAACGAATATCCCCCGTCTGAGGTCTGGATAACTGAATAGATAAGGTCATCCGAAGTCCCGCCGAAACATCTCTGCCACATTATATTTCCCGAGCTGTCAATCTTAAGCAGCCAGCTGTCCTTTCCTCCGTGATATCCTGAAATATCCCCGTCATTGCTATACTCGCCATTATCCCACAAGAGATACCCTTCATCTGTGGTTTGAATGACCGATGGTGCCATCCCCTCATTCGAAGTCCCCCCATAGCATTTCTGCCACTGGATGTTTCCCGAACTGTCAACCTTAACAAGCCAGTAGTCGATCGCTCCATGATTTCCTGAAACATCGCCATTGTTGCTACTAGTAAATCCATAGAGAAGATACCCGCCATC
>CAIQLG010000145.1 GCA_903872565.1 uncultured Lentisphaerota bacterium | reverse complement strand
TTGTCCACTTGAATGACGCGGAGTTCATCTACCCTGGCACGGAGTTGCGAATGGTCTACAAGATGCTCGCACCGGCATCGTCCGGTGACTGAAAACCATACAACCTCTTTTTCCACGAATCAAGAAGTCTGAATTTAACATCCTATTAAAGCATGACAAATCAGGAAATAATCGAAAAGATATACAAGCTGCAGCTTTTGCTCAAGGGCAAAAATGCACTGATTGCAAACGCCCTCGAAAATGCGACAATCCCTCTGATAGAGTATGAAAAGGAATTGAAATCCGCCTCGCGAGAGGACATCCTTAAGATCAGGGGGATAGGAGAGGCTTCAGTTTCTCTTATCATGCAAGTCATTGAAGGCAAACATGTTTATGAGATCGCTACAAATGCCCAGAAACCCAGGAGAAAACCCACGGGGGAGTGAAATCCGTTGGCCCGTGAAAATTATCAGGCCTGTGCCATGACACGAATTTCACCAATTCACACGAATTATCTTTCGCGGGCAATCCAGGATATCCAGCCACAAAAAAGCACACAAAGCACAAAAAAATCTAATAGTATTGGACAGGATAACTGGATTGTATAGGAAAATTGTACTTTGGGCAGGTTCGCTGTATGGCTTGAAACTTGTAGCCACGGCCACCTGTCCTACAAAGCCTTGGCATGGTAGGATGTTGGCCGTGTTCGCCCCCGGCATCCTTGCCTGTGATTTAAAGAGTAGCATAAGCCTCCGGCTTGTGATTGATTGATTCAAAAATAAATATCACAATCGGGACGATTATGTTACTTCAAGAAGGAAGACACAGGCCGGAGGCCTATGCTACTGCGGGGAACGATCAATGTAGTTGATTTTGCGAAGTTCCAGAATTTAGAATAAAAATTTTGAGTCCAAAATTTTTATCTCAAGTGGTGGATTAAAATTTTCCAGGGGAAAATTTTAAAGGAATCACTTGAGAATCAAAAGGGATTCTTCCTCTTGAGAGGAGAATTCGGCAATAACTGGATAGTTCTTCAAAATGACATTAAGAATAAATTCAGGGGTAGAATTTCCACACTGAATATGAATTGTTTTAGGAGGGTGTCCCCGGAACAAACTCCTGTAAAGGAAATCACTATCCTTTTATACTATAATAAAATCATTTTTTGCTGAGAAATTCCAAATATCTTCATCATTGTCACCGGTGAACCCAAAATCCTTAACGTGTCTTGACCCCGGGAAGAATCCTTGAAGATTTTTCAACATTCTGAAGGACAAATTTTGATCCAGTAATAACTTCATGCAACATGAACCATGAGTTTTTTTTCTCGTTCAGCGGCGAAGGCAAGGCAAGCACGAATATCTTCTGTGGTTAGTTCGGGAAAATCATTTAAAATTTCCTGCTCAGTCATTCCTGATGCCAAGTATTCAAGTATGTCAGAAACAGTAATTCTCATGTCGCGGATACAAGGTTTTCCACTTCTCTTCCCGGGTTCTATCG
This sequence comes from uncultured Lentisphaerota bacterium, assembly GCA_903872565.1. Taxonomy (GTDB): domain Bacteria; phylum Verrucomicrobiota; class Lentisphaeria; order Victivallales; family GWF2-50-93; genus CAIQLG01. The sequence continues at coordinate 14,846 of CAIQLG010000145.1, read as the reverse complement.
TAATTATCTGAGAATAATCCATTGTAGTAATCCCCTTTTCTTCCTACTGTTTATATTAAAAAATTATATTAAGTCACATATAAAACGATGAATCGAAAATTTTACCGTAAAGGATTTTTTGCGATCAGGCAATACCTGAGACAATATGCAAAACAATAGGCTGTCTTTGTGTAAAAGTCAAGTGGTAGATTAAAATTTTCCAGGGGAAAATTTTAATATAAAGTTTGTGAATCTTGTGACTTTTTGTGGCAAAAAATGGGATTTGAATGTGATGCCTGTTTGAAAATTACGTGTGTTTGGCGTGTTGTCATGGCTCTGTCATCGCCATTTTCCGCGAGAGGCAGAAATTCCTTATAGGCGGTCTTGTAATCTCCTTTGGCCATTGCCGCAAGCCGTTCATTCACTCCCGCAAAAATGCCCCAGGATTGAACCAGCACAACAATCAATAATAACTTCTTCATAGGCCACCTTATTCTATGTATATGTTTATAATATGGGAAATTGTATTTTTTGAAGTTTTTTTAAGGAACGCCGCCAACTTGGCGGCATAGGAAAAAACAAGAATGCCAGCAAGTTGCTGGCGTTCCGAAAATGACAAACTCCAATCAAAAATATTTTGCCCGCGAAATATTATTTTTTGTAATTCATCAAATTTTCTAAGTCATCTTTAGGAATCTCTTTAGACTTAGGATTATCAAGAAGTTTTTTCAGAATATCTGCATATCCTTCCTGGGCTGCAAGTTTTATACAGTTGGCATAATCATAACAGGTATAGTTTTCAGGAAGGTAGGACATTAGAATATCAAATGCCTCTTTCCGGTTCCAGCGCACTGACCATTCAAGGGGAGTTAAGGAAACGGGATCATTCTTCCAGACAAAAGGAGTACCGTCTTTCAATAATTCTTCAACTTTTTTAGAGTCCCCCGTATAGGCGCTTCTAACTAACTCCTTATATGACTTGAACTTTGGATTTTTTTCATCAGGCCACAATTCACCTTCATAAGGAAGACTGTTGTCGCCCCGATCAAAATAGATTTTTACAACAAACTCTTCTGCGTCTGTATATATGAAATACAGGGTTATCTCCTTTGCATTCTCAGCCAGTTTAATTGCGGACGATACACCTTCTCCAGAAATGTCAGCAGAAAGCTTCTTCCCGTCTTTCTCATATTCAATGGTAAAAACCTTGGGAATAGGACTAGGGAACATTGAGGCTCCTTTTGATCCTCCTCCCGGAGATAATACGCCAACTGGCACAGGAAATTCACGACCATCACACAAGACACGGTCAACCCATAATTTAACATCACTATGGTTGCTGAATGAAACGGAATCACCATCGCAGCTATAGGAAGCAACCTCCTTCCTGTTGGGATTTACCTTAAGTTCAAGCAGAGCTATTTTATATGGCAATATAGGGATATTCTTATAATCTCGTGTAATCAACTTCAGAGAAATCTCAGCATCTGAACTCTTCCATACCATGTGTCCCCATTGATTGAATGAAACCATCTGTTCGATTTTTCCACCAGGAGGAGGTGTCGGTGCGATATGCTTTCCTTTGGGTATCCCTACAACAATGCTCTTTTCTTTTACTGAATATTGCTCGGGAGTTTGGTCTTTTAAGGGCTGCTCTTCTGGGGAGATCATATAGAACTTACCATCTGTAGTCAATATGAATTTTTCATTGGGAAAGCCATATGGTGGTGCATTCTGAGGAGCTACATCTTTATAACTGATGGCTTCCCATACTCCGATAATTCTGTCTTTCAACTCTAGTTTCGAATAGTCATTCGTGTCATATGTTACATCCTGATTGGACATCTGTTTAATGGGAGGCGCCACCCGGAGAACTAGTAAGCTGCGTGGCTCGACAGGCTTATCGTAGGCTTTTTCTCCTTCTATTTTCCTGTAGGTCCAAATATTATTTTTCGAGAATGTCAGCACCATAAGATTATTACCGACAAACTTCACCGGTGTTGTAATCTTCCTGCCATCAGGGATTGTAATTGTTCGTTTCCCGTCGGAAAAAGAATATGAAATATTGGGAGTGTCTTCCTGCAGTTTTTCAGTCGCTTCAATAATGTAAAGTTTCCCATCTGGAGAGTAATAGTCTTTGCTGCTGCACAAACCGTTTGGAGGACTGTCCATTGCATCTACCGGGGAAACATCAATAAGTTCCCAGGTGCCCTCAATTTCCGAACATGAACAAAACAGTGCCCAAAATATGGTTCCCATAACAATCAACATCATTCGCTTCTGCATTATTATCTCCTAAGTTGTGTATATCCCGAGGAAGTATTTGAACAAATTTCAGACTGTTTCTTCACATATAACAAAACTATAATATATTAAATACAAAAATACAATAAAATAATTACAAATATTATTTAATCGTATCGGAAATTGTATTTATGGTAGGGATGCCTCGCCGAGGCGTCCGCGGCGGTTTCAGCGAAACCACCCTACCAAAGACGCTCTGCGTCAAAACAAAACTGGCAAATTCAATCAAAAATTCCTTGCCCGCGAAACACGCGAACAACGCAAAAAATTATTTTGTAATCTTATTTCCTTCTGAATCGATTTCTTTCAACAAGTCCTTTTCATTCCTGTGAGGAGCTTTATACGCCCTCAGTGTCCATTTCTTATCTCCTATATAGACAAATTCAATTTCTTGTATTTCCTTAGCGATCTCAGAGAGTTTAGAACTATCGAAAAAGGCTTCACCCTTCGTCGGATTATCGCTTGAAAAATTTTCAATCCAAACGACCTCAAGTTCTTTTCCCAATTCGAAGTCACCAAATCCCATTGTCTTTGTTGCCCCTGAGATAAGAACTCCAAAATCAATTGCCTGTCCATCCATAATGATTGAGACATCCAACATTGTCTTTGTTTTATTCTGAGTCGCCATTGACCCAAAAATATGCATACCGCTCTCCTTGTCAACTTTTTCAACTTTATTGCAACCTGCTAATAATAAAGTAACAAAAGAAAGAGAGACGACTATAAATTTCATTTTTACCTCAAGTTAATTAATTGAATTATATGGACTACCAATAAACCAATAAGCACTTGGGTGAATTATCAAGTTTTTAGGTAAATGCCTGGGTTCATTGTCGTTAAAGATAACGTCGCTGTTATCTGTTGGAAGCAAAGGGATCTTAGTCAAGTGTCCTTTAATAAAGTTATTCCTATAATTGTTGTAAATCGGCCTGTATGGGCCGTCGTATTGCGTATACTTTTTAGCTTCAAATAAATCAAGGCCATCAGCCTGCGACTTTTCGATAATAAATTCTCTCGTAATAAACTCGAAAAGGCTGCCACCATACCCAGCGCCCAAATTAGAGTGAACTCCTCTGAACCCGATCTGAAGCGCTCCTTCAATATCACTGCATGCAAATTCTTTTCTCATTTCATCTATTGAGACTAAATGCAATGGTCTGAATTGAAACGCCATTCCTTTGGGTAGTGAAAATCCCTCATTGTTTGCATTCCTTGCAAATGTGTCGGGACTCCAAAAAGTAAGAGAGCAAGCGTATCCTAATGTGTCGAAAGATCTGCCCACGGTCTGTCCTGCTATATTCCTTTTTGTAGGTACCTGATCAATAAGAGAAACAAAGCGGACATTAATTCCTTGATATAGTGGATCTCCAGAGTCAATTTTCTCCTGAATCCTATTAAGGAACAAAGTGGCACTTGCAGCACCTCTACTGAAACCAAAAAGATCAACAACCTTGTCTTTATTTTGAAGATTCTTTTTAAGTTCTTCCATCATGAAATCCACCCTAGCTTCCATGGTCGTTCCTGTAATGCCTTCCTGTATAACAAAAGCATCTCCCTTTCCTCTTTCGGCTTGTCGGTAACGTGTACCATCAGCATGATATCCTGAACCAATCCCAAATGCGTATGAAGCTTCACCTTTGTAGGATTCAAATAATATTCTTATGTTTGTTTTAAAGTTTGGAGTTCCGTCAAGATTCATTGAATACGGATGGTTTCTAGTCCCATCGAAGAAGTATCCTGCGAGGCCCAGGGGGTCGATGCCGTTTACCGGGTCGTTGTTGCAGAAGGCGTAGAGATTGTAACCGCCGTCTTCGCCGAGAGGATCCCGGTTGAGCCATCGTCCCGTGGCAGGATCGTAATACCGGAATCCGAAATAGTACAGAGCAGTTTCAGAGTCGTAATACTTGCCCTGGAAGAGCAAGGCAAGGGGCAAGGGGTAAGGGCTAGGGGCAACAGTCGAGCTGAGAAGTTTTCCATAAGGATCGTATGCGAATGCCGCCACGACGGCACAGGATTCGCTGTCAATATATGAGTGAATTGTACCTTTCGCATCAGAGCAGGGGATATATGTTCTGTTATTTGTCTTGTCAATCACTGCAATCAAGCCGCCAACTCCACCAAGTCCCTGATAGGAACCGTCAAGATCCAATCCCCATAAGTATTGATATTCGTGAGTTTCGTTTGTCTCGTGGTTGACAACTTTTTCCCCAGTCAGCAAACCGAAATCCGAGGAGTCCCCATTGAGGAGAGTTGTGTCGTAGTAGAAGAAGAATTCAGAACACAGCCGCCAAGGCGGACTGGAGTCAGAACTTTTCTTGAAGACAGATTTTTTAATTCGTCTGCCGGCGTGGTCGTAGGCGTTTATGATCTTCACAGGCGGGACGCTTATACTACTTCGAGGGGAAGCAATCACAGGCGGGACGCCTATGCTACTTCGAGGGGAAGCAATCACAGGCGGGACGCCTATGCTACTTCGAGGGGAAGCAATCACAGGCGGGACGCCTATGCTACTTTCAATGGAAGTTAATCTGTCGTCGGAGTTCCAGGAATATTTCCATTGGCTGTTTTCGAGGAGGCGCCCTCCTTGGTCATAAGTGAAGTCGTCCTCTTTTTTCGGCATGAAGACCGAGGCATTGACGGTGTTCACGATGTCCGAGCCCTTCACGTTTCCGGGCTTGTCTCCGCCGACTTCGGGGGTTTCATCCTTTTCAAATCGGGCGGCCACTACATTGATGTCCACCTGGCTTGCGCTGTCCTTGTTGCCTGCATCTAGCGAAGTGAAGAATGACATGCCGTTTCTGACAGGCTTCATGTTGTTTACTGTGATGCTCGCATCCCCGACTACAGAGCCGGATACCTCGACCTTGTCCTGGTTGATCTTGGTTTCTATGCTGTTCAATAATGCGGGGACAGTCCTGAATTCCGGGCTCTTGTCGAGTGATTTTCTGCCGCCCTCAAGGAGATTGCTTATCGAGTCGGACTTGTATGCGAAATCCGCAGTTTTGAAGGCACCGATCAATCTGGTGGCGGAACTAATTTGTCCCCTGTCATCGTAGGTATATCTCCATTCGGTATTGTTGCCGGTGTTCACCTTTGCGATTTTCGCAGAAGGATTGTATTCGTACTCGAAAGAGCTGAAGACAGATCCGTCCCCAGAGCTGTTCGTGACGGACTTTATCCGCGTAGATCCCGTCTCATATGAAAAATCCCTTACAAGAACGGCCTTGTCATCTTTTTTGACTGTGATTTTGCCAAGCATATTGAATGATCCGACAACATATTCATATTCAGCGGAGATATTCCCCGATATTATTTTCACGAGTCTTCCCGGCTCGTCAGACTGGTAATCTACAACGTCTTTCCCAGATGTCATCTTTGATCTGAGCATTTTGTCGTTGTATTCGTAGGAGCATGACCTGTCTTCGGTGATTGGCGAGGTCAACGAGGAAGATTGTATCTGGGAATCCTTGTTGTATTCATAGTCATATTTGCAGACATCACCGTTGCCAGTGCTTATTGTGGCAGGCTGTCCGAAACTGTTGTGTCCTGAAAGTGTGACGGAAGATGTTCCATCGCTCCAGGAATATCCTGCTGGAAGGAGTTGCGGGGGAGGGGTGTAGGAAATGCCTTGAGTGACTTCTGTTCCCTCCCCAATGGTTCTTGTGAAACTTGCAAGTCTTCCATCGGGGTGATATGAGAATCCGGCGACTTTCCTGCCGTTTATAAGCTTGGATTCGGGGAGCCCGCTGAGCTGATTATAAGTCCACCTGGTGCTTGCCTTTCCTCTCTCGCCGGTCGTTGCGAGATTGTCAAGGCGATTAAGTTCGTCGAAGCTTTTCTTAGCGGAGAAGACACTTGGAGCCTTGCCTGTGATTTCTTCGAGACTTCCTTTCTCGTTGAATGTGAAGCCGATCTGAGAGTTGTCCGGCAGTTTCTGAGTTTCCGGATTGTAGCTTTTTTCCGCGTAGGAGACGGCCAGCGGGCCTGCGTCGCCGGTTTCTAGCCTGTCCTTCATCTGGCCTGTCCCTGGCCGGTATTTAGCCGAGACGATGCCATTCCCGAGGGAATCCAGAGACTTTGTTGTCCTTCCGTGGCTGTCCATGAATGAAGTCTGGCTCGCCATAGAATTGAAATCAGACGTTATGATGTCAGGGGCGGATGTGACTGTTTCTGTCCTGCCGATGAAGTCTTTCGAGACAGTCTGCTGTCGTCCTTCACCCAGGAGGGTGGAATGCGACTCGGAGTTTCTACCGTTGAAGGAAGACCAGGAGTCGAATCCGTCCACTGAATTTTCACTTATTTGTTTGATAGTGCCGAGAGAACTATTGAGTGTGGTTTCAGTCTTGAACGCGGTTTTTCCTTCTTTTTCAACTACGCACTGTGCATAGTCGGTTTTTATCCCGTTGCTGGTTTCTGACTCGACCTCATTTCTGCTATTGTATGTGATGGAGGAGCTTCTCCCTTCGGAGTCTGTTGTCCCGTTACTGCGGCCTTTTGCGTCGAAACTCGATTCCTGCCAGTATCCTGTGGAATATTCTGTCCTGTACGCTTTTCCGAGCATGTTGTAGAATGTCTGCGACCAGGTTGTGCCGTTTATTTCCTTTGACCATCTGCCTTTTGCGGGGTCAACGCCATATTCATAAGATATTGGCGGAGTGGCGGAACCGGATATGGATTTTGTCGAGCCATCGAGGTTTCTGTCAATTATTTTATCCGTGCCGTCAGGGTATGTTACTTTCGTGTCTGGTCCGTCATAGGCATAATTTGTTGTTCCTATCGCATCGGTGTGGGATTTGATTCTTCCGAGTGCGTCGTAAGACCATAATTCCTTGAAAGTTTCGCTTCCATCATTTGGAATTTTTGTTTCGGAGGTTTTGTTTCCGAGCACGTCATAAGTCCAGGATATTTTGGAGAGCGGGGTTGTTGTCACCGACAGTCTCCCGGAGCTGTCATATTTATATGTGAATGTGCTTCCATTTCTGTCAATGTATTCCTGTGGCCCGAAAAGGCAGTAATTGTTGAATTCTTCTTTTGTCCCATCGAGGTATGTGGTTTTTGTAATCCTCCCGAAGGAGTCGGTCTCGGAATTTACGGAAGAGATTGTTTTGCCTGATGCCAGATCCACAGTCTCAATGGATCCGACAATGTTTCTGGGGTTTCTGTTTGAAGTAATCTTCTCCATTCCTGCGCCGTCCGCGGAATTCCTCTGTGTAGTTGTTATTATGTTTGTCCGATAATAATTTTCAGATAGCCCTGGGTAGATTGGAATTCCAGATATTTCATTCGAGGATGTAGTTTTAATGAGATCCGTGGTGTAACTGGAATCGAGTAGTAAAGAATAAAGAAGGTATTTTGTAATTAATTCTTTTTCGCAGATCGAATTTTCAGTGCTATCCCACGTGGCACCTTTCTTCGTGGCGCCTTTGACTGTATACTTCTGTTTCAACGTCCATGAATCAACTATCTCCATCTTATAGGAACTGTAGGTGCGGGCGACTTCCTCGGCCAGAATTTTCGATACTTTCGCTGATGGTGCCGGGTTCATAAGCCGCGCTTCAAATGTTTCATCGGGATCGTTCGGAGTATAAGAATATTCGGTCACCGCGCTTGATACGGACGGATTTACAGGAGTGTTTCCATAGGGAGAATACATTTTTTCGAGCCATCCGTTGGCGTTGTATTCGAAATAGTTCCAGCTTCCGTCAGGATTGGTAACGGACTTGAGCCTATGCTTTTTCCTTGAAGTGTTGGGATATATTGTTTCATCGGTGTAATATTCATGCCGGAATGTCTTTGTCTCATTGTTGCAGGTTGTCTCAAGTTTTGTCAGAAGATCCGAACTGTTGTATCCGTATTTCTGTGTGATATCGCCTGATCCTGGAGTTTGTTTCGTGATTGTTACAGTTCGTTCCGTTCCTGCCGGGCCGCTTTGTTCACGCAGAGTCGTTGTGCCGTCCGGATATATGATTTTCCCGCCCTCGACACTGATCTCATATTCTGTTTTTCCATCGAGAGCGAGGGTTTCCGGAACTGTTTTTTTCAGTTTGACAATTCTGTTCTCGTCATCATAGACAGGTTGAACTGTTATTGTCTTGGCGCCATCTTTTGTCTTGTATGAAATCTTTTCGGGAAGACCTTTTGAATTTCTTTCGAAGGAGATATCGAATGTTGGCCCCTGGGTGTTGTTAAGATCGTAGATTGGGACTTGAATATGGGAATAACTCCTTATACTCTCACATCCGTTGGGGATAAGCAGTAACCCTGTTTTTTCAATTGAGTAAAGACTGCTGCGTAAGTAATAGTACCAGAAGACGTTAGGTCTTTTAATATCCGAATAATATTTCAGATCGTAGTCCTCGCTGCTCATCCAGCTTGCTGAGTAATAGGTGTGTGTTATCCCGGATTCGAAGATCAAAGAATACTGGTTTGGGATTTCATGTGGAGTGCGTCTTGCCTCGAGATGTTTGGCGGCTTGATTTTTAAGTTTCCTGACAAGGCGATATGTTCTTTCGCTGTTTATCCCGAGGGGCTGGCCAATGTCGCTGAACTTCCTGTTCCCGCTGTCCCAGGGAAAGTCGAAGAGTACGATTTGGCCTCTTGGCCTCACTATGGCTACTCTTTTGATGAATATGTTATTAACAGGATCGAACCAGTATATGTCGTTGTACATGGATGTGTTCGTCGAAAGCATTTGAGAATTGTCTTCATTCATCAGCCACGGCGAAAGGATAAGATCGTTAATACCGTAGCCCGCCGCGCCGGATATGAAGCAGGGCATGGCGAAGTTGTTCCCCGAGGAAATATATTCCCAAATATTCAGATTGTCAGCAATGCTTAATTTATGCAATGGAATTATTACCTGCGGATCTTCATATTCCGGCAGATGGACTATTGTGCCGGTCTCCTTGTCAATGCTGTCAATGTCAATCCCAATGTCAACAAAATCGTCCCGGTTTGTGTCAGGGATGGCTTTGAGCTTGACAGGAGGCTTTTGGATGTCAATTTTTGGGAATCCATTGGGGCCGTCGAAATTGATTATGATTGTTCCATAACCAGCGCTATTATATCCCTCAGAAGAGAGTTGAGTAGTAGAATGTGTAAATGCGGGCGGGGTGTCATTTGCTATAAATTTGGCCTCAATATTCCGTTCACTTGTTTCTTCCGTCTGCGATTCGAATTTCAAATATTGATTTAGGACAAGATTGTCGCCGTTTGTATTGAAATATGTTAGCTCGTAATTGGCACCCAATGTGTAGAAATCCGAACTGTGCATGAGTTCTCCCACGTTTTGAAGTTTATAGGTGAGATACGAATATAAAGTTTTGGAGAGGGTGAAGGAATACTTGCGCAAGGACGAGTCATAACTACACTCTGCTTTGCATCTTGGTGCATCTACTCTAGAATTGTTTCCTGCAAGAGAATTGAATGCGGCGACAGCTTGTGAATAAACTGTCAGCTGTGTTTGATTCGCAATACCACTCACAGAAAGATATTTAGCGTTCATTTCTCCCTTACTGGTGAAATAAATAGACTTCTTAAATTTTCGAAACAAATTTCTGTTGAGCACCTGGCGGATTTCCTCGAAATGAATCGGAAGATCCGGAACTGCAATAGTATCATAGCCCTTGTCGGTATACAAGATCTCTCCATTCCCCAGGACTGTCCCGTCCGGCAATTTTCCGGGGCAAAGAGTAAACTCATATGCGGCTTTTCCTTCCCGTTCCGGGAAAAGCCTGACTGATTCCGGAGTTGGATTTCCCGAGGCGTCATATTCAAGCAGGGATGGTATTTCACTCAATCCGCTGAAATCTGATGTTTCGATGTTCACATAGTAATCTTTCAGCAGGGAGAAGATTGTACGTCGTAATGCTCTTAATTTCGATGTCGAATCAAATGCGAAGTTTATCCATATTTCCTCGTTGCTGTCATATCGTCCATTCTTATTCAGGTCGAAATAGAATGTGCCGTCATCTCTAATTCCAACAACTCCATCTTTCAGCGAGCTGCCTCTGTTTCCTGGGCACAAGACTATGTCATGTCCTTCGTCATATACCCCATTTCTTCCTCCTGGCACATCCTGCCATCTGGCTGTATCTATCCAATAAGCTCCCCCGGTACCATCATTTTTATAATAAGAGAAGAGATTATCGTTGGAGCCTTTCTCCAATGGGCCTGTGTCCCACTTCCCATCGCCTCCGTCGTAAAGAAAACAATCATTAGAGGAGGTGCTGCCGGCGTGTTCTCCACAGTATCCCCTGCTGGGGGGAGGGGCAATTCCGGCGGCAACGCATGGTGCTCGCAGTGCCTCCGCGAGAAGCTCATAATAGTCAGCCCAGTATTTATTTGAAGCGCCGCACATCCCGATTTTCTCGAAATAATCCTCCTCCGTAAAACCCTTCAGGCAAAAGCACAGAAAGGTGAGGAATAAAAAATATGACTTTAACTTCATGGCTTGGGAACCTCCAGTTTTATTCTTGATCCGCTTCCTTGAGTTTCAATATGAATTTATTGTTGAAATCCATATCTTTCTGCCACTCCGGATTGTCGCCTATGTTGTAGCTGTATTTACTTGACCGTATTTCGCCTGTGATATTTTCCATCCCGCAATATTTCAGCTTCGCCATTTCCTCAGGGACTGTAATCAGCGCATAAAGAACTCCTTTCTCAGGAAGGACGATGGAAATTTTATTCAACACGAATTTCTTTATTTCGAGAGGCTGATTTCCCACCTGCATGATTCCCGGATACTTGCTGTCTATCTTATCCGGTTTAAAACTAAAAAGATCCTCTTCCTTTCCATCCTCATCAACACCCCGTATTATTATTGACATGTTTCTTATGGATATTGAATATTTATTGTCTGTAAGATTCTTTAGTGATAGTTCTAATTCGGCTTTTCCCTTGTCTTCAGAAAGTGAGATTTTATCTATCTTGAATTCAACTTCCTGGCTGAAACAGAAGAGGCCGCAAAAGGCGATGCATGCAATTGCCATTGCTTTTTTCAAGATGATTTTTCTGCCCGCGAAACATGCCCCGACTATCTTATATGCATCATCTTTTAATATTAAATCATTCATAAAAAACCCTTTTTTTTGCCCGCGATACACGCGAACAACGCTAAAATAAAACGACGATATTTTTATTTTCATGTTTCCTAACCCAGCTAATATATTTATTTTTCGTGTGTTTTGCGTGTTTCGCGGGCTAATAATTCACTCTTAGTTCCAGTTGGTCTTTGGCATCTTTCTTGGCGCCCGCATTGGGGTGTCTCCCCTGTTTGTACTCGATAATGTTGCTGACCCCATCGTTGTCCGGATCGTATTCGGGTTTCTGATCGAGGCTGCCGAAGAATTTCATCTCCCACCAGTCCGGTAGTCCATCTTTATCTGAGTCTTCCGCATTTTCCTTGACTGTAATTTTGTGTGTTGAAGGTGATCCGATGTTTGCCCCGCGCGGGTTCTCAAGCGCGAGATAGATTTCCTCATCCGGTTCCTCGAGATTATCATCGTTGATAATTGTTACAGATGCCGTGGCGACCGTGGTTCCAGATGCGAATGTGAGTGTCTGCGGCTTGAACTTGAAGTCTTCGCCGTCTGTTGCGCTGGCGTTGAGAAGTCCGACATTGACGCTCACAGTTTTGCCTTCTGGCTTTGATAGAATTACCATGATGTTTACAGTTCCCGCAGATTCAGGTACAGTCGTCAACTCTTTTTCGAATGCGAATTTCGCATTTTTCGACTTGGGATCTGTTTCATCTTGGAATTCTTGCAGGTTTGTAACACCATCTCCGTCAAAATCGCCATCCCCATCCTGCATCAGGTTTCCGAAGTTAAGGATTTCCCAGTCGTCGTCGAGGCCATCGTGGTCTGTATCTATCATCTTGTCGAAATGAAAGATCGTGCTGTGCCACTTGCCCGCACTCATGTCCAAGCTGAAGTTGGATGTTGCAGTTTCGATGATTGAATCAGGCTTGTTCTCAGCGACGATATTGAAGTTGAACGACGTTCCTTGATATATGACGGAAGCTATTTTAGCTTCCGGCCTTGTTCCCGCAGTGGCATAGATGTCAAAACTTGATGTTGAATCATTCTCCGAAATGCTTCCTGGGTAGAAAAGTTCCTGGCTTTCATTTTCAGTTCCGGAAATTTTCAGAGCTTTTTGTCCTTCCGAAACTGGAACCCCGACAACCCTGATTGTGCCGAGATCGGCGGAATTGAAATTCCATTTTGCGGGCACTGCCCCGGCGGTTTCCGACTCGAATCCCTCCCTGATGTCAATTCCCTGCCCTTGGATTTTAAAATTATCCAAGAAGGATTCCGGGGATTTATCCGGGCATTTGATGGAAAGGTCCGATTCATAACCGCCTGCGAAATTCGCATCAACAAAAGTCCATTTTGTCAGAAATCCGTCGAGTTCTATTCGCGCCCTGTACTTGACAGTGTCCTCTGCAAAATTCGCAAATATCGTCATTGGTTCCTCCACAATGAGATTAAGCGGGTTATCTGTTATTTTTTCGATTGGAACACCTGTCCAATGGCTGAAATGATAATTGAGGCTTGGGGTTGCCGTGGCGTTTAGCGCCTGTCCTTTGCTGAATCCGAAAATACCCTTCGGATCTGTTTTTCCGTTACCGTTGTCAGAGATAATCACATTTAGATCGGTGTCCTTTTTCACTACTTGAAGAGTTTTGACTCCGTATATAGGTCCTGCATCGAGCTTGAATTTCGTGATCTCGATGAACGGGTTGTCATCCCTGGAAGCGAAGAACTCGAGATATTGCCAATTGTTCCAATTTTCAGATGTGAATGTAAGTTCAGGATTTGAATTCAGAGTTACGCCATGGCTTTCTCCATCTAATGACAGTGTGATTTTTATGTTGGTGGTCGGTTCCTTCGAGAGTTTGACACCGATGCTGGCGGTCGAATCTTCATCCATTGATAAAACATCTTTTTCGAGGATGATTTTGTATCCCGGCATACTTAACGGGTCAAGCGGATCTGTCCAGGCGACGACTTCCGCACCATCGGAATACGTGTCTCCGTCTGTGTCGGGATTTTCAGGGTCGGTTCCGAGTTTGTACTCGCTAAGATTATCGAGCATGTCGCTGTCCTTGTCGAGGTTGGCGTCTGCGGGATCGTTCGGATCAAGTCCATATTTTGTTTCCCAGAAATCCGGCATGCCGTCATTGTCGGTGTCAATGATTTTGAACTTTGCATAAACAGTCTTATGAGCTTTGACCTCTCTGAGAATAATTGGATTTTCTATTCCGGTGTAGTCGCCGATCCACCCGGTAAATGCGAAATTCGCATCGGGAATCGCCTCGACTGGAATGGAATCCTCTCCATAGTTTACGGACTGCGGATTTGCACCGCTTATTGTGCCATTTTTTCCCGGGAAAAAATGGACTGTGTACTTGGTTGCGGAGAATTCCGCCGTGATCTCCATATCTCTGACAGCATTTTTGATCTGTAGGGGATTTTCAATCGAGAAAAGTTCACCATCCCGTTTCCACCCGGCGAATATGAATCCGGTGTTAGGGACAGCCTTAACGGGCTTGCAGTCACCCCCATGCGGAATTTGCTGGATTGCCGTTCCTTGAATGCTTCCGTTCTGTCCGGCGGAAAATTCTATCGTGTAAGTATTTGTCTCGAAATATGCTTTGACCGTGGATTTGTCGGAGACTGTAAGAGTTGTGCTTGCTGCATATAGGTTTGAGAAGACAGAACTGCCGGACTCCACTCCCCACATTTTAAAGTGAAAACCATTGCAGGGAGCAGCTTCCAGGTTAAGAGTGGTTTCATCTTGCAGGACGATGTGTCCGGAGGGTGAAGATGTTCCGCCGCTCTCGCATAGAATCGACAATACGAAGTCGTTATCTTTTTCGGTAGCTCTGATGATTGCGGATTTCGTGCCGGGACTGCTTGCAGTAATAATCGAGATGCCCGGGGAGTTGTCATTGTCTTCCGCTGCGGAGAGAGTCACAACTTGATATATGTTCCAGTTGCCGGGAGTAAAAATGAGATTTGCTCCATTTGTAACACTTATATCCGTGTCTCCGGCGGAAACAGCGATGGTGACAACTGTTTCTGAGGCGGGCTGGAATCCGAGCTTGACCGCGAATGTCGCGGAACCACCCTCGGGAACAGTTACCGAGTTCCGGTTCAACAAGATTGGATGCAAGGTTTCACCGGAGGTGTTTTCGCCTCCGCTCAAGCAACATGCGATACTCAGAAGTAATAATACAATATGGATAGTTTTATTCATAATGATATGTAGTTAAATTAGAATATAGTTATATATAAAAAGAGATTAATAGAGATATAAATGTTATAAAGACAAGTAAGATATGTAAAAAACAAGAGAAAAATGTTTTGGAGAAGCGTTATGGTGGGGCATGTTCCCGGGGTTGGTCTGGTTCCGGCTAGGAAATTGTATTTTTCGAAGGAATCCCGTATGGCTTGAAACTTGTAGTCACGGCCATGTTGGCCGTGTCGCCTCCAACATGGAGGCGGCTACATAAGTCTCCGCCGAGGCGGATTAAGTTCATCGTATAGGAAATTGTA
>CAIQLG010000144.1 GCA_903872565.1 uncultured Lentisphaerota bacterium | reverse complement strand
CCCGTGCGGAGTTTTGCAAGATCCCTCGAAAGAATGTCCGGTGCGCAGGAAACATAGAGAAGCCACCGGCAGTTCTTTTTCAACAGGAGTTCCGCCATTTCATTGCCTATGCCGCCTCTGGGCGGGTCAAGTAGGACAAGAGTCTTTTCCGGCGGGATATCAGGGGGATTTTTCTTGAAGATGTCTTCCGCATGGCCACTTCTAAATGAGCATTTGTAGGCGACTCTATGTTTTTGAGAATTTAAAACCGCGTATTTGATGCTTCTGGAATCTATATCGATCCCTATTGAATGTCTGATCCCTTTTTTCGCGGCGAGGACAGTGAATATTCCGCATCCGCAATAGATGTCGAGCATGCATTGCGTTCCGAGTTTCCCGAATATTTCGGAAATCTCATTTAGAAGGAGTTCCATCGAGAACGGATTGACCTGGAAAAAACTTTTTGCGGGTAGCTGAAAAACTCCGATGGAGGTGTTTTCCTGGATTATCTTATCTTCGGTGACATCGCCTGTACTGAAGTAAAATGCCCCCTCAGGTTCGGTCAATCTGAAGGTGATATTCTCATCTTTAGTGTTCACGGGATTTTTCTCGCGATACTCCATGATAAGGCTGTTTATTTGAGGGGCTGCGATCGCGCATTCCTGGATATCCAGGACTGTTTTGTTGTCCTCTGAGAAATATCCGAGTTTCCCATTTTGCGAGTGGAGTGTTATTTTATTCCTGTAATTGAGATCCTTTGGGCATTTCAGCGGGGCAGCTATTTTTTTATCATCGAGTTCGGGGAACGCTTTTTTAATGAAGGAAATAAACTGGGAGTTCTTAATTTTTATTTCTTCTTCGCATTCAAGATGTTGATATGAGCATCCCGGGCAGAAGATCTGCTTCCCTGCCGTATATGCGAGAGGGCAGGGGGGAGCTATTCTTTTCTGCGAAATTCGCAGAATTTCCATTATGGTGGCTCTGCCGAAGCTTTTCTTCTTCTGTGTTTCCCTTGCGAGGATTTTTTCGCCTGGCGCGGCACCCCGGACGAAATATACGAATCCGTCTTTGCGTCCGATTCCATCGCCACCATATGCGATGTCGGTGATCTCAAGTTCGAAAGTGTTTTTGTCCATGAATTCCAATTCCACGTTATTATCATTTGCGTTTCTTGTAGTCACGGCCACCTGTCCTGCGTAGTCCTGTATTTTCAAGGACGTAGTAGGATGTTGGCCGTGGTCGCCTCCAACATGGAGGCGGCTACATCTTGTTCGCGAGCAAGTCTAAGTTTATGAAAATTCCGTTATTTGATTTGCTGGTGTATCTTTTAAGGAATTCTATGTTAGGAAGATCTCCATGCATGCTATTCTGTTCTGACCTTGTCTTTTTCCTTTTCACATTTACTTTCGAGCCTCTGTATCTCGTCGGACACCTCTTTGCGTATCTTGTCATCCTCCTCTGGATTCGCGGTTTTAGCGAGGTCTTCCTGGGATCTCAACTTTATTCCCGCGATTTTTGCCTTGTATTTGGAATCAATCTCGGCGATTTTCATTTTTTGATCGTCGGAGAGTTTTTTAGTTGAGCCGCCTAGCCGTTCCATTGCGAGTTCAAATGAGCTTTTCATCGTTTGGTTCTTCCTGTTGTTTCGATGTTCAAGAAAAAGGACAATGCGTTCAATACGAGTCCATACATAATCTCGCCTTTCCTGATCATCTTTTCAAGTTCTGGAATGGTTACGAGGAAAGTTTCGATGTCCTCCGCGTCCTCCATTGCGGTGGAGGACACCTTTTCAGCGTTTTCCACTAGGGCGGTGTAGCAGACATTGCCCTGCAGTGCGGGGTTCGGGAGGACCTTGCCTATTATTCTGCCGTTTGTTCCGGCATATCCGGTTTCTTCGCGAAGTTCGCGGATTCCGGCCTCGAGAGGACTACTGTCCGTGTCGTCTATGAGTCCGCCCGGGATTTCATACTCGTATGTTTTGCTGCCCTGGCGGAACTGCCTTATCATCACGATCTTCTGTTCTTTTGTAACCGCCACGACGTTAACCCAGTTCCGGATGTCGAAGACGTAGAAGTTGCCGCCCTTGCCGTTCCTCGGGCAGATGGAATGTTCAAGGAATATGTCGAAGATCGGAGTCTTGAGCACTTTGGTGCGGTTAAGTACTTTCCATGCAGATTTTTTATTTTGACTGCCCATGTCCAAGTTCTTGGTTAATTGGTTATCAGTTATTGGTTCTTGGTTATCAGTTATTGGTTATTGGTGTGGGTTATGGTTTATCTTGTCTTGTGGCGATTCCATTTCCAAGTTTCCAGTTTCCTATGGAATCTTTTTCCCCATGAGTTGGACCAGGGGCACTATCCGGTTCATGAAATCACCGAATCTGGCGGACGGAATTTGCTGGGCGGCATCGCTTGATGCCTTGACAGGATTCGGATGGCTTTCGACAATAAGCCCGTCGGCGCCGGCGGCGACGGCGGCCATTGCGAGCGGCAGAACAAGGTCAACGCGCCCTGCGGCATGGCTGGGATCAACAATGACGGGCAGATGGCTTTCGTGTTTTGCGACGGCGACCGCCCCTATGTCGAGGGTGCTCCTTGTCGAAGGTTCGAATGTCCTTATACCTCTTTCGCAGAGGATCACATTCGGGCATCCGTGGACAATCAGGTATTCCGCCGATGACAGCCATTCCTCGACGGTGGTGGCCATTCCTCTTTTGAGGAGAACGGGTTTTCCGCAGGATGCAACGACCTCCAGCAGGTGATAGTTCTGGCAGTTTCTCGCTCCGATCTGGATGCAGTCCGCGGCATTGGCGACTTTTTCCGCATGTGGCATTCCCAGGACTTCGGTTACGACCGGCATGTCGAATTCCTTCCCTACTTCCTTGAGTATTTTGAGTCCCTCCTCGCCGAGCCCCTGAAAGTCATAGGGGCTTGTCCTGGGCTTGTATGCTCCACCTCTGAGTATTTTGACCCCGACCTTTTTGAGGTCTGCGGCGGTTTCCCGCATCTGTTCATAGCTTTCGATGGAGCAGGGGCCCGCAATCATTGCGAAATTCCCCGCGCCAATTTTCTCTTTGCCTATTTTTATGATGGAATCGTCGCTGTGGTACTCCCTGCTTGTGAGCTTGTATCTTTTCTGGACAGGGAGGACATTTTCGATTTCCGGGAACATCTTGAGCGTTTCGAGCGAGCTATGCATGCTTTCGTCGCCTACGGCGGCAATTACAGTCTGTTCGACTCCTCGTATTATCCTTGGTTCATACCCGAGGTCGGTTATTATCTTGGATATTTCCTGGATTTTCTCCTCGGGAGAATGTTTTTTGAAGACTATGATCATTTCGATCTCTCCTACTATTTCATTTAAAAAAGAGAATTGGTATTTGTTTTTTACGAAACGAAAAGTCATAGTATGGTTGTATTTAGTTCACTTTCAAACTTGTTTGATTAAAATGCCTAAAGAAAAAAAAATATCCGTAATTGATATCGGAGGCAATTCCACTGTTCTGCTGGTTGCCGAATGCGACAACATGAACATAGAGCCTGTGAACGAGGTCTATGCTGTGACCAGGCTCTGCGAAGGCCTGGACGAGACCGGAATGCTGTCCTCAAAGTCAATGGAGCTCACTTTGACCGCCCTGAAGGAAATGAAGAAGATTTCCGACTATGAAGGGGCGGATGAGCTTGTCGTGACCGTATCGAGCGTCATAAAAAAAGCCGGTAACAGGAGCGAATTCCTTGTCAGATGCCACAACGAGCTGAACATCTTTCCACAAGTGCTTAGTCCGACGGACGAAGCGAGATATTCGTTCCTGGGATCGGTCTATGACCTTAAGGATGACGGTCCCATGATCGCCATAGATGTGGGAGGGGGAGACACGCAGATCGCATACGGCACGAAAAACATAATGGTCGGAGCGCATTCCCTCAACATCGGCTGCGTGTCCCTGAATGCCAAGTTCAAGCTGAGCGAAGGTGCCTGGATACATAACTGGCTCTCTGCAAAAATGCACATAAAAAAATGCCTTTTTTCCTGTGTCGACGATGTAAACTCCTGGATGATGGGCAGAACTCCCTGCGTGATCGCAAGCGGGGGGACGGCTACAGTCTACGCTGCCGTGCTGATGAAACAGAACATCTATGACAGGAAGCATATAAATTCGACAAAAAGCTATCTTAAGGAGGTTTCCGCCACGAGCAGGCAAATCTCCAGAACGCCACTCGGCAAGAGACGGAAATTCATAGGGCTCGATGAGACCAGGGCGGAAGTCCTTCCCGCAGGCCTGCTTATCCTCAGCACATTCCTCAAATTCTTCAGGCTTGACGAATTTAGGATATCGGCCAATGGACTCCGATTTGGAATTATCAGAAATTATCTTAAAAGTTGAAAATGCAAAAAATCATTTACTGCTGCAGGATCGAGGATGCCAGTGACAACCCACAGCTTGCGTTTGAAATAATAAGCTCGTTCGTGGAAGACACGGTTCTAAGGAAGGATCTCGAACAGAACAAGTCCTGTCACGAATATTATGCCGGAAGTGTTGCAGATGCCAGAAAATTCTCGCGGAAGATGAAAAAGCTTATCCCCTTGCTCCAGGAGAACGGAATAACCTTGGGAGAACCTCAAATCATCAAGCTCCGGAACGAGGACTGGGCCGAAAGCTGGAAAAAATTTTTCAATGTGATAAAAATTTCTGACAAGCTTGTAGTGAAACCTGCGTGGCGCGAATATGAAAGGAAATGTCCAGACGAAATAATAATCGAGATTGACCCTGGAATGAGCTTTGGCACAGGGAATCATCCCACGACGCAGTTCTGCCTTGAACTCATTGAAAAAGTCGCGCGCAAGTCTAGGCCCGGGGCATTTCTCGATGCCGGCTGCGGGTCGGGAATACTCACTGTCGCGGCCGTGAAACTCGGGTTCTCTCCCGTGTTTGCCATTGACAATGATCCCGAGGCGCTACAGACGTCTGCGGAAAATCTCGAGAAAAATTCTATCTCGGAAGACCGATACGAGCTGATTTGTGCGAATTTCGCGGAATTTCAACCGCCAATAAAGTTCGACGTGATTGTGGCGAACATCCTCTCCGGTCCCCTGATCGAACACAGGGATTCTCTCGTCTCATTGCTTGCCCCGAATTCACCCTCGCTAATACTTTCAGGGATAATGCACAACGAATACGAATCGGTCAGACAAGCCTATGAGTCTGCAGGGCTTGTCCAGAAAGACTTTCTTACGGACGAAAACTGGGACGCGGGCCTTTTTACAATGGCTAACACCTGAAAATGTCGTGTTGCGATGGAAGCCTTTATTCCCGATGGAGGGTGAACTTAACCGGCTACGCCAGGACCTATGTAGCCGCCTCCATGTTGGAGGCGACACGGCCAACATGGCCGTGGCTACAAGTTTCAAGCCATACGGCATTCCTTAGAAAAATACAATT
>CAIQLG010000143.1 GCA_903872565.1 uncultured Lentisphaerota bacterium | reverse complement strand
TCTTAAACTCGCCACGAAACTTGAGGTTCCTGAAAAAACTCTCAAGCATATATCAATGGAGATCGCCGACCTTGAAGAAAAACTTAACGGCCTTAAAAACATTCCGACAGGCAAGGACGCCGCGAATCTCGCAGAACAAAAAGCAAAGGACTTTGTCTTCTTAAATAGTGAAAAGACGAAGGTCTTAAATAGTGAAGAGACGGAGGTCTCATTCGGATTATACAGGGGCGAAATACTCGTCCTGCTTGCCGAAAGAGACTTCTGGAAGCATCTCGAACCCGAAAAGGCAGAACGAAGCTATGTCCGTGCCTGGAAGTGGCTCGAAAACACAGAGCGGCTCGACGACAAGCTTACTTTCTTTGATGTCCCATCAAAGGCTGCCGGAATAAGCCTGCCACCATTCCAGGAGTTCAAACAGGACTTCTTTGGCAATTCCGACAAGGTTGAGATTGGCCCCGGAAAAGTTGTGAACCGCCGCACTTGCCCCTGGTATCTGAATGACCTGCGGGAGCAATGCCTGCTGGCAATAGGCTTCCTCAACTTCTACAAGGGCGACAAGGAACAGGCACTCAAATACTACAATGAAGTAATGAAATACGACGATGAAACAAAGAGATTGCAGAACCTCGGCGAATGGAACAATGTCAGCAGGCTCAAATATGGGGTCGAGCTTGGCTATCTCAATGCATATCCGGAGGAACTCAATCTCTACAAGGACAGACTGCGCTTCATAATCCTTGTGGCAGACTTCTATTATTGCACAATGCGTTTCGGAACCGCCGCTGAAATCGCGGAGCGTATGCTTGCCGGAGAATTCGGCAAGCTCGACAAAAAACAGGACGACTATCCCAAATATCTTATTGCTCTATGCCGCCACTGGGACAAGGACAGACTCGGTGCCTTCAAGCTCTGCCGCGAACTGACAGAGGGAGACGACTGGACTCTTACCAAGGAGCGCGCATCAATCTCAGCCGCGAATCTCGCACTCCAGATGGGAAATGTCAAGATCATGGCAGAGGGGCTAATTCCAATTCCATATCAAATTGATTCTATAATCCAAGGCCAACAAAACATATTTGCAACCTTTGCAGAACATTTTACAAGACTCGCAAGTTCATGATCCACTTTTTTAATTACATCGTTGAGACTATCAAAGTATGCGTTGGCACACGCATTTTCTCTGACATGATCCCACAGTGATTCAACAGGATTCAATTCAGGAGAATATGGAGGAAACGCAAGCAGTGTCATATTGTTTGGGATGGTCAATTGTCCTGACTTATGAGAGCTTGCTCCATCTACAACCATCAATATGTGATCATCCGGATGTGCGGTACGAACCTGATCGAGGAAGCGGGACATATTCTCCGTATTCATAGAATCTATAGTCATCCAGTCAATTTCCCCCTCAATCGGACTGACCGCGCCGTACACGTATTGAAACTGGCGTTCAATAGCCGCCTTCACCACCGGCCTCACGCCCGCAGGTGCCCATGCGGAGCGGATGACAGGCAGTCTTCCAAACCTCGCCTCGTCTTGAAAAATTATTCGCAGTGGTCGTTCCGTTGCGCATGCTTCGGCGTAAGCCACAGCCAATGACTCCGGGAACTCTTTTTTTTAAAGTTGTCCTGTCTCTCCATGTCACTCTTGGGATGAACTTTGTCCGGACTCACTTTACGCCATCCCTGGCGGTGCAATATATTATACGCTGTCTGAAGGCTGATGCTGGCGCCTCTCCTTTCCTCGATGGCCAGCTTCACTTGACGCGCTACGACAATTTGTCCTTTGCTCGCCGTATCCTCAAGTCCGGCCACAACCTCGCGTTCCACTTCTCTGGGAAGAACTTCGTGGCGGATTCCTCCCCAATTATTGCTCGACTTTGTCTCCGATTTGCGAAATCTTTCGTTCATACGAACCACGGTTGGAACTGAAACGCCCAGGACGGCACCTATCTGCTCTCCGGTGAGCTTTAACACTTCTGTCAATAAAACGGATACCGCCGCCAATGTCTGATCGCCGTAACCAACCCTGTCCACAACTGACTTTGCCCTTGCTATAACATCTGGATCGAAAACTGCACGTTTGCCTTGCCTACCCATAATCTATACTCCACTAAAAATTAATGATTACAGATAATTTAGCATACGTATTCAATATTTAAAGTATCAATTTGACTTTTAATTGGAATAAGGATACTTGAGAAACTGGCGGAACTGAACAAGGACGATCTATTTGTCCACCGTGCGCGGCTCTCGATTGGTACCAGCCTGATCCAGCTCGGCGCAATTGACGATGGAGCAAAATGGCTCGCGAAGGTTCCGCAGGGCAAGGACTACGAAAGCGGCTACTACATCATAGCTCAGGAGTATCTCACAAACATTGACAAGTTCAGGGAAAAATTCAAGAAAATGCAAAAAATTAAAGATAGAAGAATGAGGGAGGAAAAGAAATGA
>CAIQLG010000142.1 GCA_903872565.1 uncultured Lentisphaerota bacterium | reverse complement strand
TCCTTTTATGGTTTTATAAAAATCCAGATATGGTTATTATATAATAACCATGTAAAAAAACAAGAGGGAAACCTTTTTTGAACGGTATTTTTTCGATTATTTTTCAGAAATGGTTATTAAAACACTGGGATTTTAGGTTAAAACGCAAGAGTTCAGTAAAGCATCTCGCCGGAATCAGCGAAGCCTGGCTGTTGCCGATACCCTTTCGGTATCCCAGGGGCGAAGATTGGATTTTCCCCCGGTGAAATTTTAATTGAGGGAGTTTACTGCAAATTCCCTTTGAAATATCCACATTGACAGGATATCCTCAAGAAATGATAATCACAAAATTTGAAGAATTTGGACTTTCGCCGGAACTGATGAAAGGAGTTGTAGAACTGGGTTTCACCATTCCAACACCTGTGCAGGCGAAGGTGATTCCGATGCTGATAAAGGGCGACCGCGACGTTGTTGCGCTGGCTCAGACCGGAACTGGAAAAACGGCGGCGTTCGGCCTGCCTCTGCTCCAGCTTACAGACGCCAAAGACCTGGCGACACAGGCGCTGGTGCTTTGCCCAACACGTGAACTGTGTATGCAGATCGCAAAGGATCTGACGGATTATGGACGTTTCGCGCCGCATCTCAAGATTCTCGCAGTGTATGGCGGTTCTTCCATCAATGACCAGGTGCGGGCACTGCATCGGGGGATACACATAATCGTGGCAACTCCGGGCCGCATGAAGGATTTGCTGAACCGCAGAGCTGCGAATCTCGCAGAAGTACAGCGTGTCGTCCTGGACGAAGCCGACGAAATGCTGAACATGGGCTTCCAGGAAGATCTGGAGAGCATTCTCAAAGATGTGCCCAAAACCGCAAGAACGCTCTTGTTTTCCGCGACAATGCCAAAACAGGTCGCCACGATCGCAAGAAAATACATGAAAGATCCGGAAGAGATCATCATTGGCCCCCGCAATGCTGGCGCACCCAATGTCACACATGAATGCTACACGGTCCATGCCCGCGACCGATATCATGCGTTGAAGCGCATCCTTGACTGTCTCCCCATCTTCTACGGAATAATTTTCTGCCGCACACGCCTCGAGACGCAGGATGTCGCCAATCAATTGATGGCCGACGGCTACAATTCCGATGCCCTGCACGGCGACATGTCCCAGGATCAGCGTGACCGTGTGATGAATAATTTCCGCAGGCGCAACATCCAGATTCTTGTCGCCACGGATGTCGCAGCCCGTGGACTCGATGTTGACGATTTGACGCACATCGTGAACTATGACCTGCCAGATGATCCCGATGTCTATACTCACCGCAGCGGACGCACAGGACGCGCTGGAAAGGCCGGGATCTCCATTGTCCTGGTTCACATGCGCGAGGACTACAAACTACGCGCCATCGAGAGAATAATGAACAAGCACTTCGAACACAAAAGAGTTCCAACCGGCAAACAGGCATGTGAAGCCAAGCTGGTGGTGATGCTCGAAAAAATAAAAAGTGTCGATATGGCAGAAACCGTAAAACTCGGAATGTATCTGCCAAAAATAAATGAAATCCTGGCAGACATCTCGCGCGATGAACTCATCAAGCGGTTCGTGCTAGGCGAATTCAGCCGCTTCCTGGAATATTACAAGAACGCTCCAGACCTGAATGTAAATGTCGGACACGGCCACCGCGACGACAAGCCTGACCGCAGAGACAGATATGATCGCGGAGACAGGCGGCCTGATCGGGTTGAACAGCATGAAAAGCACAGATCTCCGCCGGCTTTCGAAGAAGGTCCTCTGTGCAGGCTGCGGATCAACATCGGCAAGATGAACGAACTGACCGTGCCTGCCCTGATCGGCATTATAAATCGCGCAACTCCCGGACCAAAGCTGAAGCTCGGGCGTATCAGCATCATGGAGCAGGCAACCGTCTTCGAAATAGCAGGTGGCAACGAAAAAATTCTGATGCAGAATCTCAACAAGGAAAGCTTCAAGAATCGTCAGCTGAAGTGCGTGCCGGAAAACGATGATTCGCATGGAGCACCGTCAAACCACAACCATCGCAGAAAACGTGAACACAGTGATAATCAAGGATATCCGGGCAAGTTCAGGAAGAAGAAATAGTTCCAGATTTTCTTTTATGTTGAGCTCAACATGACAGGAAATCTGAATGTGCCACATTACTGCCCCAGAATTTCCTGAGCGGTTTTTCTCAATTCAGTATCTTTTTCTTTTTCGATAAATTCCTTCAGCACAGTTTTCAGGTTTTCCGTCTTTTCCAGATTAGCAATAGCCTGCAATGCCTCCTTCCGCACCATCGGCGACTCATCAAAGAGCACATTTACAAGATAAATTGCCAGCATTTCTGTGCGGAAAGGGTCTGTGCGGATTAAAGAATTCAAGGCTTTAATCATCCGCAACTTATATTCTACAGAATCGTCTTCGAGCAGATCTTTCAAATATTTTCAAAATCGTTCTTGTCCAGACATCTTTTCATTTCCATATTCATCGCATCAACGATCTTTGGTTCTCGGCAAAATTTTTCCAAAGCGCCGACATAGTGATCGAGGCAATCTGGATCAAAAGTACTTATGAAATTCTTTACCCCTGAAGAACAAACCCCGGCATATGCCTTTGTCTTGTTGAAATAAAATTCGATTTTACTAGATCTTTTCTTGAGAATTGGGAGAAGAAGCTCTAGAATTCTCTCATCGTCATCGTAGTCGCAGAGTCTGGCCAATATCCCATCAAGCTGATAAGAATCGGATTCGATTTGTTGTATTTGCTTTGCGATTTCGTAGAGTTCCGGGGTATCGCTGAATTCTGTAGGATTGATGGAGGCCAGCGGATCTTGATAAATTTCAGCAATTATGAGGGAAGCGAGAATGGTCAGGACGAAAGATGCAATGATTGCCGCCCAGAATGAAAATCTGCGGAAGGGGCTCAATTTCCAAAAACTCCGCCGCCGCCGCCACCACCGTTATTGGCACTACCGTCTCCTCCTCCATCTTCTCCACCCATGGACTCTTTCGCCTCTATTTTCACACTAGGAGCCGCAGTAAGGTACAAGGAGAACATGAAGTTGTTCTGGTTCTGCTTCTCTCCCATGCTCGTGTTTCTCTGCCTAAGGGCGTACTCGAGCGCAAGTTCCCAGCAGTGGAGATTTCTGACAACTCTAACCTTGGCCTCCTCGAAGGAGCTGTAGTAAATATTGTAAGTTGTTGACAGTTCCACCCTTGTTTTATCCATTATGGGAAATTCTATTCCCCCGCTTATCTCCTGGAGTTCGGTGAATCTTCGCTGAAAGCTGGTGCCCGCCGTGATGTCGGTCAGAGAGCTCCCCATCGAATAGGCATTCCTCTGCTCGTAGTTGCCCTGGTAATTGTATTTTGCAAACAGCTTCCACTTCTGCGTGATGTTGTATATGAAATCAGTCCTGAACTTGCTGAATTTCCCATTGCCCACATCAATAAGGATGTCCGACACGATCTTGAGGTCGGAAGTAGGATTGAACTCGAAGATTGTACCGAAATCACCCATGTGTTTGAAATTATCCTCCTGATTGAAATGGAAATCGACATAATTCTCCATCGAGGCCCACGTATAAATGTCCTGTTTCTTGTAGTTGCCCCTTCTTGTCTGAAGCCTGTTCTTGATTCCGAGCCTGACAAAGTTCTGCTCCTTTATCCTGTCAATGTCGTCAAAATAATACAGTTTATTCCTGTCAACGGAAGGCTTCGGAATGAATGTGTAATTGAGATAAGGCGCCATCACATGCCTTAGGCCGTCGAGCTCGAGGAACGGGCTCTTATAATCATTCCAGGAACGGTAGATCTTGGTGTTCGCCTCCAATCCAAGCTCTCCGGCCACGCGGAACTTGCCTCCGCCGTGGCCGTCATAGTTCACCACGTCTCCGGGAGCATCGCCCTGTCCGTCGTTGTCAACAATATACATCTCGTCAAGCTCCTGCTGGTCTATCTTTGTTTTCGAGCTTTTGGAATAATATGTGAGCCTTACTCCCGCTCTGGGGATAAGATTGAGCCAGTCGGCGGAAAACGGATAGTAGAACATGTGCAGAGTGTCGAAGCGGGCTGACTGGTAGTCCTTCGGTTCGACTTTGTTTCCCGCCTCCCTCGGCTTGTCATAGTTTCTCCATTTCATCATCAGGTAGTCGAATGTTGTCTGCCCCTGATAGTAGATATTGCTGAAAAGTTCCTGCCTCTGGACATCCAGTCTGAGCTCCGGCAGCCTTTCCATAACGGTGAAGAAATCGTTGATCCTGGGTTTGACGTTGGCTGAAAGTGTGAAGTGGTCGAACTGATATTCAAGATCCGCAAAGGAAGTGGGCTGGGGATCGGTCTGATTCCGTCTCCTGAAAAAGTCAGAAATAAAATTAATGTCGCTCAGTGCCTCGATATGCCCTCTGAAGTCCAAGCGCGGAGTCAGGTGGTTCAGATGGCTGAGATAGAGGTCGTAGCGGTTCGAATCTATGTTGAAACGACCTTCGTATTGCTGGGGATCCTTGTCGTATATCCAATAAATGAAAGCATCGGTGAACGAATTGTCGGTGCTCGCCTTGATCTGTGTTCCAACTCCGAAACCATGTTTCGAGTACCAGTCGGCAAGCAGAGTGCCTGTCACATACGGATAGTCACACAGGTTGAATGTCTTTCTGGTCTTTACATAATACCCCCAGTCGTGATCCTTTCCGGCCTGAATCTGCCATCCGAAAGTTCCACTGCTTGGCTTATATAGGAATGGCACCCACATTACCGGCACATCCCCGATCCGTATCACGCAGTTGTACGCCCAGACACTGTATTTTTCCTGGCCTCCCTTCTTGAGAGCCGCAAAATCCTCGGCACCCTTGTCAGGGATGAGGCGTACTCTTGAAGCCGTAATTGAGTAGTGCTCATGGTTTTCAAGCAGGTATTCGCAGGTGCTCACCGTCGCGTCACTGATTGTGATCGAGGCATCCGGTTCACGCTCGGCGGCTTTTCCTATGCAATAGTACTCGTCAAATCTTCCTTTGTATTCACCCAGATTGAAATAGCCGGTCTTGATGTTTCCCTCTGCTCTCTTCCCCTCCCATATGTTCTTCTCCTCCTCCACCTGCACACTGATCCTCTGCTTTCCGGTGTGAGTTGTGACATATCCGAGAATGTCAAGCTTCACGGCCGGATCCTTCTGGAAATCCTCCAGCTCCCACAAGTCAATCTCCTTCTCCTTCTTCTCCCTCCGGATGAAACGGACATTGCCAACAGCCTCGACATTCCATGACTCGAAGTCCACGATAATCTTGTCGGCTGTTATGAATATCCTTTCGTATTTTACTACCGCATGCCCGGAACCAATCAGATTTGTGCCCACGACCTCGATGCTGTCGGCATATGCGTCAACCCCCGAATTCGTCAGCTTTCCAATCAGAGTCCCCAGCCCCCCCTGCGCAAAAATTTCAGTCGAAAATACAAGAAGCAGGAAGAGGGCGAACAGTGCCGCCAGCCGTTGAAGTTTCAAGAAAAACAAAAAATCTTTATACAATATCCAGTTCCCTTTGAACAATTGCAGTTTTTCAAAAGTCTAATTATACTGTCATTCCGGCAAAATAAAAACTGGAACTCTCAATATTGGCGTGTTATTTTTAAAAAAAACTTGAAAGGACCATTTATGAGGAAATACAGACTGTTTTTGCTGGAGTTGGCACTGCTAGCTACAATCTCTTCGCTTCTAACGGGATGCGCGACGAGCTTCCACCGCGAGAATGCTATGGCACGGCTTTCAGATCTGAAACCAGACAGGAGCGGCATAGTGAACGTAGAATTCGAAACGCCTCTCAAGCTCGCCGTCTATATGGATATGGAGACTATAAACTCCGATGGAAACTTTTTCGACAAATGGCAATGGAACCACGAGGACGAGCTTATTCTCATACCATACTTTGACCGGCTCGTGAAAAAAAGAATATTCTCAGATTATTTCTTCCTCCCAGAAAATGGATTCGACCCTGTTGACATAGACGGAGTCTTCAAACAGGCCGAAAAAGATGGAGCCGAGGCAATCCTCTCCATCAGATCAATCTCCTTCGTTGACTGGTATTACAACCCTGCTGGAATTCTCGACCTCACGCTCATAGGCACATTCTGGATTCCCGGCTCGAACCGCGATGCCCTCATACTCATCCGTGGAGACTACTGGGATGTCAAAAACAGGCGGCTCGCATTCTCGATATGGTCCGAGGGGCTTAGCAGAACCGTCGGCCCCACGTTCATCATCAGCTCCGAAGACGCGTTCAAAGAGGCAAAAAGAAGAAGCCTCAACAATTTCATCAAGGAGCTCAACAAGGAAGTTCATCCTGGCTTCGATGT
This sequence comes from uncultured Lentisphaerota bacterium, assembly GCA_903872565.1. GTDB lineage: Bacteria > Verrucomicrobiota > Lentisphaeria > Victivallales > GWF2-50-93 > CAIQLG01. Next base: position 16,294 of record CAIQLG010000142.1, on the reverse strand, counting down.
CAACCTGATCAAATAAATGCTCCTCGACTATCACATACATACGGATCTCTGCAGGCACGCCCAAGGTGCGCCCGACAATTATGTCAAAACCGCAATAAAACGTGGCCTCGGCGAAATAGGATTCTCAGACCACTGCCCCTGGCCAGCCGGATTCGACATGAAATCCAGAATGGCCATCTCTGATTTCCCGCAATATAAGAAAATCCTTTCCGGTCTCAGGGAAAAATTCCCCTCGCTCCCGATAAAATACGGGCTCGAAGTGGACTGGGTTCCGGGAAGAATGGACGAGGTCTGGGACTCCCTCGACAAGGAAGAGTTCGATTACCTCATTGGCTCCATCCACCATGTGGGAGACTTCCCCTTCGATAACCCCGAGAGACTTAAGGAATGGAGCAAAAAAGAAACGGCAGACACGGTCTGGCAAAAATACTTCAAAACAATGAAGGATATTATACTGTCAGGAAAACTCGACATTCTCGGCCATTTCGACATACCAAAGAAATTCGGCATCTATCCCAAGTGCTACGACAAACTGCTGAAAAATGAAATTCCGGAACTGCTGAAACTCGCGGGAACAAGAAACATGGCGATCGAAATAAACACGAGCGGCCTCAGAAAACCTGTCGGAGAAATATACCCCTCCCCTGAAATCCTCAGGATGGCTCGCGAATCAGGGCTTCTCCTCACTCTCGGTTCGGACTCGCACCACCCCGACGAGCCAGGCAAGGACTTCGACAAGGCACTCGAACTTGCGAAATTCGCAGGATACAAGGAAGTCTGCTCATTCAACAAACGCATCCCATCTCCACACAAACTTGGATAAGAAAAATGAAAAAGATATATCAACTTAACCACGAAAATTCACCCGACCCAACCGCTAATTCTGTCTAAATATTTGAGGCGTTTTCTAATATGGACTACTCATACGTCAGATATCAGCTCGAAGAGGTAAAACTGCGGATTTCGCAGATGGCCGACTCATGCGGAAGAAAAAGCCAGGAAATAAAACTTGCCGCAGTGAGCAAGACATTTCCTGCGGAGGCAGTTCTGGCCGCCTACGAGGCCGGACACAGGATCTTCGCCGAAAACCGGGTCCAGGAACTTGCAGAAAAACATTCTGCCCTCCCCCCCGGCATCGAATGGCATCTCATCGGACATCTCCAGAGCAACAAGGCATCAAAGGCAGCCGCCATATCGGACTACATCCACTCTGTTGACTCGGATGCGCTTCTTGATCGGATTGACAGGGCATCTTCCGAAAACGGGAAAAAACTGAATATCCTACTCGAAGTGAACATCTCCGGCGAGGACAGCAAATTCGGACTAGATGAGACTTCGGCAATGAAATGCGCAGAAAAGGCCTGTAGTCTGAAAAATATTCAATTTTCAGGACTTATGACGATGGCACCGTACGGGGCGGAAGAATGCGAACTTCGCAGAATTTTCTCCTCGCTTAGAAATCTGAGGGACAGGATTGAAAATTCGCTCCGCATCCGGCTTCCGGAACTCTCGATGGGAATGAGCGGGGACTACGAGGCAGCCATTCGTGAAGGGGCGACAATTCTCAGGATAGGAACCGCTATTTTCGGTAAAAGAACCTGATCCGGAGTATGGAATTGCTGCAAATCGGCTGTAGGTTAAGGCTGTTTTCAGCCCGGGTGGCGGAATGGCAGACGCAACAGACTTAAAATCTGTCGCCTTTTAGGCATGCGGGTTCGACTCCCGCCCCGGGCACCAATTCTTAAATCTCCCTATGAAAAGCACGGCCAAAAGCCATGTTTTTTTATTTCTTAAGAAATACCATTTTTACTATGGCCACAAAATTCAAATTACAAGCCCGAAATCTTTCTGCCTTCAAGCTTCCGTGCATGGAACAGGGAAGAGATTGAGAGGGAAAATCTTCCGAAATACCGCGGACCGGCGAATACCATGGACACAAAATGTCCTATCTCTATGACTATAATATATTCAGAAAAAAGGAGAACTGCGCAATGAAGAGTAAAAAACCATCAATGCTGATCTGGGACGACGAATTCAGAGAAATCAGGGGCTGGGAGCCATCCGAATGCGCAGAAATTTTGCCAGACAACCTTGTTCCGCTCCAGATCCGGCTGGGATACAACGAATTGGCATGGGAGAACTACTGAAAAACTGATTTCAATTTGGATATTATGACTTTGAATTTGATCCTCTTGCCAGTCTCGATAAAAGAGGCAATTGGCTGATCAGATACAACGGGATATTCAAGAGACCGTCGTCACATTGCAAATTCAGCATGGAAAATCTCAATGCCAGAGCAGGATGATACTTTTCACGGTATAGCTTCAGGCTTTTACTCTTGACATTGATTCCAGATTTAACCTCGACAGGATATAAGTCATCCTGATATGGAAGCACAAAATCAAGCTCCGCAGTATTTCCGCTTGTCCAGTAAAAGAGGTCCAAGTCCTGAATTGTGCGCAGTTCCTGCAGTACGAAATTCTCAGCAAGCCGCCCCTTGAATTCACCAAAAATATCAGGTTCCAGAAGAATCGTGGCCGCCGGGACTTGCGCCATCTGTCGGAGAAGTCCGGTATCGGCCAGATACAATTTGAAAAACTTGGAATTCATATATGCCGATGGAGGAATTCCTGGACGCTCAATCCGGTTCACCCTGTAAACCAATCCGGCCTCATTCAGCCAGCGGAGCGCATCCTCCAAATCACGTGCGCGAGCTCCGGACTTGACTTCTCCATAAACGAATTTGCCGTTCTCCCGTGCAAGTTGGCCAGGGATTGATTTCCACAGCAGAAACAGTTTAGGGACATCGGCTTTAGGCGCATGTTTGGCAAAATCAAGCTCGTATGATTGCAGAATTTCCTTTTGAACAGCTTCCGACTCCTGGTAATCTTTTGTGGACACCCATGATGCAACGACTTCCGGCATGCCTCCAATAATCAGATAATCACGGAAATGGCGTTCAAGCCGTTCGGCGATCACTTCTGGCAATCGAGAAATGCTCGAAACACGACCGATATATTCATTCATTTCAACGTCCTGCGCCGAAAGAAATTCCGAAAAAGAAAGCGGGTGCAAGTCTAAAAAATTGACCTTGCCCACAGGAAAACTTTTCTGGCTGGAAAGTGTAATGCCGAGGAGGGAACCACCCGTGGCGACATGGTCGTCCGGAGTTTGTTCGCAGAAGTATTTCAGGCCGTTGAGAGCTTCGGGGCTTTCCTGGATTTCATCAAAAATTATCAAAGAGCTGCCCGGCATGATTTTCTGTCCATGCAGGGCGCTTAAACCGTTCAAGATGGTGCAGGTATCCACTTCTCCAGAAAATAATCCTTTGAGACGAGGCTGGCTTTCAAAGTTGAAACCTGAAGTCAAGAAAAACAAGCCTCAAACACCATATTCATGCCAAATATGTGTTTTTTTGAGGCTTTATTCATATCCAATATGTGTTTAAGCAGAAGATCCCCCGAGATACTTTCTCCCAGCCAGCACTCAATAGCTCATTCCCTTAGAGTATTTCGATGAGCAATGTTAATGTCACCGTAATGCGTCGGTCTTTTCCGGCAAAAAGTCGTTTTTTTACTGTAGCCGCCCCCATGTTGGGGGCGAACGCGGCCAACATGGCCGTGGCTACAACGAATGTAATAATAAAAACTCCTATATTACACGTGGCGCTGTAATGCCTCATTTTGAGGCTATTCCCCGGAGTAACGAGGTTACTGACGCATTACCTGTCACCCGGACCGGCAAATCACCAAGCCTACTTCCCAGTTCCTCGTACACGCTGCCAAGGACGGACAGGTCAAGATTGATGTCCGGCTGGAAAACGAGACTGTAGCGCATCCGGCAGGCCGATGCCGTAGGCGGTGAATTTGAGAAAGCTGTAAAGCTGCTGCCACCGCCAAAGCCGAAGAAGAGGAAGAAGAAATGAAATCTGATACCAACATAGCAGGCAGGTAGCAGTCCGCAAGTCAACTGCAATTGTGCATTAACTTGGTGCACCATTACACTGCCCGCTCAAGCAGACCATTGCTGCGAATGTCGCGTGGATTCTGGAAATGGCCATCCACGACAAACCCAACAGCCGCCTGCAGAAGTACCGCCTCACCGCAAAGGGACGCTCATTCGTCAAACAATAATATTTCCTATATTCATAATATTTCTTACATTTTATATTTGACTTTCATTATAAGCTGTGGTATGATGAAATAAAAAAGGGTGGATCTATGTTTATGGCACAGGTAACAACAAAGGGACAGCTCGTCATTCCGTCAAGGCTCAGGAGAAAATATTCCATCGGCGAAGGAACAAGAGTCATTTTCGAGGAGGAAAACGGCAAAATAACAATGCAACCTGTGACAGAGGACTATATCAAGTCCGTCTGTGGAATGCTCAAGGCTGGGAATGGAGCTTCAGCGACAAACGAACTCCTGAAGGAACATCGCGAAGAGCTAAAGAGGCAAAAATGATCTCTCACGGAGGCACAGGTGAATTGATATTTTCCAGAGGCATCGGATGTTTTTAATTCACCACAGATCAATAATCTTTGTGGCTTTGTGAGAAGAATAACAGGAAAAAATAATGAAAAGACACGTTCTTGACAGTTTTGCGGTTCTGGCATATCTATATGACGAACCAGGCGCGGAAAAGGTGAAGTCACTCCTTGTCAAGGCTCTCGAGGATGGGGCCGAATTATTTCTGAGCACGGTGAACTGGGCGGAGGTGGCATACATATCGAAGAGAAAAAGCGGTGAAGCAAAATGGAAGACGGCCTCCGAGTCGCTCCTGCGCCTGCCGATCGAAATAGTTCCTGCCGACATCGAACTTGCGAATATCGCAGCCGATTTCAAAGCCAAACACAGTATTTCTCTCGCGGATGCCTTCGCCGCCGCACTTGCGAAACTCAAAAAGGCGGAACTTCTCACTGGCGACCCGGAATTCAAGGAACTTCAAAAGGAAATCCACGTCAACTGGATCTGATCGTCATGCAATAATCCAGAATTCCTTGCCCGCGAAACACCCGGCTTCGCCAATGAGCTACGCCGAGGCAGGCGCGAAACACACAAATATATTCTCTCACGGAGCCACAGAGGCCACAGGAAAGATTCGCCACAAAAATGTTAGCGTCTATCGCGCCTATTGCGTTAAAAATCTATTGGTGGAATATCTGAAAAAAAAATATCCGGATTTTTCGACACATCCGGAGTTTATGGCATCAGGCACCAACTATCTAATTGTCTTCAATTTATATTTATCGACAAAATAATCCAGATGTTCTATCTCACAATGTATGAACAGGAAATATTCTGGTTTGTGAGCCAATGTGCAGAATCCTATTTCAAGGAATTGATTCTGTTCATATACAAAACTCATATTTCTGATGATAAAAACAAAATGACACTTTTGGGTCAATTTTCCTAGTATGTCAGTAAATGGCATATCGATTTTCTGCCTTGCCCAGCTTTCATTGCAATCCAGTATATCTGTCCACCATCTGATAGATTTGTCCCTCGCATCCCTCAGAAATTGTTTTTTTGCTTTAACCCCCAAGTGACCAGTCCTGTAAAATACGTCCGCTTTGTCCATGATTTCTACTTCCTTTTTCTAAGTCTATGATAATTAGTAATTTTATTATTGCCAACTGAAAAACACAAGTATTGCTACCTTTAGGTAGTCGAAGAAGCAATTCCGATGGCTATTATTAAAAACCACAGGAGAGATTTCATGCAAGACATCAACAAAATCGTTAGACAAAACATCAGAAAGTTCAGGCTCCAGCGGGATTTGACACAGGAAAAACTTGCGTATTCCGCAAAACTACACCGTGCCTACATTGGGCAGGTCGAGCGTGGAGAAAAGAAAATAGGCCTAACAAATCTCCAGAAAATCGCGAATGCACTAAAAACAGACATTAAAAAATTCTTAGATTGATATGAAGAGAATAAACTTTGAAAAAGCCAAGGCCTTAGTAGAAGAAAATATAAAAGACAAATTTCCGGAATTTTCCAATAATCCCGATTTTGCAGCAGCTGTTACTCATTTTCTTCATAACCCACAAACACGCCCACCGCTTATGGGGAAGGATGCATTTTATTCATGTCTTGAATTATTATCTGGAAAGAAAAAGAAAGTTCCTCGTGGTGCAGGAATATCGACAGAATCTTTGCTTACCTATCAATCCGAGTTCGACTTCATTATTAATAACGTCCCTTTCCCTCCAACTGAAAATCCAAGGTTTAATTTTATTGATTTATTTTGCGGTATTGGTGGTTTTAGAATAGCGATGCAGAACACTGGAGGGAAATGTCTCTTCTCTTCGGACTGGGATAAATATTCAAAGATCACGTATCATGCAAATTTTGGAGAAATACCCTATGGGGATATCCATAAAATTGCTGTTGCTGATATCCCTAAGCATGATATTCTTTGCGCTGGCTTTCCCTGCCAGCCTTTTAGTATAGCAGGTGTCTCTAAAAAAAACAGCCTAGGCAGAAAGCATGGATTTGAGGATGAAAAGCAAGGTAACCTCTTTTTTACCATTGCTGAAATTATTGATTACCATAAACCGTCTGCCTTTATCTTGGAGAACGTTAAGAATCTCAAGAGTCATGATAATGGACACACGTTTGAAGTTATATATCGCACTCTTACGGAAGCATTAGGTTACCAAGTGTATTATCAAATTGTTGATGCAAAATCTTTTGTCCCACAGCATCGTGAACGCATCTTTCTAGTTGGATTTAAACCGAAACGTGAATTCCAATTCCCTGATTTTCCCAGTCATGGCCCAAAACTAAGCACTATCCTTGATCGGGATGTTTTGGAGAGATACACTCTCACGGACCATCTTTGGCAATATCTTCAAAATTATGCTAAAAAGCACCAAGAAGCGGGAAATGGCTTTGGCTTCGGATTGGTTAATAGTAATGACATTTCAAGAACTTTAAGTGCTAGATATTATAAAGATGGTTCTGAAATTTTAATTTCACAGGGCGACCGCAAGAATCCACGCAGGCTCACACCTCGCGAGTGTGCACGACTGATGGGATATCCAGAAACATTCAAGATCCCGGTCTCTGATACCCAAGCTTACCGTCAATTTGGAAACTCCGTTGTTGTCCCTGTCATTGAGATTATTTCCAAGTTTGTTGTTGAAGCCTTAAAAAACGAAGAAGACAACAGGCCTGCTCTCGTAGCAGAGGCTCCATCAGACTATAAGGTTAACTCTCTGAAAAAACATTCAAAAAAATCGGCATATGGGAAGCGGAATTAATGGAAACTTTATCTGGATATGCATCAGCTCAAGCGAGAAAGGCCGGTAACACGTTCCTATCTGGCGAGGTCTTCGCAAAGGTGCTTACCCAAAACGATGATTCTGGTCGCCACGGCGTACTGATACCAACTGACGCTTATTCCTATTTCCCTAATTTTCAGATAGCAGATTCCACTAAAAATGCCACCAAGGAGTTTTTAGCATTTGATACTATCAAGATGGCTACGACCACATTGGCTTACAAGTACTACGAACGTTATCCAGAGCGTCGTATTACAAGGCTTCACAGTTTACTAAATGATCATGACAGTGAGTTTAAAATCTTGATTTTTCTGAGAGCACAGCATTCAGACGGAAGCACCGGCTATTATTTCGATTGCGCAAGCATGGCGTTGGGCGGACGATTTTCAGAGCTTTTCCATTTAGTTTTTGGAGACAAAGTCTCAATAACACAAGGTCAATTTGTAATTCGTCCTGTCGATTCTGAAACATTCGCACCAGATGATACGCTTTTGGAACTTCTTTCCAAGTTTGACAATGTAAAGGAGCTCGGTTGGATCGATACACTGCGCAACGGCGATACGGGAATCGGCTATACTTTCGAATCGTTGCTTGGTATTGAAGAGAATAACGAGCAGACGGCAGATTTCAAAGGTATAGAAATAAAATGCAAGGGGATGAAAGAGGGAGACGCCACCTCCTCGACAAAGATCAATCTTTTCCAAGCAGGCCCCACTTGGCTCACAAAGTTATCTGCAAAAGAGCGAATCCGCATATTGGGAAAGAGCGGTGAAAATGGGCTTTATTCTTGCTATTCTCAAATCACTTCAAATCCAAACAATCTCGGACTCTTTCTTGATATCATTGGACTTCAAAATAAGATTGACCTTCGCAAAGCTGGGACCGCGCTTGGATATTGGCCATTTGAGAGACTTGAAAAACGTCTTACAGAAAAACACTCGCGAACTGCTTTTGTGAAAGCAAAAATTCGTAAGACAAAAAGCAAAATACAGTTTTTCTATGAGGAACTCGTTTATTGCGATCGTCCTAACATCACACGCTTTTTGGATCTCGTAAGTCGCAATAGTATAGTTTTTGAATTCATAATGCATGAGGAGCCGAATGGAAATATCAGAAACCATGGTTATCCTTGGAGGCTCATCCGTTCTGAGTTCCTTGATCAGCTTTTCACGTTCCAAATCAAGCTACGATAGCACTTGGACTGTCAAGGCTTTGCATTAAAAGTATCTTGCGATTATAGGGATCAGTAGATAAGAATATTAGGAATATAGTTGTTGTGCCAGCGGTTGAAGAAACCGCAAGGAGATTAGCCAATGTCCTTAATAAAAACACGAAAGGGTTGATATGCCAGCAATTACCATAGATCAGATGAAGAGTTACTTATCCAAAAGCATTTCCAGCTTTAACAGGAATAAGTTTAATGGCATTATGGCTGAGATTGACTTCAGAAATTATATCACACAACTAAGATGGGGAGAGAGAGTTTCGATCGGAGGATGGATTGTCCGTTCGGAAGGGGAAGGTAACTTTGCTCATAACACAATTGCTTTATTCCCTGAAACAATAGAGTATGATTATGAATATCCAGCCGATAGACAAATGCCAAATCCATCTCATGGATTACACACAATTTGTTCAACTTTTCATCAGATTGGAATTAAAAGTTATTTTTGTTCATTTAATTTAGAGGAAGTAGATAATATTATTTCTCCTGCTTGGAGTTGGATTCAGTTAGGTTTGCCAACTCAACAGAGATACAGGCCTTTGTTTGATGGTATTGAAGGAGTGAATTTCAGGGAAAGAGTCTATAATTTCTTAAGGCATGAAACGGATGTTAGCCTTATCCCTCCAGAGTCAATATCCGAGCAATACACTAAAGAAAATATTAGAATAGCATTCCAGTCAAAATACTTTGCTGAAATATCTGATGTTGATGGCATTTTATGGGGTAATCAATTCACATATCCCTTGGAAATCAAAGAAAAAACTGTTGCCAATGACCGGCATGTTGGAAAATATTTTGGTATAGATATAGGCCCATTTGTTAAACTCGCGTTTTATGCCGCCAAAAAGGGCAATCTTCATTCACTATTTATCGTTAGAGAGATTGATAATATTGATGATAGACGACTTGTTAATTGGTGGTTTATTACTTACGATAAATTGGCACAATATGCATCTTGGGTCTCTGTAGGAGGTGGAAGAAATATGCAAGGTGGTGCTAGCAGTGTAGTGAAGATCCCTTTTTCAGAATTTACTTTGTTAAATAGAGAGAATCTTGAAAGACTATAAATAAAGAGTGGAATCTTGCAGGGACACACTCCCTCTATTGACTTGGGGAATTAATTTTCAACGCTCAATGTTTAATCAAGATGAAAAAGCACGTTGCACGACGAGGTGTTCGACAATGTGCTCGACAAGGATCCCTTCTTTCCATGGCACCATTTTTTTCATATCACCTTGGAAAAAGTCATTGATGGTGCAAACTTATAGTCAATAAATAAAGGAAGTCTTATGGACATCTTTGATAAGATAGCTCTTGACCTCAGCGAAGGAGCCAGGAAGAATTTTGAGGAGTACGGTCAGATCGCTCCGATGGTGTTCTTCGTTATCAATGACACATTGAATCCTCTGCCCAAGCAACTTATTGATCTGATGCATGCTGACAGGGAAAGATTCAGGGATGTGGTCAGTGAACTTGTCAAAGAGCACAATCCACTTGCTGTCGCCATTATTTCAGAGGCCTGGTATCTGGATTTGCAAAAAGGCGACAAGCTTGAAGTGCCATCCCAGAGCAAAGAAAAAAAGGAATGCGTTTTCGTAACAGTTGACTCCATTGAAAAACAAATCTCATACTATGCTGAAATCAAGGACAAGAAGCTCGGAGAATGGATAAGGCAACCCGTCTATTTCAAGAAAGGCGGTGAAGTCAAAACTTCAGGAAATATTATTGATTTCTACGGAACCGGCACGGCCTTGAATGTGCCTCTTGAAATGCACAAGACTCCCAGGGGGGACAGCAAAGTGCCCAAGATAGATTGAGTTGTGAGAGTTGGAGGCAGATATTTAAGGCCTTTTTGGGTCACACTTCCGCTATTGACTCAGGGAATTAATTTTCATATCTTCTTGCAAATCATGTAATCCTGTCTAGTTTATTTCCCATGGATCTTTTTGATAAAGACAAACGCAGTTGGATAATGGGCAGAATCCGGTCTAAAAATACCAAGCCGGAAATAATTGTCAGATCCATCCTGCACAGGATGGGCTTTCGTTTCTCGTTGAAAAATAAAAAACTGCCAGGGAGCCCGGATGTCGTCATGCCAAGGCATAAGACGATAGTCTTTGTGCATGGTTGTTTTTGGCACCGCCACAGCAAGTGCAAAATGGCCTCGGTCCCGAAGACGCGTGTCAAGTTCTGGAGGGAGAAATTTGAGAACAATCTCCGGCGCGACAAGAAGAACCAGTGCGAACTTCGCAAGCTCGGATGGAGTGTCATTGTTATTTGGGAATGCCAGGTTCTCAGAAGTCCTGAAACGGTTGCCAAAAGACTTCATGGCATTATAACTCGCCTCAGTCCGGCATGGCAAACGGGATACCCGGGATTTGTAGAAGGGGGAAGCATGAAAAATGTCAAAACAAAAAACTGCAAAATTGTTTCGTATGTGATTCCCGGGAAAAAGGAACTGCTCAAAATTGCTGAGAAAAGGGCTGATTATACAAGAATGTCCCTATCTGCCACCCCGGGTTGACCTTAAATACTGACTCCCAAACTAGAGATGGCGCAGAAATTGTTGGCGTTATAGCTTAAGCTGAAGATTAGTGCGTGTAGATTTGGAATTAAGAGGTAAGAGATAACCCGCCTTCGCAAGGACTACGGCGTGGCATGGAGGGAACCCCGTACTCCGTGCCTGGGAGAGACGGCAGAGGATAAAGAAAGTAAGGTGGACAACAAGGTGTTGGCATCGGGGTCTGCCCCCGATAAAATCAGAGATTTTCATTGCTCCGTTTCACTGAAAAACGTCGCAAAAAGTAGATTAACCGTAGTAAAATAATATGAGTTAGACTTGCCTCATTAAATAAATGAGCTATCGCATGCATATAATAAATTTAAAATTCACTTTACGAATATGAAAACTTTGTCTGGAATAGAGTTTGTGAGGAAGCTTCTCAAACGCGGTGCCTATACCTTCACAAGGGCTGACGCGGCAAAGGATCTTGCACAGACAGTCCCAAATTTAAATGCTAAACTGCGGCACCTTGCGAAGTCAGGATGGCTCATGCCTGTAAGCGAAGATTTCCTTGTAATCATAGATCCCCAGCATCAGGCTTATGGGACTCTGCCTCCGGAATGGTTCATTGACGACTGGTCCCGCCATAAGGGTTTCGAGTATTATGTTTGCGGCCTTACAGCCGCAATGATGCATGGGGCTTCGCACCAGAAGTATCATGTCTTCCAGGTAATGAGCGATCACCAGTTCCGCAACATCGACCGTCCGAACTTGAAGATGCGTTTCCTGTACAAGAAACAGATTGCTGCTGGTTTATATCAGAAGATGAAAGTCCCTACTGGCTATTTCCGTGTGAGTACTCCGGAGATCACAGCCTATGATCTGCTCCTTTACAGGCGTGCCATCGGTTCGCTGAGCAGCATAGCCACAATACTTGTTGAACTTGGAGAAGTCATAAGGTCGAGGGAGCTGGCCGCCCTGCCGGAAATGGGCTGCGATCTGTCAATACTCCAGCGCCTAGGATTCCTGCTGGATGAAACTGGATGGGGAGCAAAGGTCTCGGGGCTCTCAAGGATCTTGAATACAGCCAGGACTTTCTGGGAACCACTTGATCTGAGAATGCCCGGAAAAGGAGAGAGAAACGACAAATGGAAAATTATAGCCAATACTGAAATCGAACCTGATATACAAAAGGGAAACTGAAACAAATGATACCTGAAACATTCATAACTGAATGGAAGGCGAATGCGCCATGGCAAAGCCCATTCATGGTTTGCTCCTTTCGCCACAACCTAAAATTATCCTATGCGATGCAAATTTCAAGTTGGGGACCGCTCTGAAGCGGCAACATTCTGTCAATTCCGGATGGGACAAACTGTTCGCACCGCTCCACGAACAGATAATGTTGTTCAATGCAAACGGACGCAAACTCCGTAATCTGGTCAAGGCCGGGATGCTTGCTGACTTTGTGAAGAGCAACAACGGATGTTGGGACCACCAGGAATGGCTCACCCTTTGTGGCGAGATCACAATGGAGTATGCGCCTATTGACTACGACCAGGTGGGACTGGCGCTGGAAAGGGAAAAGGACAATTACTTCTACTTCGCGAAGAAGAAATAAGTACCTGAACAATAAGTTGTAAGGATTTGAGTACCAATGAAAATCAAACCTGAATGCACCGGTGTTTGGCGGATAACCGAGATGTCAATGTGGGATCGGGACTTTATCATGGGCGAGACCAATAATTCGCACAAGGTCAAACTTGACAAGTCCCCCAGCTGAGCTGGGGGATTACCATTTTATTTACAAGCGTAAATTTCTCCTCCGTAGCCTTGTCCTTGATAACGGTACTGGTATTCTTTTTTCCTGTGAATGCGGTGCGCGCATGCTGATGCCAGACTAAAAATATCTAAACCCGAGAATTTGAATTTCCAGATTTTCATTCTGAGGATTCATCTGTTTTTTGCTCCTACAGTACGTTCCTTCTTTGTGTTTCTTAAAAAATGAATCCTTATTTGTTAGCACCTTCACTTTTTCTGTCTTCATAACGGGATGATATTGAATTCTTGGAATGATGGAATATTATATGAACTATTGTGTAGAAGTATGTGAGATTACCCACTCAATTCTAAAAAAACTGATGTTTATAGATCGAGTGCGTGGAGTACTCCTTCAAGATGTGCCTGGCGAAGCACTAGCTAGATCTGCTGGATGAACGCGTAGAGTTTCTGCCAAAGCTGTATAATTATGTGTCGGGAAAACTGGTCATGCTCAAACACGGCCAGATATAGAAAGGAGAGGACTGCAAACATGAAGGTGAGAAAATGCCTGAAACATTCAAGCGAGCCAAATGTTCCTAACGGCAGCCCAAATAGTTGTACCTTGCGACAGCAAAAGTCGAAACAGACGGATCGCCACAGAATAGTCCTACGCCCTCGCTCATCCAAATTTGTGGAGATCTTTCGTACTACTCCGATCAATACCGTCTGCCCGAATTTCTACGTTTTGTCCCATGCCAACGGTTGCGGATTCGTGCCACATTGTACATACTGTTATCTTAAATCCTCGTTCTGGCATCTCAATGGCCAGCACGTATTCAACAACCGAGATAAAATGCTGAAGGAGATAAGAGGCTGGATTCGGCTTGACGACTTGGAATCCTATGTCCTCAATGCCGGGAATTTGTCAGACAGTCTGAGCTTCGAAATATACCGTCCACTTATCGCCGATCTGGTTGAAGTGTTCAGACAGGAGGCTAAAGGCCGTCCACACACGCTCCTCCTAGTTACCAAGGGAGGCCTTAAGGAAGCTCGTGTCCTATTGAGACTGAAACCATGTGACAACATCGCCGTATCGTTTTCGGTCAATAATCCCGTTGCAGCGGCCACGCACGAGGCTGGTGCAGCTACTGTGGAGGACCGGCTTGAGGCAGCCCGCCGCCTCAAAAAGAAGGGATGGCGAATCCGTATGCGCATTGACCCAATAATCTTAGGTTTTGACTACGGGTGGATCACACGCCAGGTCAAGGCATTGAAACCCGAGCGGGTCACTCTCGGGACTTTACGCGCAGAACATAATCTAGGCCGATTTGTGAAGACGCCAATTTTGCGAGCACTGGAGAAATGTTCGGATCTTAAGTCGCTTGCCCGCTATCCTCTGAAGACGCGCCTCAAGATGTATCGGGACGGAATCCGCATCCTAGGCACGACCTGTCCCGTTGGTCTCTGTGAGGAGACCTATGACGTTTGGCACAACGTGGGGCTAGACATCGAGTCTAACCCATGTAATTGTGGGGGGTAGTAAAGAATCCGGAAAACTAGTTCGGATTTTTGGCATCCGCCACTTCCCACCTCGTGATTAATTTTAGGTCCTTTGCGACTTGAAACACAGACGGGAATATAGGCGGAACTCTTTCAATGTCAAGGCTTTATCCGGAACATGAGGCCTGCCGGTATTCCTCCTGCAACGCATCCATCACATGTTTCACGGAGACGACTTTCGTGGCACGCCAGGCGTTGGCCCCGGCAAAAATAAATCCGTGGGCGAACTCGCCTCGCCGGGCGCTTATCAGCGCGTGGGCAATACAGTAGGGGCTGTTCTTGAAGTCGCAGGTGATGATGCAGTGGAAAGGACACCGGTAGGGCTTCTTCAGACCATGCTGGACATCGTCGAGGAACGCGTTGCGGATTGCCCGGCCTGGCATGCCGACTGGGCTCTGGATGATGACAAGGTCACTCTCCTTCGCACGGATGTACTCCTGCTTAAAGGCATCGGAGGCGTCGCATTCGAAGGTTGTGACAAACCGCGTGGCCATCTGCACGCCGGAGAGTCCCATCCGGAGGAACCGGAGAATGTCCGCGCCGGTGTAGATGCCGCCGCCCGCGATGACAGGGATAGGCCGCTGGTACTTCTGTTCCAGATCACTGGTCGTGGCGAGCACGTCGGGGATCAGCTGCTCGAGAGCATAGCCTGGATCCCGGATCTGCTCCAGCTTGAAGCCGAGGTGTCCGCCTGCAAGGGGCCCCTCAACCACGAAGGCATCCGGCAGGTAGTCGAACCTCTCCTTCCAGCGGCGGGACAGGATGTCCGCAGCCCGCCCCGAAGAGACAATCGGAACTAGCTTTGTCCGCGAACCTGCGGGCCGGTAACTCGGCAGATTCATAGGCAGACCGGCACCGGAGAAGATGATGTCGATCCCCTCCTCCATGGAAGTCCGCGCCACATCCTCGTAGTTGGTAAGAGCCACCATGATATTGACACCTAGGATACCACTGGTACGGGCGCGTGCCTGGCCGATCTCCCGGCGAAGAGCACGAAGGGTGGCATTTCTGGGGTGGATCTCTATGTCTGGCTCGTCCATGCCGATGCCGGCCGTGGCAATCACACCGATGCCGCCTTCGTTGGCAACGGCGGCGGCCAAGCCACACAATGAGACGCCGATCCCCATGCCGCCCTGGACAATACAGGTGCGGGCCAGCAGGTCTCCAATTCTCAGTTCAGGCAGACAATACACAGGCTCCATGGTTGTTTATGCTCCATTCCTAATTCCCGTCGGGCACAGACCGGAAGCATATTGGGAATGCCCGGGCAGCGGACAACAGGTAAACGAGGATTCAGCTAAGTCTAACTTACATTCAGAGGTCAACATAAGACCTATTAATAGGAATTTGTTTTTCATATGCTCGGAAGATAATCACACCGCCGGGAAAAATCAAGACCAACTCCCAAAAAACCGCATTGAATTGAAAAGACTTTTGATAT
Source organism: uncultured Lentisphaerota bacterium (assembly GCA_903872565.1). Lineage (GTDB taxonomy): Bacteria > Verrucomicrobiota > Lentisphaeria > Victivallales > GWF2-50-93 > CAIQLG01. The sequence continues at coordinate 516 of CAIQLG010000142.1, read as the reverse complement.
GCATCCCCCACGTTTGACCGCAAAAGCTATCGTGCATCCACATAATATTGGTAGCATACGAGGCATATTTATTATATCAAGAATCCCAATAAATATTTAGCGGAAAACTAACAGTTTGGCTTTAGGGACTGTTATATAATAAGTGCTACATGTGATGGATGACTTCTCCCTCCACCTAAAAAAAGAGGCCGTGCCTTCGCACCCAGCCTCTTTTTTCCTTCCGCTTATGCCATCCCGATCACGCCATTTCGGGCTCGAAATCGTTCACGGCCGCATAATGCCAAGCCGCCTTTTTCTGATACAGCTGACATCGCGCTCCCTACGGAGATTCAGGCGTGATGTCCTCAAGTATCGAGTCGCCCATGAACCTGCGGATGCGGCGCCTATCATACAGAAGAAACTAGATTTGCTTGGCGGAAGTCCTTCCGCACAAGCAAATCTATAAGTTTCCACAATTGGCAAAATTGTGGAAACGTCATCTGAATATTATTTTTCTATGCAAGAACTGCACACCCG
>CAIQLG010000141.1 GCA_903872565.1 uncultured Lentisphaerota bacterium | reverse complement strand
GGGGAAATTCGATGCGGCAGAAGTGAGAACAGCCATGGAAAGCGTGCCGGCAAAAGATGTGGACGATTGGCTCAGGCAGAATATCGGAGAGAGTTTTTTGTCAAAAAGGAAAAGGGCTTTTAGTCTCATAAATACAAATTTCAAGAATTCCTCGGTGAAGTTATTTCCAGAAAACCTAAGAAAAGTGGCAAGTTTTTAACACCCTAGGTCTGACCCCTTTTAGACCTCTGCGGTTAATTTTCCTTCAAGGTTCGCGTTTGGCCTCTGGCGGTTTTGGCTTCTTGAAGATAATCTCATGTTTCTCTTCGGGCATGAAGCTAAGTGGTTCTTCAGATTTTTTTTCTTGTCAATTTCATATGGCTTGCCGGTAGATGGATCTATCGGTGGAGCATAATTCTTCCTTTCTGGTCTCCTGAATGAGAACCCTATCTTCACCGAATCCTTGTCTTCCAAAATGTCATACGGTTTTCCAGTCAATGGATTTATGACCAACCTTTCGACCTCCTTGCCGAGCACGATTGCCAGCCCAGGCTTCATCACATGTTCGTCTTTATCCATGTCTATGCCAGGCTCAAAGATTTCATCATAGTCTTCAAATATATTATTGTCTTTTGAAAAATAACCATTGTCCTTTATGTAAGGTTTCAGCAATATAGTACCTGTTCGAATCTTTTATTCGAACGCTATCAAGCTTTATTAATAGATCACAAGAGAGTGACATCAATTGTCTGTCGCCAGTTCGAACATACATACTCATCAATTCGATCAAGTCAGATATAAGATTCCAATCCAATGCGATATAAATTTACTCCTATTTCAGCTTGCCGGCGAAATTGAATTTTACCATGTTGAGTTTTCCCATCAGGAACAAAGTTTTCGCGGGTTCTTTCTCGCCGGCAAGATCGGCGACAATATGTTCCACTCCGATTTCGGGACATTTCTCCTTGGATAAGTCGAACGGTTCTTTCGGACGCAGAGAATAGCAGAACTTCTCCTTTGCAAAACAAAAGGTCATTCCCTTCTTGTCGGTTATGAAAGTCCCCTGCTCAAGCAGCGCAGGATCAGGTTCTATCCTTGTGAACATAAGTGCCGGTCTGCCATAAACTACAATAGAGAGAGGAAGAGACGACGCCTGGCAGATTTCTGCGATCTTCTCCTTGTCGGCCTCTATTGACACTGTTGCGGAACAGAAATTTTTCAGGCGCAAGAATTCCGCCGCAAGCGGATTAAGTATCATGAGGCCGGGACCGGCTTCGAATTTAGCACTCTCCTCATTGGCAAGGAACCAGCCATCCCAGCCGTTAACCTCCAAGGCTAGCCCTTTTCCTTTGCAAGTCCTTATGATTTCGCGTGTTTCATCCAAGCCAGACTCGTATATAACGGCGGGAAGCGAGATTATGATTCCCCTGCCCTCTGCGTCTGAAATTCCATTTATTTCCTCGGATTTCAGATTTTCAGCGACAATCTGGAGTCCCGGATATGATTTGCGAATTTCGCAAAAAGCCGGAAAACCTGACACCCTCGCCCTGTCAGGCTTTTCTCCCAGGTGTCTCAATTTCCCAACCTGTCTGTTTGTCTTAATTCCATCTAAAATTCTCCTCGCATTTTCTCTGATGCCAATCTTGAGATATTTCTCCGTCTTTTTCCCGGCCTTCCGGACAAAAGCTAAAATTTCATCGGAAATTGTCTTAAGATCCTTCTTCCTAATTTCCATATTTTCTGGAGAAACTGAGATTTTTCCAGGACATATATCATCGATCTGCAGCTGGTTGAAATAATCAATGATTTCCGGAGAAGAAACTTTTTTTGTATTTCCCTCCAAGGATGGAATGGCGATCATAAAATCTTTTTTCACCGTCCCGCAGACAAAGGAACATTGGAGGAATTTTCCGTCCTTCACGATTGAGATGCCGAAAAGAAGTGCTTTAGGTTTTTCCAAGTCTTCCGTGCGATCTTCGTCTCCGTTCCGTGACTTGGGGCGGCCTGATTCGCCTGTGATGTTTCTTCTCTTGCCGTCGAAGATGGACGATGTCATCTCTCTGCCTGCATAAGCTTTAAGTTCCCGCAAATCGGCAAGATCTGCGCCGTCAGTTGCACAGTCAAGGACTTTCCTGTATATTTTCACGGCCTTCGCGACCCATTCGGGGCTTTTGAGTCTCCCCTCAATTTTCAGCGCGCTCACGCCAGACTCGCGGATTTTACCGATCCGTTCTGCAAGGGAAATGTCGAATGCAGACAGGAAGTTCCCCTCGGAGGAGCCAGTCTCCCATTTGAAGCGGCAGGGGCTCGCGCAGAGTCCGCGGTTTCCGCTCCGCCCGCCGATCCAGCTCGACAGAAGGCATCTTCCCGACACGGAGAAGCACATCGCCCCCTGCACAAATATTTCGGTTTCGATTCCAGACACCGAAGATGCCGCCTTTATTTCCTCGAAGTCAAGTTCCCTCGGAAGGATGACCCTTGATATTCCGAATTCCCTTGCGGCACGGACACCTGCGCTTGTGGAGATTGCAGCCTGTGTGCTCAGATGAAATCTAATTTCCGGATAGCATGGAATCAGGAGGAATATGGCAGTATCCTTCATGATGATCGCATCTATGGAATTCCCGGCGGCGAACTCTATGTATCTCGCAGCAAGTCCAAGTTCGCGCGGGGCGATATCAATGTTCAATGTCAGATATGCCTTGGCCTTCCTTGAGTGTGCATATTCCACGGCATCCCGGAGGTTTTCGGAATTTATGTTCTCCGCGCCGCGCCGCGCATTGAGTTCTCCGAGCCCGAAATATACCGAATCAGCACCCGAATCCACGGCGGCTACAAGAGCCTCCATGCTTCCGGCCGGCGCCAAGAGCTCGATCTTATTATTCGAAGTAGAGGCTTTCAAGATTTTTATTTTCTCCGGGGGCTCCAAAAAGAGTCAGACCTCTAGAGGGCATGACTTTTCCCAGTTCCCGGACATCCTCGTATTTCAGTTCCTGAAGTTCGAGCCCGGCCGCAAGCGCCCTCAATATGCTGTCCGCGGACGCCTCCAGCAGTTCCACCGTCAGATATGTCCAGTATATGTCGCCTGGCGACATTGAGACAAACCCGTGGTTTTCCATTATGAAAGCATTGTATCTGCGAAGGTACGGGGTGAAATTTTCGGCAAGTTTCGCGGTAAGAGGGGTGGCATATGGAACAACTGGCGCAGGCCCCGCCTCCAAGACAACCTCCGGGAAGTAAGGTTTCATGAGAAGAGTCTTCTCCTTGACAATCCCGGCTGTGCAGATGCAGGGTGGATGGCAATGGACGACTGTTCTGATGTCCGGGCGGTCGGAGAAGAATTTGAGGTACATGGGTTTCTCGCCGGTGGGCTTCCTGGTTCCCCACACTTGTTCGCCTTTCATGTTGATGAAGACAAGATCGCCAGTCCTTATGTCTCCCTTGGCCATCTGAGTCGGGGTTATCATGATAAGATCGTCCTCGAGCCTCCATGCAAGATTTCCACCCCCGCCGCTTATGAACTTGTTGGACGAGAGTTTTCCGCATACCTTGATGAACAGTTCTGTCTCCTTTTCGTACTTTTTTAAAACTTCCATTACTATTCCTTTTTTTTAATGTATTCTTCAACCATTTATGGCTGAGTATGACAAATCTTCCTGTTGAAGTATGCCAATCATCGATAAGACTTGGCATGCCTGGGTTCATCGAAACCAGACCTGCTAAGGTATTATGACTATCTTCATTGCACCACTGGCCGGATCCTTCTGGACTTCCATCGCCTTCTTGAAATCCGAGAGCTTGAACCTGTGCGTTATCAGGCGTTCGGCATCAATCCTTCCTTCCTGGATATATCTTATCGAATCAAGATAGTCGATCTGGACAGAGCTGTTCGCGCCGTGTATGTGCTGTTCCGGATAATGTATGAGGTTCAGGTCTATCGGCTCCACTGGATCGTTCTTGTTCATTCCGGCGAATATCGAAAGGTGTCCTCCCCACCTGAGGAGCTTCATTCCGAGCGGAACGAGCGGCTTGGCCGAAGCCGAAATGATCACGGCATCGACTCCTTTGCCCAAAGTATGTTCCATTACCCACTTTTCAGGGTCGGTCTCGGACGTGTTTATCAGATTGTCAAAACCGAAATCCAGCTTCCTTATGGTGTCAAGCCTCGGCTGTGTCCGGTTCATTATCGTTACGGTTTTCACACCCATCGCCTTTGCAACCAAGCCATTCATTACGCCGATTGTACCCGCCCCGAAAATCACCACGTGCTCCATTTCCGCGACGGGCATGCATCTGTAACCGTTTATGCAGCAGCTCAGGGGTTCAAGCAGGGACGCGACATCTGCCGGCATATCGTCCGGAATCGGGATCAGGCATTCCTGTTCGACTCCCCCAGCGGGCATCAGCATATATTCCGCGAATCCGCCGTTCCATGCATATCCGAGCGCCTTGAAACGGTTCTCGCAGAGATTCTGCTGTTTCTTGTGACACATCCTGCAATGCCCGCAGCCGATGACTGTCTGTAGAGCATATCTTCCGCCAATTCTGACAAGTGAATCGCATACACCTTCTCCTTTCTCCAAGGCAGTTCCAGCAATCTCATGTCCAATTATTTGGACATCGCATTTTTTTTCGCCCCTGAGGACTCTCTGATCGGTCCCGCAAAGAGCGCATGCATCGACTTTCAGAAGGACTTCGCCTTTTCCCGGAACAGGCTTCCTGTATTCCTCTATTTCGATCACCCCG
>CAIQLG010000140.1 GCA_903872565.1 uncultured Lentisphaerota bacterium | reverse complement strand
GCTCGATCTCGCTTCTCCGGGTGAGTTTCGGACTTCTCCTCTCTCACAAGGTCACTTTCGGTAGGTTTCAGGCGTTTTGTCACCTTCCTCCTTCCACAGATTTATCTTGGCGCGACATAATATAAAACTCCTTTGCTTAACATGATAATACCACTTATTCTGTATTTGTCTTGTAATTTAGGGGATAAAATTAAAAATATCCTGCAAATTAATGTATCGCAGACATTCCTGTCTGCCACGTGTCGGACAAGAATGTCTGACCTACATTGGAAATACAAATTTCCATATGATAAAATTTTGGTCTAAAATTTTTTATGGTCATTTGTTTTTTTTAAAGAAACTGCTTTATTGTATAAAAATTACATGATGTTTTTATGAAAAAGTCCGTTCACGCCGAAAAGACAATATACGACGAAAAACAGATCGCTGGCAAGATAGACAAGATGGCCGATGCGATAATCAAAGATTTTCCAGGCGCATCCATCAGAAAAATCGGGTTCCTCGGAATTCAGACCAAGGGAATTCCATTAGCGGAGAGAATCATCGCGGCGGTTAAAAGAAAAACTGGCCACAAGGTTCCAATCGGTGCCATTGACATCAGCATGTACCGCGACGACATCGGGATGCGCCGCAAGCTTTCCAGCCTGAACGAAACCTCAATCCCATTTGATCTCGAGGATGAGGGCATCATCCTTGTTGACGATGTTCTCCATACCGGCAGGACGATAAGGGCCGCGCTTGATGCGGTCACGGACTACGGGAGGCCATCGTTCATCAGGCTTGCGGTGCTCATTGACAGGGGTGGCAGGGAATTTCCGATCCAGCCCGACTATGTCGGCAAGAAATACAAGGCGAACGAGGGAGACAAGATCATAGTGAAATGGCACGAGCTTGACGGAGTGGAATCCGCATTGCTTATTCGGAATAAATCCACAAAAAAGTAATGTGGCAAGATTTGTTGGAGGGTCATGCTCCATCATGGCCATGCGCGGACGCGACGAAGCGCATTCCTCCAAAAATGCAAATTGCCGAAAAGACTGACGAATTACCAATAAAAAGTTATAAAATAACATTAAGGACTCTAAAATGGCTGTCTGGACAAGAAAAGACCTGATCACGCTATATGATCTCGAGGCCGACGAGATAAGGCTGATTCTCGACACCGCGGCCGAATTCAAGAAGGTGTCCGAGAGAAGAATCAAGAAAGTTCCCGCACTGAGAGGCAAAACGGTAGTGAACTTTTTTGTGGAACCGAGCACGAGGACGAGGACATCGTTCGAGCTTGCAGAACAAAGGCTCAGCGCGGACATAATAAACATAAGTGCCTCGACAAGCAGTCTGAGCAAGGGTGAGACGCTTTTGGACACCGCGAAGAACATCGAGGCGCTTCAGGTGAATCTGATCGTGATGAGACATTCAGCGGCAGGCTCCCACTATTTTCTGGCGCGGCGGCTGAAATGCGGAGTTCTTAACGCGGGAGATGGGGCTCACGAGCATCCTACGCAGGCGCTTCTCGACATTTTCACCATAAGGGAGAAGAAGGGGAAAATCGAGGGGCTCAATGTTTCAATAGTCGGTGACATTCTCCACAGCAGGGTTGCGAGAAGCAACATATGGGGACTTCTGAAACTTGGTGCGAATGTGACAATAGGCGGCCCGGCAACCCTGGTTCCCAAGGAGTTTGAAAAGATCGGAGTGCGCGTCTGCGACAATTTGAAGGACACGATCGAAGGTGCCGATGTGGTCAATCTCCTGCGGATTCAGCACGAACGCCAGCGCGCATCATACTTCCCGAGCATAAGCGAGTATGCAAGCATCTTCGGGCTGAACAAGGAAACCGTCAAATATCTCAAACCGGACGCTCTGATAATGCATCCGGGGCCGATAAACCGCGGAGTCGAGCTTGATTCCTCGATAGCCGACGGAACGCAGTCGGTCATACTCGAACAGGTAACCAATGGTCTTGCCGTCAGAATGGCGGTACTCTACTTAATTGCGGGGTGCATATAAAAATGAATACAGAATATATTTTAAAAGGTGCGAGAGTCGTTGATCCATCGAGGAAACTCGACGAGAAAATTGACATAGGCATAAGCGACGGGAAGATCTGCCCGCCGGAAAAAGTGAAAAACCCGGTGATAGTGAAACTCAATGGGAAGATAGTGGCTCCCGGATTCATTGATCTTCATGTGCATCTGAGACAGCCCGGACGGAGTGACAAGGAGACGATCAGGACAGGAACAATGGCGGCCGCAGCAGGCGGTTTCACATCAATAGTTGCAATGCCAAATACCTCGCCGCCCGCGGACTCGCAAAGCGCGATAGAATATGTCAAGGGCCATGCCGAAAGGGAAGGCGCAGTAAAAGTCTTCATCGCGGGGTGCATAACAAAAGGTCAGGAAGGCAAGGAAATGGCCGGTATTGGCGGACTAAGAAAAGCCGGTGTAGTGGCGATAACAGACGACGGCAAATGCGTCCACAACCACGAGATAATGAAACACGTCCTCGAGTATTCCAAAAGTTTCAAAATGCCAATTTTCGATCATTGCGAGGACGAAACTCTTTCCGGTGGCGGAGTTATGCACGAGGGATACTGGTCAACCGTCCTGGGACTCAGGGGAATCCCTGCGGAATCCGAGGAACTGATGGTTTCCAGAGACATAATTCTCGCCGAAAAAGTGGGGTGGAAGGTGCACATCCAGCACGTCAGCTCGGCCGGCAGCCTGAGACTCATAAGGGACGCGCAGAGAAGGAAACTTCAGATCACATGCGAAGTCACACCACATCATATTGCACTTACGGACGAAAAAGTCAAAACGTTCGACACCAACTACAAGATGAATCCGCCTTTGAGATCGGAGGAGCACCGCCTCGCCCTGATTTCAGGTCTGGTTGACGGAACTATCACGGCGATAGCCACCGACCACGCCCCGCACACCGAGACGGAAAAGCTTGTGGAGTTCGACTATGCGCCGTTCGGAATAGTTGGACTCGAAACGGCTGTTTCCATCTGCCTCACAGAACTCTATCACAAAGAACAGCTTGATCTCATGAGCTTCATCTCGAAGTTCACCGACGGTCCCGCGAAAATTCTTGGAATTGACAGCATTGCCCGGCTTGATGACGGAACAAGTGCGGACATTACGATATTGGATCTTGATCATGAACATGTTATAGATCCTAATTCGTTTTTCTCCAAATCCAGAAACACACCGTTCGGAGGCTGGAAGGTCAAAGGCAGAGCTGCCGCCACAATCGTCAACGGCAGATTCGTCTTCAGTTCCATTCCGGGAGTCCCTGCGCTGATTAAAACCTGATTTTAATTAGTAATTTGTATTTTAGGTAGGATCGCTTGATGGTTGGAAATTTGTAGCCACGGCCATGTTGGCCGTGACATAGCCCCCGACACGGGGGCGGCTACAGCCCGGCGAAGCCAACAGGTTCATCCAACAGAATAAGATTTTCTATTATGAAATTAAAAATTTTAATCGGTTTTATCCTGCTGATTTTGTGGGCGGTCATGGCCGTCGTGATTCTGAAAAAGGTGGACACGTCAGGCACTGATGGCAAAACAGGAGACATGGCAAAGCCAGTACCTGCCTCGGAGCAGACAACACCGGCACCCAATAACCAAAAAGCTTCCATTACAATTCGCCCCCTCAAAGTTTCTCCCGGCGAAACCGGCAGTGACAAAAACTTCCGGATTGAACTTGAGAAACTGCTGGGGAATAAGGATTATGATTATGACACTTATTATGATTTGCTTGGAAAATGGGTAGAAACAGATCCCGTCGCTGCATCCGAATGGGCAATGATGATCTCTGATGGAGAAGCAAGAAATGAGACATTGGCTAACGTGGCTTGTATATGGACAATAAAAGATCCTGTGGCCGCATCTGAATGGGCACTTAAATTGCCGGAGGGAGACGCGAGAAATAATGCGCTGGTAAGTGTTGCTTGCGCATGGGCGGAAAAAGACTATATTACGGCTAAAAAATGGGTGGAAGGTTTAGATATTCCAGATGAAACCAAGAAAAGTTTTCTGGAAGTAATGGGAAAAGATCATCAATAAAATTTTTAAATGAGGATTTGACAATGGCCATCAAGGAGCAGACTTTCGGATTCTTCATTCCCTGCGAGACTCTCATGGGAATCGGATGTCACAAGGAACTCGGAGCAAGAATAAACAGCCTCGGCACAAAAAAACCACTGCTTGTCACCGATGAGGGCATGATCAAGACTGGCATGGCTAAGCAAATTGCGGATATGATTGCGAAAGACATCGGGATAACACCAGTAATATATGACAAGACCGTTCCGAACCCCACCGATCTGAATGTGGAGGAAGGGCTCGCAGTGTTCAAGAAAAACAACTGCGACATGATAATCACGCTCGGGGGAGGAAGTGCGCACGACTGCGGCAAAGGAATCGGAATCGTCGCAACGAATGGCGGCAGGATCCACGACTACGAGGGAGTGGACAAGTCGAAAAACCCCATGCCTCCCTTCATCGCGATCAACACCACTGCGGGAACAGCGAGCGAGATGACACGTTTCTGCATCATCACCGATACTGGAAGGCACATCAAAATGGCGATAGTGGACTGGCATACAACTCCTACGATCGCTATCAACGACCCATGTCTGATGGTAGGAATGCCGCCTTTCCTGACAGCCTGCACCGGAATGGACGCCCTTACTCATGCGGTCGAAGCGTATGTCTCAACCATCGCGACTCCCGTGACGGACGCCTGCGCCCTCAAGGCGATTGAACTTGTTTCAGAATATCTGCGCCCCGCCGTGGCCAACGGATCCGACATGGTGGCCCGCGACAAGATGGCATATGCCGAATATCTCGCGGGAATGGCATTCAACAATGCGAGTCTGGGCTATGTCCATGCGATGGCCCATCAGCTTGGAGGATTATACAATCTCGCCCACGGAATGTGCAACGCGATACTTCTTCCCCATGTCTGCAGATTCAATCTCATATCGAGGCTTGAAAGATTCGCAGACATCGCCGAAGTAATGGGAGAAAATATAGAGTCAATTTCTACAAGAGATGCCGCGGAAGTTGCAATTGAGTCAATTTCCATCCTGTCGCAGGATGTTGGAATTCCTTCGGGCCTTGAAGAACTAGGTGTCAAGCCGGAGGACTTTGACACAATGGCGAAAAACGCAATGAAGGATGCCTGTGGCGCGACAAACCCCAGGATTCCCAAACTCAACGATGTGATCGCCATCTACAAGAACGCGATGTGATTGCATTATGTCACATTACAGCTAAACTGTTCAAAGTATGTATGTAGGTCTAATAATGAAAAAAGGAGGATGTTATGAATCTCAAAAGTCTTTTGCTTCCAGCCGCACTGTTTCTCTTACTATCATTTTCGTCTGTTGCAGCGGGCAAGACTGTCGTGGCTGTTAATCCTTTGCAGGCTTCCGGTGATTTGGTCAAGGAGCGTGAGATTGTGTCCGATGTCATGCAGGCGGAACTCTCGGTCTCCGAAAATATAACACTGGTTGACAGGGAAAATCTTCACAAGGCACTGCTGGAGTTGCAGCTTGCAGAGCAGGGAATGATAAGTCCGGAGTCCGCGAAAAAGCTTGGTCAGATAGTTGGCGCGAAGTATTTCTGCAGTGGCAGTATTCAACAGAGCGGGGACAAGACCATGGCAGTTGTAAAGATCATTGATGTGGAAACAACTGTCACAAAACTCGCATATGCTCCTCTGAAATCGAAGGACGATGCGATTGAGGCAGGCAAATCGCTCGCGGCAAACATCGAGAAACTGATCGCCAGCTTCAATAAGGAGAAATCAGAATCCTCAAAAACAGATGAAGAGAAGGTAAAGGCTATTCCTGCCGACTGGAAACGCCCCTCTGTGATGGTTATTATTCCTGAAATGCATATTACGCAGCGTGTAATCATAGATCCCGCGGCGGAAACTGAACTGGTCAATCGTCTTCTTGCTGAAAAATTCAAGGTTATGAATTCCGAATATGTTACGATGATGCGCAACGATCCGTCAAACACATACAGTTTTTTCAGCGACAAGAAGACAGCGACAGATTTTGCCGCGAAAAAAGGTGTTGATATCCTGATTTACGGCGAGGCAATATCTGAATTGGGCGCCCGCCTCGGGGAATTCAAAGGATGCCGTGCCCGTGTCGAGATCAAGGCGATCTCCACAAAGGACGGGGAAATCCTCCTTTCCGAAAGCGCATATGGCGGCGCAACGGATCTCGCCGAATCAATGGCAGGGAAAAAGGCACTGCAGAAGGCCGCCAACAGGCTGGCGGATACATTCCTCTACAAGCTTGCCGAAAAATGGAATGGAAAGTAAAATTTGATTTGTAGTCGCTTTTGGATTTGACCTTTATAAAATTAAACTGAAGTACATCCAGCATGATTAAAAAATTGCAGATGAGAACTTTCCTTGCCACAATAAGTTTTCTGTCGAGTTTCTTTTCCCCTTTGTTTTTCCAGAAAGCTATCCTTGCGGACGATGGCAAGCCGGTTGTCATAGCCATGCCCCCTTTCTGCGATTTCACCACAGCCAATTTGCCTAATATCATAATGTCGCTCAGAGATGAAGTCGTATCCAATCTGATTCAGAACTATGACTGTGTGATATTGAGCAGAAACAATGGATTCGCCCTTTCCACAGAGCATAAGCTGAGCATTTTCAACCAGCTCGACAAAAATGCCGACATGGCCGCTTTTTATATCCCGGGAGCCGATTACGCCCTGACTGGATATTTCAAAATTGCGGGAATAGATCAAGATGTGAACCTGAATTGCACTTTGCTCATGACAGACCTTCGTAAAAACCAGAGCGAAGACTTGAAGAAGGTTGAAATTGTCCACAACTGGCATTCCGATTTCGTGGCAGATGTCACAAAGAATATTGTCCAAACTTTGAATTTACAGCCTAAAAATAAGGGAAAAATTGGAGAAAAAGTACTTTCTGTCAATGAAACTTGGGCGGTTATGCCGGTAAAGCGTCTCGACTCTGTCCAGGCGATGAAAGGGGAGGCTGATAAAAGTCTGGAGATGGATATGGAATTGGCTCTGCAGAAGTCGGAAAAGATCAAGCAGATTGTTGACCACGCCCAGATTGACAAGGTGCTGAAGGAACTGGAGATAAGATCTTTCAACGGGGCGACGGAAAGTGCGGCAGGCAATATCGCAAAACTGGTCGGAGCGGACAAGGTGATACTTGGAACAGTCAGCGTAAACCAGGAGGGAAAGAACGAACTCCGTCTGGATCTTTTTCTGGTTGATGCAAAGACAACGGTTATCCTCGATGCGAGAACCGCAGTATCGCACCCCGAAAAACTTGCGGAGACAGCTTCCAACCTGGTTCTTGAATTTACAGGACGAAAATATGAAGCTCCAGTTCTTGAAAATTCTGATCCTAGACTGCGATGGAAAGAGGCTCTGATATATGACAAGATATTGCGGGAATTGCTTCATAATGGAGTTGGTGAAATTTCGAGTATTTCTTTAAACTATGCGGAAATCATATACCTTCTTTCCCACGACAATGAGCAGAAAATGTTTGAACTGGCGGAATTTCTCCTGTTATACATATTGGAGAACTCTCGAGTCCCACAGGGCGACAAGAAATCCATTGTCGAAATGATAGATCGACTTCTGCTTGATGTTAGAAGTACAGAGAAGACCGAAGGTGTTCTGTCTATAAGGATAAGGGCATATTCAAATCTACCTGAAAAATATGATTCTGCCATATCCATGGCGCAAGAATTTATACAGGCCCATCCAAATGCAAATATTAAACGATTTTATCCCCTGCTGGCTAAATGCTATCTCAACAAGAAAGACTATCCGAAGGCTATTGAATACGGAGAAAAGTGGGAAGATTCACCTTTGAGTAAATATTGTCTGAAAGAATCATATCTGGCGATCGGCGATGCCGCAAATGATGCCAGGGAGCTTGAGGTTCTGAGAGCCTTTAATGTTGAACGAGATGAATTTGGAAATGATTTGTTACGCTGTCTTCAATTGACAAGAAAGTTGGAGGGTGCTACGGTGGCACTGGAATATTCCAAAAAACTTTCCAACTGGACAATTGTCCGCCCTGAAATCCAGCTTGAAATGGCAAAGATATATTTACAGCTTGGAGACAAAAAAACCGCGTCTATGTATTTTGCCAACATCCCTGACATAAACACCGTTGAACGAAGTTGGATCTCTGGTAAAATTAACAATTACCAGCAATTCAAAAATAAATTCATTGAAGAATATGAGGCGGTGAAAAAGGAACTCGGGGATGCCAGCATTGAATGGAAAACTCTTGCAGACATATGGGAGGTTCCTGAAAAATACAAAGTATATATCCAGCCCATGGGGAATCCGGATATGAAAATGATAAAGAATGCGATCCCCTTGGTGGAAGAATTCCTTGGATGCCGAGTTGAGATACTGCCTTTACTGCCCCTACCGGAGGATAGGCTTTGTTTTATAGAAAGCAGAGGTCAATATAATGCGGACTGGGTACTTTACCGGCTGAAAAAAAATCTGAAAGCGCCTTCAGATGCCTTTACCATCGTGGCAGTTACTGACAAGGATTTATTTAATGGCAACCTTCGTTTTGTTTACTCCACTCACATGAATTTTATTAAAATTATTTCCTATCAGAGATGGTTTGGTGCGGGAAACCAGGATGTTCTTACCGATATGCTGGCGAAGAACATAGCGATGACTCCTGTCCGCAATGTTGTATCATTAGGTTGCAATTTTCCACAATGCCTGCTTTCTGGCGATGGAACTGCATGGGGATGTAAGGATAAAAAGTTTGCATTATGCCCGAAATGCATCAATGAGTTGAAAAAAGTAAGTGCTGAAAAAACATTTGAAAGTTTCCAGCGGGGTTACAACAATACGTTCAACTCAGATTATGACAAACCGGGATTGGCTGAAAAGTATAAACAGATTGTAGAAAAAACATTGGCGGAGGCTAAAGGAAAAGCTCCAGTGGACATCCCCCTTCTTCCTCCAGTTGTAACTGGTGAAAACTTGAAACAGGGAATGAATTATCGCTATTGCGAGTTTGAACCGGACACCTGCAAGACATTGGCCGAAATGAGGAAATCTCCCCTAAAGGAAAGTGGTGTCACAGACAATATCTCACTGTCGCAGAAAAAACGGGATGACAATTTCAGACTTCCTGATCCGCCCTAATTCTGTATTCTGTGTAACTACCTTAAATTCAATCTGTTAATTCCAGTTCTGGCGTGTCAGCTCTTTTTTGCAAGTGGAAAAAAGGGATGTACCTTTCCTTAAAAAAACAACG
>CAIQLG010000139.1 GCA_903872565.1 uncultured Lentisphaerota bacterium | reverse complement strand
GTGAGTATATTTGCATAAGGAAAACCCGTCAAATCCTGTAACCGCCAAATCGTCTGGAACCTTGATCCCGTTCTGCTGGAAGACCTTGATGATTTCCGCAGCAGTATGATCGTTGCAGCATATCAAGGCATCGGCACGGCGTTTCCGCAGCTGGGAAAGGATTTCCTTTGAGTTTCCGTTTTCGATGACCAGGAAGTTGTCCTTTCCCGCCTTCATGCCAGCTTCTTCGAAAGCCTTGCATACTCCTTCATATTTCAGGCGGTCAGACCTGATACCCCACCCCGCATATACCAGTTTTCTGCGTCCATGCCCCAATAGATGTGTTGCCGCCAGATATCCGCCAAGGCCGATATCGGAGCCGACATCAAAACCGCAGAGGTTGTTATGGGAACAGTAGACCATAGGTATCTGGTCATCTACCGACTGGATAATCTTCGTGTCCAGCGCAAACCCAATAATCCCATTGATCCGGCGAGTCCGGAACTCATTAATCATCTTTCGCTGGTCCTTATTGGAAGTCAGATGCGCAGTCAAAACCTCAAAACCGCGTGACTGGAGAATGGCAATGACTTTCATCTGGGTCTCCGACCAGATCCCAATGTGCGTCCCGAATATCAATCCTATCAAATTGCTGGAGACACCTTTTAACTGCCTTGCGGCCAGACTTGGCACAAAGTCATATTTTTCAGCCAGCCGAAGTATTTTTTTCCTGGTCTTGGCTGACACGCGAGTAGATTGTGAACCGCTCAAAACAATCGAAACAGCGGGGCGCGAAACGTTAGCCAATTCGGCAATTTTCTTCATTGTAATGCTCACAACAAACCCTTTCTAAAAAAGTTACTCGTGTAACTCGTTTCAATGAAAATAAATCTAATACAAGAGCATGTCAATAGGTATAATTAAAAAATATGATGTTTTTATTGAAAAGGGATGACAATAAAAATGGGGAACTTGAAATGTTACTTTCATGGCACTTGCTGGCGGGATGTCCTCGTGTTCCTTAGTTCCTTCATCCGCATAAGATATCCCACAGCCAGCCTGGCATTCCGGCGGACTTCCCAATTATTATCCTTTGCCTCCAGTTCCTCAAGTCTGGGGATGAATTCCGGAGCATTGAAGAACATCAGTATCCTCGGGGTATAGCTCCGCCAGCAGCGCTCCTTGCTTCCGAGAGTGCTATTCAACGATGCGACACCCTTGCCGGAAAGGATTTCTTCCATCAATGCACGTAGTCCAGGATTATCGTCGTTCCGGTTCTCCTCGATCACCTTGATTGAAGCGTCCGTGTTCAGTTTCAGGAGGGCGCAGATGGTGGCGAAGCGCATCCATTCAGAAGATTCCGAAATGTGTTTCTTGAGTGCCGGGATGGCCTGTGGTTTATCCATGAAGGCCAGCGCGCATGCGGCGGCTAGAGAAGACATAGTGTCATTTCTTTTCATTGCCAGTTCCAGTTGCGGCACCACGATTGGGTTGCGGATTTCAGACAGGGCAAAACCCGCAGCGAAAGCTACATTGCCCTGTTTTTCGGAAAGGCATTCCGCGAGTGGCAGCGTTGCTCTTGCGTCGCCGATATGCCCGAGCGACCAGCAGCATTCATATCGGATGTCGGAATTTATATTTTTGAGGAACGGCAGGAGAACCTCCACGACAAGAGGATCCCCAATCATCCCAAGTGCTTCTATGATAGAGGATTGAAGGCTTTTGTCTCTGCTCTTCCGAAGCATTGATATCAGGACTGGAACCGCATCCTTGTTTCCAAGCATGCCAAGGGCCTCCACCACGTTCCTTGAGACAGATTCCCCCTTGTCCTCCAATGCCTTTGCCAGCGCCGGATAGATTTTCTGATCCTTCAACTTTCCCAGGGCGGTTGCGGCGGCACCCCTGACTCTCTCTGATTTGTCATTTTCCAGTACCCGTATCAGAGATTCTACAGAATTGTCATCGCCCATATTCCCTAGTGCAGTTGCAGCCGCATCCCGCAGAGTTTCATCGTTTCCAGCCGTCAACATTGCCAGCAGAAGGGGCTCTGCCTCGACTGCCCTGAGCGAGCCCAGGGCATGCACAACTGTCTCGCGGGTACTTTTCGAGGAGAAATTCAGAGCCTCAAGCAAGAAAGGGATGGCCGCCTTGTCGTCGGTGCGTTCCAAGGCTTCGGCGGTGGACTTCCTCACATCATCCGAACTGTCGCTTGACAGCGCTTTGCACAGCAAAGGGACAGCTTCGGCCACTCCGGAGTTGCCCAGCGAATCTGCTGCGGCCGATCTCACCTTCTGTTCAGGATCATTCTGCAGCAAGTCGGCAAAAATTGAAAAAGTCTCCTTGGATTTGAAATTGCCGATTAGCTTTATCAGATAAGTCCTGTATTCGAGATTTGAAGTGGCCTTCAATGTTTTCATGAGGCATGTGACAGCGTCCGGCCCTCCTATCCGACCCAAGGCTTCAGCGGCATTCTTGTATAAATCCTGCCTGTCGTTGGCGGAAGCAGGATATGTCTCAAGAAAAGCAGTGAGATGTACGGATGCCTGTGGCGCACGAATAACGCCGAGAGCATAAGCGGCGGACGCGCGGACATTGTCTTCAGCATCGTTTTCAAACGCAAAGATCAGGTTGTCTATGTTCTCCTGTGTCTTGACATGGTTCAGGGAACGCGCCGAGTTCTTGCGGACTTCGACATCATTGTCGTTTTTAAGTGCGAATGTCAACGCAGACACAGATTCAGCATCTTCAGGGATATTGAGCTCGCTTGCCGCCTCCGCCCTGACTTGCGCGCTTGCATCACCCTTCAAAATGGAAATGAAAGCTTGTATGCATGAAGGATCACCGAAGCGGCCAAGCACCCCGACCACGGCCTTGCGGACTTCCGGAGAACTGTCTTTACACAGTGATAAGATCAGCTGAGGTATTGCGGATCCGCCGTCAATCGTTGCGAGTGCCTTGGCGGCCTCCGACCGCACTTCGGAGGAAGAATCGTCCACCAATGCCTTGAGCACCACAGGTTTTGATTTCGGCAATCCGATTTCACCGAGCGATGCTGCCGCGGCTTTCCGGACTGGAGCTATGGTATCCTTGGCAAGAGTTTCCTCGAGCGCGGAAAGCACCAATTCATTCGGACCGAATTCCCGGAGAATTTCTACAACGAGGCGTCTGACCTCCTCTTTGCTGCGCGGATTCAGGTGCCTGATGAGAACAGGTATGGCGGCATCGCCGTATTCGCGGATTTTTTTTTCGACCTCGGTATCGCTCACGTATTTTGTCTCAAAGAGACTGTTCGGGAGCGGAGCCAGACGGTTGAGCCCTGTGATGCAATAAATATTTATCAGGGCACCCTTCAGCCCTCCGTGGCTTCCGAGGGCCATGCCGCCTCTGTAGGCGGAATAATCCCTGAGAAGCGCAGATATCTCGGAGTCCACCTTTGAAACGGGAATGGTAATCAAATAGAAGACAAAGGCCATTGAAGTGATAATAACAATGACAAAAGCCAGCAGTAGGATTATTTTCTTCATCTCGGTCACTTTTTCCTGAATTGATTATATGAATGCTTTGAAGATAAATATTCACTAACTTATATATTAGCTTAAACTCCCCGGATAAATTTTCAAGGAACGGAAGATCTTGTCATTCCCATGTTTTTCCTTGTGAAGATCTGGACTTCCGCGAGTCCGTCCTCCTTCATCCCGAGCTTTTTCGCGGCAGAGGCTGAGAGGTCTATCATTCTTTCTCCGACGAAAGGTCCCCTGTCGTTTATCCTCACCACGATTTTCCTGCCATTCGTCATGTTTTTAACGAGGACATTTGTGCCGAGGGGAAGATATTTGTGTGCGGCGGTCAGCCCTCCGAAAGGAAGGAACCATTCTCCGCTGGCCGTTCTTTTCATGTAGAAACCTTTTCCATAGTATGATGCGGTTCCTTTTTCATAGAGATGCCAGGTTCCCCAGAATTCCGGCGGATTGCAATGGAGAAGTGCAAGAAAGAAAAGAATGATGAAGAAAAATCTCCTGGCAAGTGCCGAATCTTTCATCCTGGAATCAATCTTTTCCGCGGCAGATGCAAGGCTTTCCGACACATTGATGCCATCCATCGCGTAGGCGGCTCGTCTCCGGAGCGGGGCGGATTTTTCACCCATGTCAGCGAAAAATTTTATTTCCGAAAGGAGAACGGTGTATAGGAGTGCAAGAATCCTGAGCAGGGCAATCAGGAGACAAAACACGAGAATCACGGCGACTCTCACAATGGCCCACAGGAAAAGTGTCAGGCTGTCGAACAAATCAATGTAGTTCCGCTTTTTCATGATTCTCAGATTTTATGAACTTAACCGGCTTCGCCGGGACTTATGTAGCCGCCTCCATGTTGGAGGCGACACGGCCAACATGGCCGTGGCTACAAGTTTCAAGCCATACGGCATTCCTTCGAAAAATACAATTTCCTATACGATTGAATTTATAGTTCCCCCTCCTGCGGATAAGAAAATACGAATCCGGACGATAAGACCTTCAGGCCTGTGGGGGGAAATCGAACTCATAGGCGAAAAGATCAGATATTTTTTCGCAGGCCTCAATCTCGTTCTCTCCATTGGCGGAGACAGTCACTCCGTCGCCGCAGCTAAGCCCTAGCGATATGAGGGATAGCATGCTGTTCAAATCGGAGTCGCCATTTGCGGTCATGATCTTGAACTTGCATCCTGGAAACTTCCGCGCCTCGAGCAGGATCATACTCGTTGGCCTGCAGTGTATCCCTGCCGTGTTCCTGACTTTTACTGTTTTCCGTGTCATTCTGAAATTACACCAGCCGACAATTTATGGGTGTCTTGCCGTCCCTCTCAAATTACATAGCTCCATGTATGGCTCTATGCAATGTTTTCCTTATTCGATTCAATTTCGGTTAAACTACACTCAAAAAAGGTAAAAAATACTTAAATATCTAATTTTTAGGTTGATTTTTCATGAAAAAAATGATAGTTCAATTCATTCGTTCCATTCATCCAATCATCCATGGGGCGAAATAGAAATAATAACAAGGGGACCGAAGAATGTCATCCGAATTTGTTCATCTGCATCTGCATACTGACTACAGTCTGCTTGACGGCGCCTGCGGGATAGGCGCTCTGGCGGCTCTTGTTTCCGAAATGAAGATGCCTGCCGTGGCGATGACAGATCATGGCAGCATGGGCGGTGCGATAGAATTCTACAACAATATGAACAAGAAGATGATAAAGCCGATCATAGGCTGTGAGCTGAACGTGTCCCCGACGACCCGCTTCGACCAGGATGTCGCCACCCCGGACATCCGCGGATTCCACCTCGTGCTTCTCGCCAAGGATTTCATCGGATACAGGAATCTTTGCAAGCTTATGAGCCGCGCGGAACTCGAAGGGTTTTTCTACAGGCCCAGGATTGACAAGGAACTGCTCGCCGCGCATTCCGAAGGGCTGATCGGGATGAGTGCCTGCCTCAAGGGCGAAATCGCGGTCGAGATACTCAGGGGGGATATAAAAAAGGCGAAAGCCGTGCTTCGGCAGCATCTGGACATATTTGGAAGGGAGAATTTCTATCTCGAGGTAATGGATCACGGCATAAGCGACCAGGCCAAGGTCAACAGGGAACTCCTGCTCCTGGGCAAGGAATTCGACATTCCGCTCGTTGCGACAAACGATGTGCATTATCTTAAAAAGGAACACGCCAAATCGCATGATCTTATGCTATGCATCCAGACTCATTCCACGGTTGACGAAGCCAAAAGACTGAAGTTCTCGTCAGACCAGTTCTATCTCAGGAGCGCGGCCGAGATGGCGGAGGTTTTCAAGGACATTCCGGATGCGGTACGTAACACTCTTGCGGTGGCGGAAAAATGCAATCTGACGATTCCTCTAAACGAAAACCATTATCCCATCTATAATATAGGGAAGGAAATCCAGCCCAGGCTGTATCTCAGGAGCATATGCTTGGATGGAATACCCGAAAGATACGGGTTCAACCCGCATTGCGAAGAAAGCGCTCTCACAGAGGAACACAGGAAGATTCTCGAGAGAATGGACTTTGAACTTGGCGTCATAGACAAGTCCAACTACACTAGCTATTTCCTCATAGTCTGGGACTTCCTGAAAAATGCGCGCGAGCAGGGAATCGCGGTCGGCCCCGGCAGAGGTAGCGGCGCGGGAAGCATTGTGGCATATCTTTCGGCAATCACCGATGTCAACCCGCTCAAATATTCCCTCCTCTTCGAGCGATTCCTCAATCCGGAAAGGGTGAGCCCCCCTGATTTCGACATAGACCTCTGTGAAAGACGCAGGCAAGAGGTAATAGAATATGTCAGGAACAAATATGGACGTGACAATGTCGCGCAGATCGGAACTTACGGGACACTCAAGGCGAAAGCCGTCCTCAAGGACATTGCCAGAGTGATGGGGAAAAGCTTTGCAGACAGCGACAGGATCACGAAACTGATCCCGGACAGAGTTGATCCATCGAGCGGATTCAAGGAGGTCACACTCGAATATGCGATCAAGGCAAGTGGCGAACTCCGGGAGCTGATCGAAAAGGAGCCCTGGGTCGGAGAGATTTTCGAATATGCGAAACCACTGGAAAAACTCAACCGCAACAGATCTGTTCACGCCGCCGGAGTAATCATCGGCGACCAGCCCCTCGAGAACATTGTACCACTTGGGCTTGCTGCCGACAAGGGAACAATCACCCAGTACTCGGGCCCGAACTGCGAGTCTCTCGGCCTTCTCAAAATGGATTTCCTCGGACTACGTACGCTTACGCTCATAGAGGACACGATCTCCATGCTCAAAAAGCACAGGGGTATGGATCTGCGCATCGAAAAGATCTCGTTGGAAGACAAACCCACTTATGACCTTCTCAACAGGGGCGACACCGTAGCGGTGTTCCAGCTCGAGTCAACGGGGATGCAGGAACTCTGCAAGAAATTCGGAATACACAGGATGGAGGATATAATAGCTCTGATCGCGCTCTACCGCCCCGGCCCGATGGATTTCATCCCTGAATTCATATCGAGAAAGACCGGTCACACCAGTATGGAGTACGATCACCCCCTCATGGAGCAGGTTCTCAAGGAGACGTATGGAATAATGCTCTATCAGGAGCAGATCATGGAGGTTGTCCAGAAACTCGCCGGATTCACTTTGGGCGGTGCCGACATCCTCAGGAGGGCGATCGGAAAGAAGAAAGCCGAGGAAATGGCCAAGCAGCGCGAGAAATTTGTGAAGGGTTGCCTCGGCAATGGCATTCCGGAGAAAAAATCAGAAGCAATATGGGATAAGATCAATAAATTCGCCGGCTACGGTTTCAACAAGTCGCATAGCGCGGCCTATGCGTTCCTGGCGTACAGGACAGCATATCTCAAGGCCAATTATCCGGTCGAATTCATGGCCGCTGTGCTCACAAGTGAAATCAACAATCCGGAAAAAATATCGTTTTTCATCCAGGAATGCAGGAAGATGAACACTCCTGTTCTGCCCCCGGACATCAATGTGAGCGAAATAAATTTCACTGTGGACAAGAGCTCGATCAGGTTCGGGCTTGCCGCAATCAAGGGGGTTGGTGCAACCGCCGCCAATGTCATAATCGACTCGCGGGGCAAGGATGGAGCATTCAAGGATCTGCTCGATTTCTGCGAGAAGACAGGCGGCACGATGAACACAAGGATGCTCGAGAATTTTGCAAAGACGGGAGCGTTCGACAGTTTCAATCAGAAGAGATCACAGATGGTTGCCGTCATTGACCAGGTGCTTTCGCTTTCAGCATCAAAGGTCAGGGACAGATCGGCGGGACAGGGCTCCCTTTTCGATATGCTGTCGGGGGCGGGAAAGGATGACTATACTACTGTGCAATACCCCGACATTCCGGAGTTCCACGAGCAGGAAATTCTCAAGAATGAAAAGGATCTGCTCGGTTTCTATGTCACTGGACACCCTCTCGGCGAGTACTCCGAAATCATCAGGCTATACTCCACCAAAACTCTTGCGGAGGCGGCGCTTATGACGGCGAAAAGTGGAATAAAGGTTGGCGGCATTATCGAGTCGCTCGAAGTGAAACAGAACAAGAAGGGTGGAAGCTTCGCCGTGCTGAAAATCGAGGATCTCGAGACCGTCTCAGAATGCCTGGTATTCACCGATGTCTATGACAAGACGAAGGATGTGCTCGAAGTCAACAGCCCCGTTTTCATAGAGGGATACACCGATTCCAAGGAAGGAGAAAATATAACCAAGATCATCGCCTCGAACATTGTCAGCATGAAAGATGTGATGAAGAAGTATTCCAAGGAGATCGTGTTTCTCCTGCACGAGGGAAGCGCAACCCCGGAAATGCTTGCATCATTGAAGGATGTGATCTTCCGCAACCCTGGAACGACGCCCGTGGTGGTCCGGGCGACAACTGCCGAGGGCGACATCGCGTTCGTTGGCACTTCCGAAAAATTGTCTGTGGAGGTCTCGCAGGCGCTGATGAGGACAGTGCAGGACATCATAGGCGAGAACGGTATCCACATCATTCCCGATCTTGAAGTTCCCCAGCCCAGGAAGCAATACCAGAATGGCGCTAGGAACGGCTGGAGAAACAACTGAAATAAATATTCATTGGATCCGCCGTAGCGGATGAGTATTTATTTATAGAGAGATGGTTTTTATCCCGAGCTTTTTAGAAGCTTTCAGCATTAGAACGTCAGTTGAAAAAAGTGGCCCAAGGCTGAATTCAATACAGGTTGCCAAGTGTACTGCATCAAGTGTCCTCAATGGTACTTCCGGTGATAATTCAAGAATAATATCACCAGCAATGCCGAGAATTTCCCTTGAAACCGGAAGAAGTTGCCCTTTGCCGTCAGATATGTCGGCAGAGAAATATTCGATGATCTTCTTTGCCTCGGTCCGGTCAATGATGCCTTCCCTGAATTTCCTTGCAATAGCAGATTTGAATTCCGAAATTACAAGCTCGGAACTGTGGAAAAAATCTGTTTTCCCTAGGATGATGGCGACTTTGCCGGAGTTTGCTTCCGGGAAGTATATCTTAACTATGATGCAACTGTCGCAATACATTTTCATCCCCTTGCGTCACGATCTTCCCTGACAATCCGTTCCGAAGGTTTTTTTGAGTTCTTTGTCTTGTCGAGTATTCGTATCGAATTTCGTGAAAATTCCAGATTTTCCAACCATTCTGCCATACTAATTTTCGTTTCTGCCGTGTTGAAAGGAACAATTTTGGCCACGGCTTTGTGCCGATTCTGCACTATTATTTCCTCGTTGCCCTTCTCCACGATATGAAGATATTTCGAAAGATTCAATCTCATGTTTCTGACTGTTACTGTCAACATCTTCCACCTCCTGCGCGAAAATAAAATATTAATCACTTGATCCCTACTATAGCACCACATGTAGCACAAGTCAAGAGAAATAGTCAAAATCCTTCAGATGGTGTCATTTGAATGCAAGATCTAAGAGGGGGACTTCCGCGCTCAGAAAGTCATTCGTTAATCTTTTCTTCCTTTATTGACCATATCTCATCAGTAGTTTCAGGAGTCAGCCATTTGCGATTTTTGGAATCATATCTGAAGACCGACTCCTTGTCGGGCTTGCCATCCTTTTCACTGGCAACAACGATATCATTGAATCCATCATATTGGAAATGACTTGGGGTTGACATAAGTTTGCTTGTAGCAAATAAGATGTAGCCGCCCCTATGTTAGGGGCGTCTTACACGGCCAACATCCTACTACGCCAAGGCTTCGTAGGACAGGTGGCCGTGACTACAACTTAAAAAGGCGAAAAAATCATGTCAATTCCATTTTGGGTTTATTAGTAACATGACAGCTTGGTGGGTATTTTCAATTCCGCACTCTGCCTTCCGCATTCCGCATTCGTCACAGGTTCCAGCCGGCGAGCTTCGAGATGAAAACCCACGCGATAAGAATAACAAAGGATGCGGAGGACACCGGGATGCCATATCTTGCGAATTCCGCAAAGGAAATCTTTACTCCCGAATTTGATGCCGACTGGACTACGATTATGTTCGCGAGACTTCCTATGATCAGGAAATTCCCCGCGAAAGTGTTCGATATTGCGATTATCGCAGAATTGAGATGGCTCCCTAGATTCACGACCTTGACAAGCAGCATCACCGCCGCGGAATTGTTGATCATGTTGCTGAGAGCTCCAGTGCCTAGTGTGAGGACATAGGAGTTGTTTATGTTTATCCCGGCGTTCTGCGCGGATTTCAAGAAAAAGTCGGCAAGTCCGGAGTCTTTGAATGCTCCTACCACCACAAATAACCCAATGAAGAGCAGAAGCAATTGCCAGTCAACGAGGGCAAGCACTTTCTTGCTGTCGAGCCTGTGACTGCAAAGCAGGATTCCTGCACCCGTGATCGCGACAAGATACTTTGGAAGATCCGTGAAAAAAAGGATTATCATGATCACTATTATCCCCGTGCCCTTGATGGAACGCCAGAGATCAAAGGGAGTGTCATCTTCAGGTAATGCGGCGGACTTGCCATCATTATCGAGATGGAATTTTCCCTTCGACAGCATAATCACTATTTTGTAGGCGGCAAGCATCGAGAGCACAACCGGAACCGAGGCCCATAGCAGGTACGTCCCGAAATGGAGTCCGGCAATCTGCCCGAGCAGTACATTCTGCGCGTTGCCGATGATGGTGAGGGCGCATCCGATGTTGCTAGAGAGCGCCAGGGCGATCAGGAACGGAACGGGATTCATATTTTTTTTCATGAGGGCGGCCGCAACGACAGGCGTGAATGCCAGGCAGACGACATCATTGTTCAGCACCGACGAGAGGATGCCTGTGCATGTCATGAGAAGCATCATGAATATCTGCGGCTTCGACAGGAGCGACGAGATTTTCTCCGCGATCTTCGTGTAGAAGCCCGCATAATGCAGTTGGCTCGAGACGACCATGAGGCCGAAAAGCAGCAGCAACGCATCGAAATTGACCGAATCAATGGCGCCGTGGAGGCTGATGCAGGAGAATGCCAGGATGGAGACCGCACCAAGAAATGCTATCCCGGTCCTGTCGAGCCTGAGCCAGAAAATGTGTCCGATCGCAAGACCAGCGTATGTAATGCAGAAAATAACGAGTGTGGCGGTGATTTTAAAATCCCAGTGCATCCGAGATCAGATTCCTTCCCTGTTTGAGGCATCCACCCTGTCGGAATACTTGCCGGAGAAACGACTTGATGCCATACAATGTTATGCAATATCATCAAATTGAAAACGTTTTTTACGCTAGTTTGTAAAAAATATAAATCAATTTCAGATATGGATTTTTACACAAGATAAGCTATTGTAGGTGACTTGAACATAATAATTAACGATGAGCCGGTTCAATAAATGAAATTTTATAATCTTTGCCTCTTCGCTCCCATCCTGATCTTTCTGGCCGGATGCAAGGCGGATCCCGTGGCGGATCCGAATGATCAGGATGTCTTTACAAGAGCTTACAGGGCCATGACATATGAGAAGGCCTTTTATTTCGATGAGGCGATCGAAAAGGCACGGAAATATGCATTAGAGAACCTCAACGATATTTCAGAGGAAAGCATCCACCAGGTGAAGTTCACGACGCCAACGTTCTATCAGAGGCGACTTTTCACACGCGGATATGGCCGCGACTCCTCAAAAAGAGACATCGCGGAAACTCTAATAGTGTGGAAAGTTCCGGAAGACCAGGACAAAAACTCCATCGTCATATTCGGGGTTGGACAGCGTCGCCTGGACGACTGGTATCCCGTACGAGCTCTAATCAAACCTTTCGACACAATTCAAACAGAAAAAACTTCTGAACCGAAAAAAGATACCGAACCGAAAAAGAAAAAAAAGAAAAAGAAGAAGACAGAAGAATGAAAAGTATGACAGGCTTCGGGCGTTCTGAGGCGAGATCCGCTTCAGGCTCACTCTTCCAGGTGGAGATCGTCTCCGTCAACAGGAAACAGCTCGAGATAAAACCTTTCCTGCCAAAAGAAGCTGTCGGCCTTGAGCCGCTTGTCAGAAAATTCATCTCCTCGAGAATCACAAGAGGCTGTGTGACTGTCAAAATCGCGATTGTATTTTCGGAGAATCTCCTCCAGGAAACCATACAGATCAATGACTCGATCATAGACGGCTATATTCGGAGAATAGTTAAATTCCAGGAAAGATACGAACTGCCGATGAACATTGATGTTGCTGGAGTGATGAGTCTCCCCGGCGCAGTGACCGCACAGGCAAATCCGGCACTGATTGACGATGACATAAGCACATTTGACAATGCCCTGGCAGCCGCGTTCGACAAGTTCGATGAAATGAGAGCCGCCGAGGGCAGACAGCTCAAGAAAGACATCGCAAGAAGGCTCGCGCATCTTGAAAAACACTTGTCCAAAATTGAACCGCTTTCCACAGGAGTCCCTGAAAGACATAGGGAACTTTTCCTGAAGAGACTGGCTGACAGCGGACTCGAGGTGAAGGGGGACGATGAAAGGATCGTCAAGGAAATAGCGGTTTTCTGCGACAAATTTGACATTACGGAAGAGATCACGCGCCTGAAAAGCCATTTCCTGCAATTCAAAAAGTTTCTGCAAAAAAGCGAATCCTCAGGCAGAAGCCTCGATTTTCTCATTCAGGAAATGATGAGAGAGATCAACACCCTCGGGAACAAGACCCCGCTTATCGAAGTCACTTTCATAATCGTGGATTTCAAGACGGAACTCGAGAAAATCCGAGAACAGGTTCAAAACATAGAATGAGGTAAAATATGAAGAAGAAATGCCCCAACGATGAAAATCTAGCAGCAGCCAACAACTCCGTCATTGACAAGGCCGTGGAAAAACTTTGCGAGACATACAAGGACAGCAAGGGAATAAACCACATAGAAGGCTTCAATCTGCCCAACGAGACCGAAGTGATGAGCATCCTGAACGATCTTACTGAAGTCATTTTCCCCGGATATACAGGAAAGAAGATGATGAGCATACACGGAATTCACTACAACGTCGGAGAGATCCTTTCGAGAGTGTATATGGATCTCACTGACCAGACCGCGCGCGCTTTCCGCTACAACTGCGAAATGAAGAAATGCAAGGAATGCAATGTCCCCAAAATGTCGGAAGATGCCGTGAGACATCTCATCAATAGCCTTCCGGGCATAAGAGAGACGATGAAAATAGATGTGATGGCCTTCTTCGAGGGCGACCCGGCGGCGAAAAGCCTTGACGAGATTGTCCTAAGCTATCCAGGAATCAAGGCGATCACGATACACAGAATCTCACATGAGCTATATATGAAGAACGTCCCGCTCATCCCGAGAATGATGAGCGAATACGCGCACCGGACCACAGGCATAGACATCCATCCGGGAGCTAAGCTGGGCAAATCGATATTCATAGACCACGGCACCGGTGTGGTGATAGGGGAAACCGCCGAAATCGGAGACGGGACAAAAATGTACCAGGGAGTCACACTTGGCGCTCTCAGCTTCCCAAAGGATGCCTGCGGGAACATAATCAAGGGGCTCAAAAGGCATCCCACTATTGGAAAAAATGTGACAATCTATGCAGGTGCGACCATACTCGGAAACATTCTCATAGGGGAAGGTTCGGTCATTGGCGGAAATGTATGGCTGACTGAACCTGTGGAGCCGGGAACCCTCGTCACAATCGCCCCGCCGGAACTGAAGATTAGAATAAGGGGGAAATAGATTTTTTTAAAACATTTAGTTATTATGTATAGGAACTTTTTTAAAAGATTCTTCGATTTTATTGCAGCACTGATCTCTCTTGTGCTCCTGTTGCCACTCTTTGTTTTCCTGGCACTTCTGATAAGGCTGGAATCCGCCGGACCAGTCTTCTTCACCCAGAAACGCGGCGGAAAAAACGGACGCTATTTCACCCTTTTCAAATTTCGCTCGATGAGAGTTGACAGAAATGCCGAAAAGACCGGATTCGAGCCGGGAGCCTCGGACAGAATCACCAAGGTCGGGGCTTTTCTCAGGAAAACCAAGGTTGACGAGTTTCCACAACTCATAAATGTCCTGAAAGGCGACATGGCCATTGTTGGTCCCCGCCCCGAAGTGAAAAAATATATTGACGCATATCCGGAAAGATGGGAGAAAATCCTCGCGGAGCGCCCAGGCATAACCGATCCCGCCTCCATCAAATTCAGAAACGAAGAGGAAATCCTCGCGGATGCCGCCAATCCCGAAAAGGAATACATTGAAAAAATCATGCCGGATAAAATGGCCGCGTACGAAGAATATGTCGGGAATATTTCCTTGTTCGGCGACATCAAGATAATCATCCAGACCATCTTCGCCGTTCTGAGAGGATAATCCGGAATGTGCCTCGCAAAAAGCACATAAAGTACAAAATAAAGAATATCTCTCACAAAGTCACGGAGACCACCAGAAAATACTTTCTGTAAAAAAAATCATCAATTTCTGTCTTGATCTTCTCGGTCAGCTGGGAACGGGCAACGGTGAACTTTCCCTTATTTCATTAATGGCCAGATGTAAAAATCATTGTCGGAGATATATTACGACTGAATGTCACTAAGTTAAGCCAAGTAACGCGGGGTATCACCCCGCGACTTTCCTCGGGGAGATTCCCCGAGTTACTCAAATTCAGGCTTAACTTAGCAACATTGTATTACGGCTTTAATATTTAACATTAATGGTTTAAAATGGACAAGAACAATAATTACATCAGTTTTCACAAACCCTGCATCGGGCAGGAAGAAATAGACGAGGTCGTCGCATGCATCAGGTCCGGCTGGATGACCGCCGGCCCACGTGCAAGGAAATTCGAGGAGGACTTTGCACGTTACATTGATGCGAAATTCGCAGTCGCACTGAATTCCTGCACCGCGGCCCTGCACCTCGCACTCGAAGCAATTGGGATCAAGGAGGGCGACCTTGTCCTCGTTCCAACCATGACTTTTGCCGCGACCGCCGAGGTTGTCCGATATTTCAACGCGATACCCGTTCTTGTTGATTCAAATGATTTTGACTTCTGCATGGATATGGACGCAGCCGAAAAAATCCTTGAGAAAATTGCGAAAGGCGCAAAAATCAGGGGGGTGCCTGAAAAACACGGTACCGTGAAGGCGATTATGCCCGTCCATTTCGGGGGACGCCCGGCCGATATTCCAAGATGTCGTGAAATCTGCAAAAAATACGGGCTTTTATCCATAGAAGATTGCGCCCATGTCTGCCCCTCATATTATTTGAATTCCGAAGGAAAATGGACAATGGCCGGAAGCGAGGCCGACATCGCGTGCTTTTCATTCTACGCCAACAAGACGATATGCACAGGCGAAGGCGGAATGGCCACCACAAACAACGAAGTCTGGGCCGACAGGATTCGAGTGATGTCTCTGCACGGAATAAGCAAAGATGCCTGGAAAAGATTCTCTAAATCAGGAAGCTGGTTCTATGAGATTGTCGCACCGGGTTTCAAATACAACATCACCGACATTGCCGCATCGCTCGGAATTCATCAGCTCGAGAGATCCAATGATCTTTGGGAAAAGAGAAAAGAAAAGGCCGCACTTTACAACAAGCTTTTTGACGGATTCGAAGGAATAGTTCTGCCCACCGAAAGGAAAGACACAAAAAGCTCCTGGCATCTTTACAACATCAGGGTTGACTCGAAAGTCAGGAATTCCCTCATAGATCGGCTGAAAGAGAAAAATATTGGCACAGCCGTTCATTACATCCCTCTGCACTTCCACCCATACTACAGGGAAAAATACGGGTTCAAAGAGGGGGATTTCCCGGTCGCAGAAAAACTCTACAAAGAAAGTGTGTCTCTTCCATTATATCCCGATCTCTCCGACGAAGAACTGTCATTTGTCGCAGAAACCTTGATGAAAGAAATAAAATAATTCTTTGACTCCAAAAAAAAATGAAAAAATATCCGTATAATTCAATGCGTGAAAAAACAGCCAAAATTTTGCTCACAATAAAAGATGAGTCTTTATCCTCGATTATGAATCATTCTCCAAAAGTTCAGGAGCGAATAACAAAGGCATTTCGCAAAAAACTTAAGGTGAATAAAGCAAAAGATCTCGCTTCTAATATCTCAGACTGGAATTCTGACGCTGCATTTTTAGTTGCTCTCCATACGAATCCTGAAGGATACACAGACGCAGAAATTCGTGAAGGCATTGCTCAAATAGTCATCCATCTACCATGGCATATTGGAGAGGCTTGTAAAATTTTAAAGAATCCTCCTCCCGACGATTTCATTCAAGTCTGCGCTATGCCTGCCAAAACTGAGCGGTAATATTGTTGCTGTGTCGCCACCTGCGGGGGCTTATATATTTTTTATTCATCAATTCCCCACGCTTACGCATCATGGGGCTACACTATGCCACCCTCTGCGAGGGCTAAAGGAAAACAGTTCAATCTTATAATAACCTCCGCAAGAGGTGATATATTATAGACCAAGGGCGCAAGCCTTGGGAAAATTATTAAACAAATAAGGAAATAAGCCCCCGCAGGGAGGCGCATATTGTTTTATCTTGCTCTTAAGTTTGGGCATTCACTCTGCCCCCGCCCATCCGCCTTCGTAACTACTGCGAGACAGGGAAGACGGGGTTTTTCTGAGTTTCAATAAAATTATTTTTGTGCTTTATGTGCTTTTTTGTGGCAAGATTGTGATTGTATTTTTGCGAGTTTCGCAGTTTCAGCTATTATGTCTGCGAATTTCGCACGTCTCACACCGGCCACCCAAATGATAGTTCCATCGGGAAGACATAAGAGCGGGACTTGTCTCTTTTCATCGGCGGAAATTTTGGCTGACTCGAAGATCTTCTTCAATTTGACATCTCCGGTCTTCGAACCGAAAGGAAGCATCTTGTCGCCATTGTTGCACGATCTGATCAAGAGTTCTTCAGGAAGCTTGTCGGCATCAAAATAAACTGTCCGCCCGTCTTTTAACTTCTTCAAATCCACCGATTTTTTAGAGGTAAAACAAGCTTTAAGGCGATATGCTCCCCATTCGGCCTCGGAATCTTTCTTCCATTTCCATACGCAACTTGTAGTTTTTTTACCTTCGCGAATTTCGCTCAGGAAAAGCTTCTCCGCCGTCACCGTCAGGGATGTTCCATTTCTGACGGGTATACGGACGGATTTTTTGTTTATGCCGTGTTTTTCGTCCGCGAATTTTGCAGATTCCAGGATCACCCTGTCGAGAAAATATCCGTCAGGGATGAAATCCGATTTCAAATGATCCGAAATCCACAGCCTGAGTAGCCGTATGAGGATTGCCGGATGAGTCATTATTGCTTCCGAAGCGGACAGGAATCTTTTATTTTTCTTTATTTTCCCGTAATTTTCCAATGCAATCTTTTCAAGGCATTCGGCATCGAGGCTAAGTGCGTTCAACGATCTCAAAATCGCCTTGTCGGATCCCGGAATTTTCTTTCTCATCTTGGGGAGAATAGAGTTGCGGATGAAATTCCTGCGGAAGATGTCCTGCGAGTTCGTGCTGTCATTCCGCCAGTCCCGGACTTTTTCCCCCTTCAGAAATTTTTCAATTTCAGTCCTATGGAAAGGCAAGATTGGCCTGATTAAGTTCAGGTTTGCGAATTTCGCAAGTTCCCTAAGAGAAGTTAGGCCGGAGGCGTTCGCTCCCCTCAGCATCCTGATGAAGAGGTTCTCTATTCTGTCGTCGGCATTGTGTCCGAGTGCAATGAAATCGCCTTTACAATCCGCGATTTTTCTCCATTGAACAAGACGAAGTCTTCTTGCAGCCTCCTCTGTGCCTTCTGATTTTTTCTTGTTTTTCAGGACATCAAGTGAGATTCCGAGAAATGGAATTTTGCGGATTTCGCAGAATCTCCTGCACCATGCGGCATCAGCCCTGCCATCTTTTCCCCTGAGGCCATGCTCGAAATGGACGGCAATGAGTTCTATCCTCATGGCTGTGCAATATTCATTGAGAAGGAGCAGGAGCGCAGTCGAGTCGGCACCCCCGCTGAATCCTGAAAATATTCTTTTCGGGTTTAGTCTGTTGCGAATAAAAAAATCATGTATGTCCATTATTATTTCCTTGTAGCAAATAACAGTAAGATGTCATTGTCGTTTTCAGTAGGCCCGGTCTCACCGAGACCGGGCATGTCTGGTTTCATCGAAACCAGACCTACTATTGCGAATTACGCATTACAGGGTGAAGCTGTTCCTACCAATGGCGGAAAACTTTTTCCCACACTGGAAAAACTACACCATCCATTAAATGTTTAATTGAAATCCAACAAAACAGACTATATTCTTTTAGATATGAAAAATAAAGGTGTATTATGAAAAATATAGTTCCCTGTGTCTTAATCGGAATCTTCCTAAGCGGATGTGGTCTTTTCTTCAGAGAGCCCTATAACAAGGTTAACTACTACGATCTGTCGTATCCCAAGGAAAAACAAAGCATCGGGGATCTTGGCTTGTCAGTCTCCGGGATAAAAGCGGACAAACCGTATTCCGACAAAATGGTTTTCAGAGTTTCCGAGAACCGCATTGAAATGGATGAGTTCAACCGGTGGTCATGCAATCCCTCCGATTTGATAAGCAAATATTTTACTCTGGCGTTTGACTTTGAAAACAGCTCCAAGGACAAGTCAAAATGGTGTTTGCTATCGATGGAAATCTTACGGATCGAGGCCAATCTGAAGACATCCTCAGTGGAACTAATTCTTAAAGTTTCCATCCATAACTCAACAAATCACAATGTTGTACTCAAGAAGACATATTCCCAGACAATTTCTGTGGAGAAAGTGACGGGAGAAAGTTTTGCAAAGGGTGTTGAGACTGCTATGGGCAAAATCTGCGCGGAACTTTCCCAGGACATACAGAAAATTAAACAATGATATCCATAAGACAGACGGACCGGAAAATTGAAATTGCTTCACTGCCGGAAGCCGGCATGTCTTTTGTGGAAATGCAGTCCGCCCATGATGAAGTGGAAAAACATATTAAGTCCGGGCTGATTTCGGAACTATCGCTAAATCTCGGAAAGATCGTCACTACAAATTATTCCGTAATGACTTTCATCATTGGATCTGGAGAGCTCTGTTTAAAAAGCGGGGTTAAAATATTCTTCACCAATCTGACCGATGGGAACATACGTGCTGAGCTGGACGAACTCGGATTCGACAGCCTGGGATGCTACCATCCCAAGGAATTCCGTAAGGAAAAGCCTAAGTCTGTTTTCATCACGGCTGGGGATGCGATATACAAATTCTGCGCGGACACGAAAAAGCTGATCGGCTTTATTGGTGAAATTGTAAAGGCGATAATTTATTTAATAAGAAATCCGCGCAAACTGGATTTTAAGGAAGTTCTTTTCTACATGGACAAGAGTGGCGCAGATGGAGTTCCCATTGTGATGCTCATCTGCTTTCTGATTGGGGTTATTCTCGCATTCCAGGGAATCTCGCAGATGATGAAATTCGGGCTCCAGATATACATCGCGGATCTAGTAGGCCTTGCAATCATAAGGGAACTCGGACCGCTGATGGTCGCGATGATCTGCATAGGCCGCGCCGGTTCGGCATACGCCGCCGAGCTGGGCACGATGAATGTCGCAGAGGAAATTGACGCGATGAACACGATGGGCCTCAAGCCTACCCGTTTTCTGGTGCTTCCCAAAATCCTGGCGCTGGTGCTGGTGGTTCCAATGCTTGTATTGATCGGGGACATCTGTGGAATCGTAGGCGGGGTACTGATAACAATAGCCATGAGCGACATCTCCTACATAGAATATATGAACAGGACACTCCAGTCCCTCGTTCCTTGGAATATTGGTGAGTCCCTTATCAAAGCCGTGGTGTTCGCGTTCATCATTGCCGGGGTCGGATGCTTCCGCGGGTTCGAGGCGGACAAGGATGCCAAGGGTGTTGGCAGTGCAACCACATCGTCTGTAGTCAGCGGAATTTTTCTCGTTATACTTGCAGATTTCTTTGTGACTTTCTTCTATCCGCAAGTACTTGGAACATTCGGGATAAGCTATTAAAACAAATAACGGATTAATGGATTTTTGGATTTATGGATTATTGGGGTTAAGATCAAGGGAAAATATATGAACCGTATTAGAATACCACTAAGACAAGAGGAAAAACCGTTGGAGTTCACGGCTTCAGCGTGTGTCTTTTTCCTTCACTTGGCACTTAATTTAATAATTGACAAAACATGACAGAGACCGTAAAGAAGCCAGTGATTGAAGTGAAGGACCTGACAATAGGTTATGGTGACTTCATTGTACTTGAAAAGCTCAACTTTTCCATCAACAAGGGCGAAATATTCATTATACTTGGAGGTTCCGGCTGCGGGAAAAGCACAATTCTCAAACACATCATCGGATTGAACTCCCCTCTAGCGGGCGATATTCTCATTGACGGAACAAGCATGGTATATTCTCCTGAAAACATCAAGGATGATCTTTGCAAGAAGTTCGGAGTCCTTTACCAGTCCGGCGCCCTTTTCAGTTCCCTGACGCTGCATGAAAATGTAGCTTTGCCGCTCAGAGAGTTCACAAATCTTTCCAGCGACATGATTCTGGCCGTGTCAAAACTTAAGCTAAGCCTTGTCGGACTTCAGGGTTTCGAACAGTTTCTGCCTTCCGAGATAAGCGGCGGAATGAAGAAACGTGCAGGACTTGCGAGAGCACTGGCGCTGGATCCTGCCATCCTGTTTTTCGATGAACCATCCGCCGGGCTTGACCCGATATCATCGGCAGATCTCGACAAACTTATTCTCAATCTCAGAGACACGATGGGATGTACAATGGTGATTGTCACTCATGAGCTTGACAGTATTTTTTCAGTCGGCGACAGGGCCATCATCCTAGACAAGACGATAAAAGGGATAATCGAGGAAGGCGACCCCAGAAAATTGCGGGACACGAGCAAAAATGATTGGGTAAGAAAATTTTTAAACCGTTCAAATATGAGAGGTTGATTTATGAGCAATATCGGGAACAAATACAAGGTTGGTGTTTTTGCCATGGTGGCCTTTGGAATCCTTATTTTAGGCCTGATCTCTCTTGGCACATTAAAGTATTTCAGAACAACCTGGGATTTCATGACGGTCGTGTCTGCATCCGTGCAAGGGCTGGAAAAAGGTGCTAAAGTCAAGATCAAGGGAGTTACAATCGGCAGTGTGGAAAAGATTCAACTTGGCCCTGAAATGAAAATAACCTACATATATATGAAGTTCGATCCTGAAGCATTCTCGAAAGTCGCCTCGCTGAAATACAATCTTGTGGGACTCTCCTCCCAGGAAATGCGTGCCCTGTTCGGCAAAAGGATGACCGAATGTGTGCAGGAAGGACTCCGCTGCCAGCTGGGTTACGGCGACATAACTGGCACCCTGTTTATTGACATCGCTTATTTCGACCCAAAAGAGAATCCTCCGATAGACTTCGAACTTCCATCCGGACATCCCCCATATATTCCAGCTGTGCCGACAGCTACAATCGGAAGCATTATCACCGAAGTCAGCAAAGTCACAAAGAATCTTGCGCAGGTCGATCTCAAAGGTCTATCGGACGATCTGAAAACTTTCATAAGCAAGTCCAACAAAATACTTGACGAGACAGAATTCAAGAAAATCTTCGGTCAAGTGGATTCGATCAGCGAAAACCTTAATGCGCTTATAATAAAGGCCAATGATGTTCTCGATAAGAAACGCGTAGAGGAAATAACGGATAATATTAACACGACGTTCAGGAAGATTGACAGCACCCTGGATTCAATTCAAAAACTCTCCGAACAGACAAGAAGCGAAATCAAGGACTCAAAACTTGCGGAGACCACCGAAAAAGCCAGAGGCCTGATTGACACTTCAGAGGCAACCGTGAAAAATCTCAACTTGCTAAAGTCTGATCTCAAAAGCAGCATTGACGAATTCAATGTGACACTTCAGTCAGCAAAAGAGTTGTTCGACTATCTGCAAAGAAATCCCAGCTCTGTCTTGTCTGGCAATCCGGAAAAACCTGTCGTGGATCCGGAGTAAGGGGTTGTAAAGAAATAAGTTTTACATTTGCTGGCGATTATTCTGGCTCTTGTCAAGGAAGGATTGACGAGCGTATACAAGGCGATACGTGAGGAAAGAGTGACGCAGGAAAAAGGCGGAAGAGTGCCAGCTCTTCGAGGCGTGGCGGCAGGCCACCGGATACTGCGTCGTTCCTCGTTCATCCCGACTCCTCCCTTATGGAGGTCGGGACTCATTCGTCTCTCCTTGTCTGCGGTAGCCTGGCGCTCACGCCAAATTCAGACATCTGAATCCGCGACATCGTAAAAATCTGCGAAATTTCGCCGTATCTTCCTTAATAATCAGGGAATAAAAATATTTATCTCTTATTAGTTCCCTGATTTGACATGTGAAAATGAAAGTGGCACCTTGTCAGGCTT
>CAIQLG010000138.1 GCA_903872565.1 uncultured Lentisphaerota bacterium | reverse complement strand
ATAATGAGGAATGGTATAAATAGACGGTTGGGCTCATGACTTGGCGCATTTCTCTCACAAGTATTTTTATAAATAATATGGACGGATTATAAATCGCAAAAAAATAGGAGTAAGAAGTGAAAAGGAAATCAATCGGTAAACTACTGTGTCTCGCCTCGTGTCTTGCGGCCTTCGCAGTGTTGTCGGTGCCTGTCGGCCACGCCGAGGAGCTGACACTGGCCGCCCAGGGCAAAACGGACTACCAGATCGTGATCCCGGATTCCTCGCCTTCCCCGGAGATCGGACAGTGGATAACCAATATAGGCCAACTGTTCCAGAACGCCTTCAAGGCCAACGGCTTCGAGATCACTGTCGTGCCTGAAGCCAAGCGCGTTCCGGACAAGCCCGGCATCTATCT
This sequence comes from uncultured Lentisphaerota bacterium, assembly GCA_903872565.1. Taxonomy (GTDB): domain Bacteria; phylum Verrucomicrobiota; class Lentisphaeria; order Victivallales; family GWF2-50-93; genus CAIQLG01. The sequence continues at coordinate 2,077 of CAIQLG010000138.1, read as the reverse complement.
TGGCGACACGGCCTTTGCCAGATCGCACGGCGTGAACGTCGCCACATTCCCCGACTGGCGCTACGTTCACAAGGTGGTCGGGCGCGATGTCATCGTCGCCGGCCGCGATCAGCCCTGTCCCATCGCGCTGCCTCCCAACGGGCAACGCAATGCATCGACTGGAATGGATCGCCTGGGCACGGCGAAAGCGGCCGCTGATTTCCTGCGTCAATATGCCGGTGTCCGTTTTCTCCTGCCCGGCGGCGAGACCGGCATCGAGTTCCTTCCTACCCAGGTGATCGCAGTGCCGGCGGATCTCAATGTCGTGAAGATCCCCGTCTTTCAATACTTTTGCACTGTATACGGCGGAGAATCTTTATACAATGTCGCCAATAATTGGTTTCCGCCTGTGGACATGAAATCTGGTAGCGGTCACTCCTGGCCTGTTGCCATTCCGGCCAAAATCTACGGCGAGACGCATCCGGAGTATTTCGCCCTGATCAGCGGCAAACGCTATACCAACCCCGGGGATCAGTATTGCATCTCAAATCCTGACGTCCAGGAACTGATCTACAAGGAAATGCTAGGGCGGGCAACTCAGGGAGCCGAGACTGTGACGCTTTGTCAGCCCGACGGATTCATGCCCTGCCAGTGCGAGGCCTGCAAAAAACTGTTTGCCACCGGCGACGACTGGGGCGAAAAGATATGGATACTCGAGCGGAACATGGCGGAGCGTCTGCTGAAAGAACATCCGGACAAGAAGGTGATGCTCACATCCTACGGTCAGACGTCGAGTCCGCCCAAATCGTTCAAGGAGTTCCCAGCGAATGTGATCGTTTTTTTGACCCATCACGACCCCGCGCTCATGAAGGAATGGAGCACCTGCAAGGTGCCGGGCGGATATAGTGTCTATACGTACACTTTCCTGGGTAGCTACATGCCTACGCTGACACCGCTCAACCTGGAGAAGGATGCGAAACACCTTTTAGGACTCAATATCAAAGGCGTAATTACCGACTCACTTTACGGCAACTACGGGCTCATGGGACCTTCATTCTACGTCTATGGCCGCTTGTTCGATGATCCTGCGAATCTCCATGCCAAGGACTTGCTGGAGGAATTCTACGAAGGCGCGTACCGTGAGGCGGCGACACCCATGCGCCGCTTCTTCGATACGCTCTATCATGCCGGTCAGTTCGTGGGCGACGCGAAGTCGTCATATCAGGATGTGTATGGACGCCAGCGCGTTCATGCGGCATTAGATACCGACAGCATGAAGCTTATGACATTTCTCTATTCGCCGGATGTGCTCAAGGATCTGGAGACGCATCTGGGGCAGGCCGAGCGCCTGGCCACGTCGGAGAAGGTGAAACGCCGCCTCGCCCTGGTGCGGCTGGAGTTCAACTATATCCGGCATATCGCCACGGTCGGCCATTTATGGAACGCCTTCCGCGTTGATCCGGATCCGGCGGCACGGGAGCGCCTGCTCAAGGCGGTGGATGACTGGAACGCGTTTTTGGATCCCATGTTCACGAGGGACACCAGCATTCCCCTGCGTTGGAGCGACGGGTGGATACCCGGCATACGGCGAGGGGTCATCCCCAGCTGGCCGGAGTATACGCCCTTCAATGGATGGAGCCATTGGCTCGTGGCCTTGACCGAGGACAATTATTGCGGACATTACCAGGATACGCCTCTGAACTGGAACACTGCGGAGATGCGCAAGACGGCACTGGCCGCCGCCCGGCACCTGGCCGTGAAGCCGGCCGACGCTCCGGTCACCCTCGACGCGCCCGCCTGGAACACGTCCGAAGCTGGCACCTTCTCCGCCCTGCCGGGCGATCCCACGCCCGTGACCTGCAAGACCTCCGCCCGGATGCTCTATGACAAGACCCAGGTCTATCTGCGGATCGAAAGTGAACTGCCAGGCACACTCAAGGACTTCGGCCCGGTGGTGAAAGACGGCCAGCCGGCCCAGGCTGAATCGCTCGATATTGCCATCGACCCTTTTGGCACGCGGGAGAAGTTCTACCATTTCATCGTTGGACCTCAGGCGCAGCCCCGCTACCAAGCCGCCCACGGGTTCATCGCCGACACT
>CAIQLG010000137.1 GCA_903872565.1 uncultured Lentisphaerota bacterium | reverse complement strand
GGATAAACGCCGTGATCCCTGTGACGCTGTGAGAGATAATCTTTTTTCGTATATTCTGTGTGTTCCGTGCGATCTTTGCGTCGTAGCGAGAAAACTTCTTCTATTATTTTGTGACTTATGTGTTTTTTCGTGGCAAAGAATCACTTTCCGTGTGAAAATAGAATTCAGAAGTCAGAAGACAGTAGTCAGAATAATACCAAAACAAAAGAGAATATACCAGAGAAGTGTCTGAATTGTTTTCATTCTGATTTCCCTGGCCGATTCCGAGACGGAACGGCTCGGACAGGCTGACTCCTGAATCCTGACTTCATGCATCTCTAACTTGCAGAGCTCAGCTTACGGACCCCGGATTACCGACCACGGATTACGGATTCGCCCCCGATGCACTTAACTCGAGAAATTCTAAGAACTAAACTCGAAATCCGAAACAAAAAGGGTTGTTACCAACAGTCTACTGCTTGATAAAGACAGACGGGAATGCTATACTACCCTTATGAAAAAAATAATTGATGAAAATCAAATAAAGCAAGCAGTTGAAATTCTCTGCAAGGAATCGTTTCCATTGAAGATTATTCTTTTTGGTTCTTATGCAAGGGGAGATGCCAATTTTGATTCGGATGTCGACTTCCTTGTGATAGAAAATAAAATAATAGATAAAAGAAAAGAAATGACAAGACTTCGCCACGCTCTACTTCCTCTTAGAATGCCGGTGGATGTTATAGTCTCTGATAAAAATACCATAGATGAAATTGGCCAATTGCCTGGGACTGCAATATACTGGGCATTAAAAGAAGGCAAAGTAATGTATGACGCCGTCTGATCTTGCTTACCTTTTGACAGGGAAAAAGCACTGAACATCGTCAGAATGGTGCGTGCGTGGGCCGAACGACAGGTATCTAAATAAATCCTGTTATCCTGTCAAATATTCTCATTTTGTGCCTTATGTGACTTTTCGTGGCGAAGAATTCCCTTCCGAGAGGAAGTGTCCCGCCTTCAGGAAGCCTACGGCGCAGCGTGAAGAGTGTCAGAGCGTATCCAGCCACTGTTCAAATAAACGAATACGGTCTTTTTGGGAAGGCTCGAACAGGAACGGTTCCACATCCTGTGCCAGCGTCTTCATGTCTATGCGGTCAACACGTTCCCGCAATGCCCGGATCATCTCTTCCTTATCGCAGATCCCCGCCTTTTCCCGAAGGTAAGAGTAATCAGGAGCGGTCTTCCCCATCAAAAAAACAACATCGAAAAAATCTCGCCCTTTTTCCTTTTTCCGTTTCAGACAAGCCAGTATCTTTTGCGATAAAAGGAGTGAAGATGGGACCGTATTGATATAACGGAATATGCCGAAACTGTTGATCAGAAATTTTTCGGGCGAGTATTTATAGTGCTGGGGTTCAGCATCAATCTGAATAAGGATCCTTTCTTCCTTGTGCCCGGACATACCCTGCCTGAACAACAAGCCCGGGAAATTAATATGACAGTGATACGCCCCTTTAAAGATATTTTTTATAACGACCGCATATCCATCGAGGGTCAGTTCCCGCCGGATTAGGCTTGCGAGTCCGTCAAAATCTTTTTCGCCGAGTCCACGGTTGTCAAAGTCAAGGTCCTCGGAGAAACGGCGTCCCTGATGGACAATCCGGATAGCAGTACCTCCCAGGAAAACGAGACGATCCGCAAAATTGGAACCATATAGGATGTCAAGTATCCTGTACTGAAGATATTCCTTCAGAAGATTCTCCTTGAACGCATGCAGTCTCTGCGGATAAGTCTTAAGGATGTCTTCAAGATTCAACATACGTCATCTCCGTCAACTGGCGAACCGCCCTGACCAGCTTGGTTGACACAAACAGCTGAAGGTAATTCTGCAGCTTTTTCCTGTCAACAATCCTGCGGATTTCTTCAGTGTTCAGACGCATTCCGGCAAGCGTTTCTTTCTTGTCCGAGTCAGCCGTAAAATACAGGTGGTCCAATAATGTTTTCTCCGGATCCGATATGAAAAAATGATCGTTGTCGCGAACTACAACACTTATTCCGAAAAAAAGTCCGGTCTTGATCGAATGATAACGGAAATCACCTAGCGTGGTCGTAATGTACTTGTTCCTGCGCGTCGTAATGGCGATCGTCTGAAATACCGCTTCGGGAATAAAATTGTACCAGGATAGGGCTGAGGCCAGACCAATATACGCCGGAGCATAAATCTGGCACGCAACGGTCTTCAATCCCTGTCCATCCAACGGCTTTCCGGCCATTATATAATAATTACTGGCGATCTTTGAGATCAGGCCTCTATTCTGCCATTCGTAGAGCCTACGTCGATCCATCCCATTGAAATAGGTGCAGACATTACGAATATCAATGAGCCGATCATTAGCAAAAACTTTTGAAAATTCCAAAAAAGTCATAATAATAACTGCTCGTTTTTAGTTATTTATAACTAAATAATAGCACCTGAAATAGATATGTCAACTCGTTTTGAAATATTTCAGGAAAACACGGAGAGTCAATCTGCCAAACATCCTTTAGAATTCAGAAGACAGGAGCCAGTAGTCAAAGGAGAATAATACCAAAACAAAAGAGGATATAATATAGAAGTGTCTGAATTGTTTTCATTCTGATTTCCCTGGCCGATTCCGAGACGGAACGGCTCGGACAGGCTGAATCCTGACTTCATGCATCTCTAACTTGCAGAGCTCAGCTTACGGACCACGGCTTACGAATTACCGACCACGGATTACACATCCCTCCCAACTTTTCTTATTGTCAAATCATAGGATTCCGCTGAAAAAAGATGACATGAAAAATGCTTCCGTATTTTTTCCATACTACTACCTGACTGTCATGCGTTTCTGAGCATCAATAAAGCGGTGCCATCATATTCCCACCGTACCGGTTCTCCATGCCTGAGACGTAT
>CAIQLG010000136.1 GCA_903872565.1 uncultured Lentisphaerota bacterium | reverse complement strand
TTACACGTCATGGTGGATCGCATTGGATTTGAGTACTCCCCCAATAATAACCACCACGACTTCAGCAGTTGCACAAGCGAAAATTGAATCTTTAAGCAATAGTGTTCCTGACGAAAACCGCGGCATGGTTGCCAAAGCGCTCATATTAGCATTCAAGAGAACAGTCAATCCTCCTATTGCGCTTGTCAAAGGCCTCTTCAACGGGATAATTGATGGACTGAAAGACGACATCAACTGTGGCGTGGCTGTGGCGGGATTCTTAAACGATATCAGGAAAGGCGACTACCCACGGGCCTCCGAATTATACCACGCAATAAAAGAGATCAATCTGGGCAACATCTATACAATGATAGGAAATTCTATGGACAGCCTTGTCTCCCAGGCGGATGCCGCTGTCCCATGGACGCTTGGGACGGATGTGGGAAATTATCCTGCGGTTAGCAGCTACATCGCCGGCTATGTTTTTGGATATGCCGTAGAACAGATCGCGGCGTGCGCAGTCGGCGCTGGCGTTGTGGCAAAAGTAGGAAAAGGAGTCAAATGCCTCATGGAGGCTTGCAAGGGGGGGCGCCTCGTTCTTACTGGCCTCTCGGGTGCGAAACAATTCTCATTGTCGTTCTTCAGATCCGCCAGCATGAAAGTCGTTTCAATCGCTGAAGTGGTTAGGCTTACGGACATGCTCTTCTACCTCAAGAAATATACATATCAGGGGTTGGAATATGCGGGAATACTGAAGAGATACGACAACTGGATGGCTAAAGTTATAATTCTCAGGGCGGGAATCAATGGCGCCTGGGACACTGTCGGCAGGAGAACGATGGAAAGGCTTGCCGAACTCACCCAGAAAATGTACACGGAAATGCCATATATGAGCTGCCTTACAAGCGACGCCTGCGAAGGCTTCTTGAAAGCCTACCCCAAAAGGCTATATATAAGCAGGACAAAAGACCGATTGGATGATTTATTGAAGCTGTTCAAGAAAGGAAATGGCAGCACAAATTATGCATCACTGAATGATTCATTTCAAAAATTTAAGAATGCCGTAGGCGACAAACCAAAATTATATATTGTTGATCCTGAAACGACATTTCCAAAGGGATATAGATATGCCGATGACAACAAACTTGTACGAGATATATTAGATGGAAAAACTGATAGACTTCCAGTTTGCAGGGATCCCAAAGGCTACTATTTTTCTTTTGATGAGTATGCCAAGTCTGAAATAGCAAAGGCAAAGTTGCAGTTGCCAAAACAATCAACAGCGAAATATAGGTTGGAAGTTGATGTGGCTGATGTGAAAAACAATACAGTTATCCCATATGGGAAGTTGAATACAAGTGAATTATTAGAACCTATTTGTAAGGACTATCCAAAGTTAGGTTTAGGCGGTGGCACACAAGTTCTAATAGAAAACATAGAGATAAAGATAAGAAAAATATGGGACATTAGTGGGGATGTTCCCAAATTAGTATATTCAAGTCTTTAAGCATGGAGATTTAAGATGATTAAAGAAGCTCTAAAATCTGGGATCAACAGAATTCTTGATGATTGTTCTACTAAGAAAATAACTAGAGAATCTTTAAGGATATATGGCGAAAATGACTGGGAAACAATAAACAAAGCCCTTGCCGAGTGGGAATCTCGTGGATTGCTGAAAATTCTCAAAGCATCCGAAACGGCGGATGATAGTGATATTTGCATTGAAATGCTCCATTACATAGATCACCCTGATTACGAGAATTGGCCTCAGGAAAAAGAGTAATGTGATGGCAAAGGGGTCAAAACCAACGATCTTGGAGACGAAGTTTATCTCTCATATTCAAGAAAAGAAGGGAGAACGGAGCTTTTTGAACCCGTTGTAAAAGATCATCCTGAGTTTGGTTCTGGTGGAGCTCCACAGTATCAGAGTAGAACAAGTGTACCTATGGAAGAAATTGAAATTTGGAACGGTAGTTCTTATGTTCCTGTAAATATCGAATAAAAGGAAAAGAATTTATGGAAGACAATAATACCATTACAATCAATGTGATTAATGGTAATTCTGGCACATCAATCATTTCGTTTAGCCAGGAGGAATGGCATCTTGTAAAGGAATTTGTATACAGGGCGTATAATTTTTGGGAAAATTGGCAGCACAATAAATCTCAGGAAAAAAACTATTTAAAGTACCTTGCGCTATGGACGAAAATGGAAAAAGATGAATCGCGATATGACAAAAGTAATATCCCCTATATTATTGGGGCGATAGTGAATCAAATAGGATATATAGTAGATTTCCCTCAAGACACCAAAGGTAAGATAAATTATGATTATCTTGAAAGTCTGAATTTTTTGTTAAAGCGTCTCGAGCAGGAAAATTTCAAGCCTCGTCACGCAGGACATCGCCCCTCTGATTTTTTCGACAATCCTTCAAATTATAAAGGTTTTGATTTGAGTAAAATTAAATTTACAATGGACAAGGAGAAGGACAGCGCAAAGGGATGAACACCTCAAAGATGCCCCCGGCGAGAAGCCAAAGTTCTATCTCGTCGATCCTGAAACGACTTTCACAACAGGATACAGGTATACCGATGGACCACTTGTTCAGGACATAATAGAAGGAAGAACCGACAGGCTTCCTGTCTGTGACGATCCTAAGGGATGGTATACTTCCTTCAATGAATATGGTAGGTCTATAGATGCAAAAAGAGGACTGCAACTACCAAAAGAGTCTACGGCAAGATTTCGAGTTGAATTTGATGTCTCTGATGTTAAAGAACATATTGTTGTGCCTTATGAAGATTGGAATCAAGGGGAGATATTGGAATCTGTTTGCAGATTTTATACAGACCGTGGTCCAGGCGGAGGCACACAATCCTTGCTTGAAAACACAACTGTCCCTGTAAAGAGAATTTGGCAGATTGATGGAGATACACCAAAATTAAGATTTGAGAGGTAGTATAGTATTATGAATAAATCAATCGAAGTTTTGAAAAGTGCTATTAATAGCGGAATTTTGGACGGGGGGGCAACACTCGTAACTCGCGAGAGTATACGTCTTTACGGCAAAAATGATTGGAAATCAATAAATAAAGCACTTGCCGACTGGGAATCTCGTGGCATTCTAAAAATTCTCAAGAATCCTGAAACGGCAAATGATGACGACATTTGTATCGAGATGCTTCATTACATAGACAGACGCGGTTTCGACAACTGGCCACCAGGCAATAAAAGCACTGACCCCATAAGATAATTCCTCGTCAAACTCAAATCAACACGACTGGAGCGTTGACGAACGATGGTCCGATTGCAAAGTCAGAGTAAAAGTCAAAACCAGGAGGGGATCGGGGTCACACCTATTTTTTTATATTATAGATTTGCAATAATTCATTCTTGATGATAAACTACTCTTATATTTTAATAAAATATCTATCGAAAGCTCGGAGGTCAAATAAGGGTCACACCTCCGTTTATCTTTTTATTTATCTTGACATATTCTAATTGTCGGATAAATTA
>CAIQLG010000135.1 GCA_903872565.1 uncultured Lentisphaerota bacterium | reverse complement strand
AGTAATCAGTATCGGTCCGCTACAGATTGGAGGGGAAAATTATATGGGTGGTGGCCCTACAGGCCCTCCGGATTGGTATCTTGAAGGATATCTCGATCTCCCTCTCGCATTCGATGTAAGTGCCCGTGTCCTGCTTAGTATCTAGTGTCATGTCAATAATATAAAGTCGCAAAGAATTTGATGTATTACTATCATACTCTCCATGAAGGAGTTGGATATGAAGAAATACATCGTAACACTATCCGAAGACGAACGCAAAAAACTAACAGAACTCACTGGCAAGGGCAAGCATAGATCTCAAACTATCCTCAACGCGCTGATTCTACTTGGATGTGACACAGGGGGGTTTCAAACAGAACATTTGACTAATGAAGAAATGTCCCGTGTGTTGAATATCAGTATGAGAAAAATTGACCGTCTCAAGAAGAGATTTGTCGAAGAGGGTTTTGATGCAGCACTCGACAGAAAAAAAGGAACTCGCATTTATGTCAAAAAGACAGATGGTGATTTCGAAGCCCATTTGATCGCATTGAGTTGCAGTCAACCTCCTGATGGTTTCGTACGATGGTCTTTGAGATTATTAGCTGACAAGGTTGTCGAACTTCAGTATATTGACAATATATCCCATGAATCTGTACGCCGTATATTAAAAAAACGAAATCAAACCGTGGCAACATGAGGGTTGGGTAATCCCACCCACGCAAAATGGAAGTTTTGTTGCGAATATGGAAAGAGTGCTCGACGTTTACAAGCGTCCGTTTGATCCACTGTATCCCGTTGTCTGCATGGATGAATCCCCAAAGCAGTTGATCTCCGAGACAAAAGTTCCCATTCCAGTATCGCCAGGGCATGTTGCTAAACACGACTATGAATACCGTCGTTGTGGTGTATGCAATATTTTCCTTGCAAGTGAACCCTTGGCAGGAAAGCGCATCGTAAAAGTTACTCAAAGAAAAACCAAAGTCGACTGGGCTTCCTTTATCAATGAGATCGCCAGTCAATACGAGGGTGCAAAAAAAATAACCTTGGTTATGGATAATCTGAACACGCACGAAGCAGGATCATTTTATGAGGTTTTTCCGCCAGATACAGCAAAAGCATTATGGGAAAGATTTGAATTTGTTCACACCCCAAAACACGGCAGCTGGTTGAACATGGCTGAAATCGAATTGAGTGTGCTTACACGCCAGTGCTTGAACAGAAGAATTGCGGATATCGAGACCGTCGAGAAAGAAGTGGCGGCATGGCAAAAATTCAGAAATAACAAAATTGCAACGGTTAATTGGCAATTTACAACTGAAGATGCCAGAGTAAAATTACGCCGCCTTTATCCGACACTTGAAAGTTGACTAGCCACTAGTTTGGCATTCCATGCGTACCGTCTTACCTGATAAGCTGCATTGGTGTTATCCTTGATCCTGACTCGCGGAGCTTTTGCCTCGGCAATAAACTTCAGATCCCTTCCGATCTTAAAACTATAATCAATAAAATCAGTCGTGCCCTGAATTTTGATTGGCTGTTCCAGGCTCACTTCCCTTCCTTGTTCAGACCACCCCTGCGTATTGTAGACATCCCAACCGAGCGCAATAAAAAAATGGTCGAGGTAATCCTGCCGTAATTTCGTTTCGTTATAAACGT
>CAIQLG010000134.1 GCA_903872565.1 uncultured Lentisphaerota bacterium | reverse complement strand
TGCTTGTCCACTTGAATGACGCGGAGTTCATCTACCCTGGCACGGAGTTGCGAATGGTCTACAAGATGCTCGCACCGGCATCGTCCGGTGACTGAAAACCATACAACCTCTTTTTCCACGAATCAAGAAGTCTGAAAGTACTATTTCAAACATATACTTGAAGCAGAATAATCAAGGCTAAATTATACCAAGAGTAGTGCCTTAAAGTTGGGCTGGCTTCGACCTGTCCTGCGTAGTTCGGCTTGTCCTGCGTAGTTTGCAGAACGAAGCAGGATGAAGCCGCCACAAAAATGCCAGTCTCATCGGGACTTGTCCAACTTTTTTACTTCAAACTATCCTGTTTGGAGGTTCTCTTTTTTTGCAAAATAAGTTTGCAATGCAATATTTCCCCTGTCAGGAGCACTTATTTTGAAAAAGGAATGTGATTCATGTGTGGAATATGCGGGATATTGTCGTTTGACGGGACACCTGTCTCCGATTCTGAACTTCTTTCGATGAGTTCTGCTCTCGTCCACAGGGGACCCGACGGATCCGGGCTGATGAACTTCGGGGCGGCCGGCATCGCACATAGACGGCTTTCGATAATTGACCTTGCCGGGGGCGCACAGCCACTCTCCAACGAGGACGGAACTGTCTGGATAACATTCAACGGAGAAATCTACAATTTCCGGGAAATCAGGAAAAAACTTGAGTCTGAAGGACACGTATACAAGACAACCTGCGACACCGAATCAATCGTCCACCTTTATGAAAAATATGGTGCCGCCTGTGTGGAACATCTCAATGGAATGTTCGCCTTCGCGATATTCGACACCAAGAAAAGAATGCTTTTGCTTGCGAGAGACAGGCTAGGGCAGAAACCACTCTGTTATTTCAGGAATGGTGCGAAATTCGCATTTGCGAGCGAGCTGCAGTCGCTTTCCGTTCTCTCCGGTTTTCCTCGGGAACTCAACCTGCAGGCCTTGCACGACTATTTTTCAATGCAGTATGTTCCCGCCCCCGGAACGATCTACAAGGATGTCTTCAAACTGCTTCCCGGCCACACAATGGAGATTTCGCTTGACGGAGGGCAGATCTCGCAGAGGCGATATTGGAATCTGTCCTTTGCCGCGAAATCGTCGCTAGACTATGCAGTCGCGAAGTCCGAGCTCAGGCGTCTTCTCGACGATGCAGTTAAATTACGGATGATTTCCGATGTTCCGCTGGGCGCGTTTCTCTCCGGCGGCGTAGATTCCACGGTTATAACCGGTGTCATGTCGGGAATTTCCGATTGCCCTGTAAAAACTTTCACTATAGGATTCTCGGAAAAAATGTATGACGAGACTGAGTTTGCACGCATTGTGGCTGAGAAGTTTGGCACGGATCATCACGAAAGAATAGTCGAGCCTGCGGATTTCTCCGCGCTCGAAAAACTTGTCCGGCACTATGGCGAGCCTTATTCTGACTCCTCTATGCTTCCCACGTATCTTCTCAGCAAGTTTACAAGGGAGAATGTGACCGTGGCATTGAGCGGAGATGGTGCCGACGAGCTTTTCGCGGGGTACTATCGCTACCTGGTGATGAAATTTGCTGGTTGCGCGGACATCCTTCCCTGTGCTGTCAGAGAGAAAATATGTGCCATCCTGATGAAGTTCTTTCCCTCGGGGCGTGCCGAAAGGTCGTTTTCCGGAAAGGCCAGAAGGATACTGAAGGCGCTGTCAATGCCGACTGAAAGAAGATATTTCGGCATAATAAGCAGATTTGCCGAGGACGCGAAACGATCCGTGTATGGCTGCGAAATGAGTGGGGCGGAACTTGAAGACTCGGAAGATTTTATACGTGCTCTTTATGATGCGTCTTCCGCGCATAATCCTGTGGAAAAAATTTCCGAAATTGACATTCACAGCTACCTTCCCGGCGACATCCTGGCCAAGATTGACATAGCCTCTATGGCATGTTCGCTGGAGCTCAGGAGCCCTTTCATGGATTACAGGGTTGCGGAATTCGCGGCGTCTCTTCCTTTCGAATTCAAACAGTCTGGAAAAGTCAGGAAGCGCATACTGAAGGACGCTTTTAGCGATCTGATCCCGGCCGGGATAATTGGTAGGGAAAAACTCGGGTTCGGTGTTCCGCTCTGCCGCTGGTTCCGGGAGGAATGGGCTGTGATCGTAAAGGAACGTCTCCTCGATGGTCTTGCCGTGAAGAAGGGGTATCTTGACAGGACAAGGCTCGCGCATCTCATTGAGTCCCACCAGAACTCCGAAGAAGATAACAGCTACATACTATGGTCTATGCTTGTTCTCGAACTCTGGTTCGAAAAATCCTTGCCTCGATGATTTATCCGAATAAATCAAGTAGTGCGCCTGCCCATGCACTGAAATTGTTATGCGTCAGTTTTTGGCGGTGGAGGGCCACGCTCTGTCGTGGCCTTAGGCGGACGTGACGGAGCGCTCCCTCCAAAAAGGTCATTTGCCGGAAAAGACGCATTACCTGAAACTGAAGATTTGGTACCAATTGATTTGATTTTTCAGATTCAGGATTCATAATATTGAAATAAAGATACTTTAAGGAGGCAATATATTATGGTTCGTAAATTTGTAATGTCCGTTTCTTCGCTTATTATTGCGGCTTTCATTCTTTGCGGCTGTGAATCGATGATGAACGACTCTCCGGACAAGGGGGCACTCTATCAGAAACAGCAGTTTGAAATGATACGCACGCAGGAGGCAAACATAGCTGAACTTGCAACCAAGGTGAACTCAACCCAGGATTCAATGGCTGACACAGTTAGGCAGATGAGCCAGATGAACCAGCAGATCAGCTCGCTCGCGCAGAGAAACAAAGCACTGGAAGACGATATCGCCGAACTTAAGCAAGCCTTCCTTGGCGAGAAGAAAGAACGCCAGGCCGCAATGGACGGAATGATAAAACAGGTCGGCACCGAAATGTCCAAGGTCGCAAATTCTGTCAATTCGACTGCTCCAGCCCAGTCCGGCCCCGCGGGCAAAGGAAAATTTGCCGAATACAAGGTGCAGCCTGGAGCCACACTTCTGGCAATAGCACAGGCCTACGGTGTCTCAGTGGACGAAATAAAAAAAGCGAACAAGATGACGAAGGATTTCCTGAAGACAGGACAAACCATATACATACCTCAAAAATAATTTACGGTGGCTCAAAATGAAAGACAGAGTTTTCTGGGAAAAAGTAAATGATATCAGGAACAAGGACGGGCGATTCTCCTCCGAGGCCTATGAATTCATCAGCGACGCGGTTGTATATGCTGCCGGAATGTTCAACAGGACCCAGCCGGACAACAGGCACGTCACAGGCAAGGAACTTCTCGAAGGGATAAAGGTTTACGCTGCTGGACAGTTTGGCCCACTTGCGGGAGAGGTGTTCAGGGACTGGGGAATAAAGGACAGTCTTTCAATCGGGGAAATCGTGTTTAGCCTCGTTGACAAAGGCCTGCTGGGGAAAAGCGATTCAGACTCCCTCGACGATTTCAGGGACGGACTCGACATTGACAACGACTTCTCTGCCACGGTCACAATTTCCGGTGCAGGGACAAACAGAAAAGATCTCTCCCCCCCCCCGATAATAGCATGACAGGAATAAATAAGTTGTACAACGCTATCCCCCCCTCCAGTGTGATGACTCGAATCCTAGACAACGGGTTGCGCGTGTTCTTTTCCGAAAGCTTGCGCACAAACACATTCACCGTCCAGCTATGGGTGAAGACAGGATCAATTCACGAGGGGGAATATCTCGGCTCGGGGCTCTCGCATTTCCTCGAGCATATGATTTTCAACGGATCTGAAAAATATCCGAAAAACAGGATTGCGGAAGTTTCCATCGAAAATGGAGGAAGGATAAACGCGTACACCGGACACGGCCAGACCGTGTACTACATAGACATTCTCTCAAAGGCGGCCGATACGGCTTTCGACATAATCGGAAACGCCGTCACTTCGCCGCTCTTCCCGGAAAAAACGTTCAAGAATGAAAAAGACATTATCATGAGGGAAAGGGCGAGCTATTCCGACAACCCTGGCTACTATGCGATGGAACAGATGTGGCTTTCGGCGTTCTCCAGGCATCCGGCGAGGCACCCTATCATAGGATATGCCGACAAGATACAGAATGTTGACAGAAATATGATGCTCGACTATTTCAACAGGCGCTACTCCCCAGAAAGATCCTTCCTCGTAATATGCGGGAACATCGCTCCTGAAAAGGCGTTTTCCCTCGCACAGGAAAAATTCGGGCAATGGAAGAGAGGCACCATCTGTGAGACCGCAATCCTGAATGAACAGCAGCACTGCGTATTGAAAAGGTCGGAGCTTACATTCAATGATCCGCTCTCCCGCCTCGAGCTGGCATATCACGTCCCGGTGGCTTCCCACCCGGACATCCCCGCGCTCGACATCCTTTCGATGGCTCTCGGGATGAACAGAAGTTCCAGGCTCGTCGCCCGCCTCGAGAATGAACTTAAACTTGCAATCAACGTGAATTCAAGCAATTACAGCCAGTATTTCTGTGGACTCTTCGCGATCTCCGCTACGTGCGGGCCGCACAAGGCCGAACAACTGCAGGAAAAACTTTTCATGGAGCTCGCATCAATAAAGAACAAGTCTCCACTCATGAAAGACGAGATCGAACGATGTGTCAAATTTATATTCACAGACTTCTACAGACAGTCCAGATCCAGCCAGCATATGGCCTCGGTCATAGGAAATTCAGTCCTGAACTTCGACAACCCGGACTATGTGGAAAAATATTTCGAGAACATCCGTGCAGTAACGCCCGACGATGTCTGCCGCGTCGCATGCAAATACCTGACCAACGAAAACTGCACAATCGTAAGCGTCTCGCCGGAATGCACAACAGCGGTGGCGAAAAAAACTCGGGGCGGCAAATCAATGGCGAACGGCACACTGGAAAAAATAGTCCTCGACAACGGCATCAGAGTTATCCTTCTGCCAGACTCGTCCGTTCCTCTCAATGATTTCTGCGTGCTGCTCCCAGGAGGAGCATTTTATGAAAACGAGAATGACTCCGGCGCATCTGTCCTTGGTGCCGAGCTTTTAGACACGGGAACCAAGTCGATGGTGGAAAGCAAGCTTGACTCACTTCTCGACGACAACGCAATTGACATCAACATATCTTCCACTCTCAACTATCTTGGGATTTCAATGAGCTTCCACTCCGGAACCCGCGACATCGCACTGGAAACCCTTTTCGATATCATAGGGAATCCGGCATTCGCCGAAGACAAGTTCATCCGTGAACAGGAAAACCTCATCGGGATAATAGAGAGCCGGAAACTGTCGCCGAGAAGCGCCGCTGAAAACCTTTTTAGAAGGGAGATATACAAGAACCATCCATATGGCAGACAACTGCCCGCCGATGAACAAAAAATAAGGAAATTAACAAACAGCGACATCAAAAAATTCTATCTCAACAACTGTCTGAACTCTGAAAAGGCGGTGATCGGAATCGCCGGCGACTTCGACAAGAAAAGCGTTCTCGCAAAAATCTCCGCGCTCTCATCACGTATCAAATGGAAAAAATCAGACTCTGGGAAAACACCCGGGATTCCGGATTTCAACAAAAATGCGTCGTTCAAAAGCAAGTTCCTGAAAAAAGAACAGGCGGTCGTATTTCTCGGGTTCCCGACATCCGACTTCTGCTCCGGAGACACCCCGGTATTGAACTTCGTATCGAAGGCGCTCAATGCGATGAACTCCAGCCTTTTCAAAAAAATACGTATGGATGCCGGGCTCGCATACTACACCGGGCTGTCGCTCTTCACCGGAATACATCCCGGATATGCTGCATTCTACACGGGGACAAAGCCGGAACAGGCGGAAAAAGCACTCGGCATGCTCCACAAACTCAGGTTGGATCTGGCCCGCAATGGCCTTGACAGGAAAGAATTCATCTCCGCAAAATCAGGAATGGAAAGAGACATATCTGAAATCAGGGGAAACCCGGCGACAATGATAGAAGGCTCCGTCATAAACGAATATTTCGGTACCGGATTCCAGAGAATCAGCGATCTCGAAAAACTATATTCGGAAATCACCGACGCGGAAGTCGCCCGGGTTATGAAAAAATATTTTACCGCGAAAAACACGGTGGCGGTTATAGTCTCCCCCTCCCCCACTCAAATTATGTAGTCAAAGAATTCTTAACACTTGATAATTGGATATTCCGTGTTGGATATTGGATATTCAACTAGATTCTTTTAGATACTGTCAAGGGGGCTTTTCACATTCAACCCCGGCTTATTCATAATATGAGTGTAGATCATCGTGGTCGCCACATCGCTGTGCCCAAGAAGCTCCTGCACCGTCCGGATATCACTGCCTCCCTCCAGCAGATGCGTCGCGAAAGAATGCCGCAAGGCATGAGGCGTCACACGCTTCGGGATATTCGCACCAATGGCCGCCTTGCGTATCTGTTCCTGGAACGCTCCTTCTAACACATGGTGCCGACGCATCAGACCAGAACGCGGATCCACGGAAAGCTGGCGTGATGGAAATACCCATTGCCAGTTCCATTCCTTGCCGGCACTTGGCATCTTATGCTCGACAGATGGCGGCAGCCAGACACCCGCCACATTTTCCGAACGGTCCTTGCCAAACAGCAGATGTACTGTTTCAAGATGCTCAGCCAACTCCTTGCGAAGACCTTCCGGCAGAACAGTAGGACGATCCTTGCCGCCCTTGCCTTCTCGCACAATCAAAATTCCCCTTCCAAAATCCAAATCCTGAACCCGCAGACGCAATAGCTCCATCACCCGGAGACCAGCTCCATACATCAGACGCCCCATAAGCGATGCCGTCCCATCCAAGTTGGCAAACAGCAGTTTGCATTCATTCTTTGTAAGAACTGTCGGAAACTTTGCACCTCTCTTGGATGGACTATAGCCACCTAAGTCGCCTGGCTCATTCCCTATAACCTTGCGGAAGAAAAAGACGAGCGCATTCAATGCCTGCCGCTGGGTGGAAGCCGAAACTCCCCGCTTCACCGCAAGCCAGCTCAGAAATTTCTTCACGTCTTCCGTTTCCGCTGATAGAGGATCTCGCCCAAACCAGTCGAAAAAACGCCACATCCATTCACGATAGGTCTGCTCTGTCCGCCATTTATATTGTCCAACTCGCAATCTCTCGACAAGACGCTTCTCCCATTCCGTTTCTCCCTGATCCGCTTTTTCAGGATCAATACGACCTGCCGTATTCTCAATCCCCTGGACATTTTTCGACTGAGCAGACTCATTATCGTGCTTCATTGCGCTTGAAAAGAACCACCGCAACCCCATCCGTTCTGACTCAATTTCTACTCCAGCCCCAACAAGAGTCGCCAAATATGACTTGGCTGATTCAAAACAAGCCTTACATGAGTTTTTCTTGAGATACGACAGATACTTGATGATCGCATTCTGAAACTTGGACTTCTCTTCAGAACCAAGCAAGGGGTCATCTTTAAGATCAGAAGACCACTTAGGATGCCAAAATACTTTTTCATGACTTGATGTTTTCATGACTTGATTATAACATTGTTATACATCAAGTCAACCATTACATCTCGTTTTAACAATCATTTATCATAAATTATTCATTCCAATCCCTAATTCAGTCAATTATTTCATCATATCCATAGGGAAATATGGTATTTCCAATATCATTCTTGAATTCTCGAGAAAACCTGATATATTTCAAATATTGAAGAAAAAATAAAACAAAACGGGGGCTCAAATCCGGAAAAGCCGACTTGATGTTTTCCCCGCGACTTGATACTAATTAACTGTTAGAGAAATAAAATGAAACGTCGCAATCTTGATTTATGCAAATTTATTAGCATTCCATGCTCTTTGGCAATAATTCTATCGCTATCATATATTTTAAGACAATTTAGTCTTGAAAATGAAAGTTTCATATTTAGAACACTACAGCTATTTATCGTTTTAATTGGATTTATGCCAGTATTGTATGTATTATTCCGAAAATGTCCAAAATGTCAGGCTTTTCTTTATAGAGATTTTAACAGATACTGTACAAAATGTGGTTATGACATCTCCCCGGATGATGATATATAATGAATTAACTCTAACCAGAATATTTTGCCAACGCCTAGACAGGCGTGGCAAATTTTAACGTTCGGCACAGATAAATATGAATAAAATTGAACAACTCCGGAACGAGCATAAACAAGTATTATTCCCGCCTGAGTGTCGAGGTGAAGAGATAAATGGAGTCGACCTGGTAATGCTTGATGCAGATATTTCCGGATGTATAAGCTCTTTTCTTAAATCAAAAGGAAGACTCGATCCAAAAAGAATTGAGATATTGGAAAAATGCCAAAAGGATCTCAACAAGTTAGCTTCTAAAATGGAATGCAAATCAAAAGATTATTACGATAATCTTAAAGAACTTGTAGACTTTGTACTTATGGAAACAAATAAGAAATGAAAGCCGAACCAGAAAAATTTTGCCAACGCCTAGACAGGCGTGGCAAATTTTAAACGTTATGAATCGAAGAAATGATTGATTTTCCAGGATTCAAATGATTTATTGATGAGCGAAGCGAATCTTTGGAGGGCGAAGCCCCTGCTTCGCTTTTTAATTGCACTTTAAGTGTAAT
>CAIQLG010000133.1 GCA_903872565.1 uncultured Lentisphaerota bacterium | reverse complement strand
CCGGTGGGGCAGACAAGCCTGATGTCGGGATGAAGTTTCTGGAACGCCCTGACAGTGCTCATGCTGGTCTCGCCGTTAACTCCGGTAGCATTGCTGTCCGGCACCCCGCAGGCTTTCAACTCAATGGCATCAGCCTTGGACGGGGCATCCTCAGCAAACGCAGGGGCCGTCGGTATAGCCATGGCAAGCAAAAGGATGATTTTAAAACGCATAAACTTGGCGCAGATCCTGTGTACCGGCGATATCTCCATGCTGCGCCCGGGATACAATCCGGCAACGACATTGATCTCATTGCAAATAGGAACAGTCTTTCTGTCGACATCCCAGGGACAAATAGGTTTCGTATCACTGCTGCAGTTGTCTGTACTGTTTTTCATATTGTATTCCCATTCATGTATGTTACACAAGATAATTTTCTCAAGTAAATTTTACTATGTGCGGTTTAAAATTTTGATATTATTGCCTATCTTTTCAGCGTTCTTGAAATGATTTCAATCCCAGTTTTTTATTTTTAGAGGAACATATCCCTGTCGTCCATGCGTTTGATATACACTTTCACATTGCGCACCTTGGCATTGTTTTCAAAATAGAATCCGACACGGTTGTAATCTTTACCAGCAAAGAAAGGCGAGTTATCCTTGCATTCCATGATCAGTTTATCATCTACAATAAAGCGTAGGTTCCCCTGGTCATTCTCCAGAATAATCCGGTGGACATTGTCGGTGCCAATCAGTGTTCCCATGTTCAAGTCGGTTGCGATTTCCTTGCCATCCCGCCATATCTTATTGCTTGTGTTGGTGGAGTCGCCAAACTTGAAAAGGTATCCGCCCGCCCAGGGGTTTTGAGAGAATTTCTCAGGGGGGCGGGCATGGATAAGAGCTCCGAGCCCAGAGAAGCCAAGCTTCGTATTGGCATCGGTTTCAACCTCATACTCAAGGCGGGTGAACCCCCATGAATCGTCAGGGAATCCGCGGGTGGAAATAATGCACCCGCTGCCCTGTAGCGAGCCGTTCTTTACCGACCAGTCGCCTTGGCACACTTTCCATTCACCTCCTATGTCAGACCGGTTAAAGTCATCGCTGAAATGAAGCTTCCATGCAGTTTTCTGCCCCACATCGCCTATCGGAGTATGACAGCCGACAAGAAGCAACAAAAATACGCCAAGCATCAACGCAAAATTATATTTCATCCTACCCTCATTCTCATTTGATAGAAGTCTCATATGTTTTTCCTCATGAATATATCATGCTCTTGTTGCCTACTGACTACGAGTTTTTTATTTCAAGTTTTTTACGAGAAAGATCCGCCGCCTCGCCTTTTTAGCTTGTTGAATACTTGCTCCAATCACAGCTTATCCGGGTCCAAAAAGTTCTGCTGTATACCAGCGCTTACCCCCATATAATTCGTGGGTTGCGCCTGAATAATATCTTTTAACTTCTTCATGTTCTCACGCAACCTGTCGGCTATCTTGGTGTCCTGCTTCTTGCTTTTCTCATACTGCTCTTTCAACTCCATCGTCTCGACCATAAGACGCGTGAAGCCAAGTCCGGCACGCACATGCGCCACCCTCTTCCGGTAGATTTCCGGCTCCTTAGACAGCACGACATCCGCCTCGTCCAGCAAGTTGGCGGCCCCCTTGAAAAATTCCTCGTCATAGGCTTTCCCAAATGGTAAATTGCCATCGACCTTCCGGTTGCGCGTTTCCTCCAGCAAGGTCCAGTATGCCTTCAACTGCCCGGCGGCCGGCCCGAATCCGCGCCGGTAATAATCTTCGAGAATCTTGTAGCCGTCCTGGTTCGGGTTCCATGCCAGATGGGCCAGCAGGTAATATAGCGGCCCCTGCGTCGGCCAGGCATTGTCGAAGACTGCGAGGCATAGCCCGGTGCAATTGTTCTTTACGACATGGCGCAAGCTTTCCATGACCCGTCCAAAAGGCACATCGGGAAGACCATAGCTGTAGCCGCCAGCACCGCCCATGTTGGGGCGCCACCACAGATCCGCGCCGGTCGCCGCCCAGTCGGCGAATTCCTGCGACCACGTTGTGCCTACGAACGAACGGGGATCCTTGTCACTCATTTCTGCGAACCAGTTTGTGCAATGCGAAACGATAACGTTGTCGTCCGGCTTGTTCTTGAGTGGTGCCGGATTGCTAGGACCATAGGAGAGCATGATCACTTTGTAGTCCTTGTCCGGGTAGCGTTCCCGCAACTTGCGGGCCAACTGGTTGGCGAACCGCACCTGTCGGTCGCTCAGAGCCACGTAGTTCTCAGAATGCCCGTTCCAGACCAGGAAGCGCTTTTCCGCCTCTGGCACATCCCAGGCCTTGCAGTTCGGGCAGACACAATATCCGGCAAGACAGCCGTCCGCGACCCCCCCCCGAAACAGGGTACGGGTAGGATCCTCTTTGAGCTGCTCCCCCACGTCCTCCAGCCACCGATCCCAGACTGCCGGGTTGGACTTGCACAGCTTGACATAGCCCGGCCAGCCACGGGTGCCGTCGGGTTGTAGAGCGAAATATTCCGGGTGCGTCTCGTGAAGTTTCCAATCCAAACTCCAGTGACCATCGGGGGCATAAATCCTGTACGAACAGTTTGCCGAGTCTAACAGCATGCGCTGCAAGCGCGACCAGTCTGCAGAAACGGCACCTCGGGGGTCCGTCGGCGTTGCCCAGAGTAAAATACTGTACCTCAATCGGATCTTGGGATTGTAGCGATATTCAAACGGTGCGAAGGCGATCGTTTCCTTCCGGATAATGTCCTCGCCCGTCTCACCCGGCCAGAGCCAGCGCACGTCAAGATAATCCTGAATGAAGGTGTACACCGCGTTGACTGTGCCGTATTCCTGTTGCCAGCCCTTGATCGGCTGGTCCCAGCGACCCTTCACCACCATGTGTTGGGGATCCCAGCGGTCGCGCCCTGCGATGACCAGGTTCCGGCCATCGCAGGCGATCAGAATTTCTTCCGGGTTCTTGAAATCAAAATCTGTTTTCGGGAAGAGTTCCTTGAGCTTGGGCTGAAATCCAACCCAGATCGCGCGCTCCGGTACAGGATCGGGCAGGCCTTCGATGACATTGGGTTTTACACCGCCGACCTTCTCGATATAGGCGGCCAGTTCGTCGGCCGCCTTCCGGGTAATTGGCGGAGCGTCCTTGAACACGATGATCGGTGCCAGGCTCTTGCTCTGGTCCACCAGAACCAGTTCTCCACGCCAGGCAGGGAATGATCGAATCGCCGAGCATCCGGCTTGAAGACAAAGAAACAGAACCAGCGCAAAAACCGGCAGCGCCCCAATAAAAGCCCGCTTCATAAGATTGATGTTTTTCATCGTCTCTTCCATGTCCTCAGACATTTACCTGTATTCTTCGCGCAATGATGAGTCCATGTCCGGCACGCCGCAACCAGGCGTTGGGCGCGGAGGGGTCAGGGCGCGTGGCATCATGCACATAGAGCAGCGTGTTGTCGTCCACCGCGATCATGCGGTTGTTGCACCAACTCGCCGAATAAATCCCGTCCCAGCTAATCCCGATGGTGGCGAATAATGTTTCGCTCAGGAACCAGGTGTGGCCACGGTCCTTCGAGAAATGGACCGTGCAGTCGGGCCGGCCGGTACATAGTGCTAAGATGCCGTTCTTGAGCAGCACCAACGTGGGAGCCACCCCGCAGATAGGCTGAATATACCTTGGTGACAAGAATTCTGCCCGGGTCCAGGTGCGGCCCCGGTCGTAACTGCGGACGCAGTACAGCGGCTTAGCGTGGCCCGTGCGCAGGGCGCAGAGCATTTCGTCGTCCGGGAAGATCACCATGGAGGGTTCGCTGAAGCCGTCGCCCGGCCAGAAGTCCACCCGCCCCTTATAGCCGGCCTTGATTTGATTGCCGGTATTGATTACAAACGAATCTTCGATGTCTTCCCTGCCGTCAGGAGGCACTTCCACCCGTGGCTCATAGTCCGACCCGTCCACCGGCACGCCGGCGAAGGTCCAGGTGCGGCCATTGTCGCGCGACACCTGCATGAGCACGGCGTAGCGGTACCAGTTCAGACGTTGCCAATACTCGCGATCCCAATCCCGGATGCCGGAGGTGTCCTTGAGGTATCTGCCATACGCCAGGCTGTACAGGGTTCCATCCACGTCACGGGCTTGGGGGTAAATGCCGGGATGAACACTGGGGCGCAACCGTGACACCTCTTGGATGAAAGGCTTG
>CAIQLG010000132.1 GCA_903872565.1 uncultured Lentisphaerota bacterium | reverse complement strand
GGAACAACAAATGCATTTAAACCTAAAGTAACGATGAAACTGTGGGAACAGTTTCAAGCTTGCCTCCTCTGGGGGCAAGCCACAAGCCGCCCTTTGGGTGGCCAAGGCAAAGCCACGTCCTTTGGGCGTGGATTTTTACTCAATTTTATAAAAAACTGCTTGAAATATATTGTCAAAGAAATATATTTCAACCAACAAAATGAAAAATTAAGACATTTTTTGCATGATGAAAAACAAGATTAACAGGATGTATGATTTCTCGGTGCTGAGAGAACTCAGGAAGAATGAGGGATTAAATATTTCGGATGTGTCCGGACGTTCCGGCGTTTCCGCCGCAGTCATTTCAAAACTTGAGAGGAACCGCTGTTCAGCGGAACTTGAGACCATCTATAAGCTCGGGCGTGTATTCGGACTGAATCCATCAGATCTCCTGCGGCTTGCAGAATCAAGGTCGGCACACATGAAAAAAGCCACCTCGCACATGTCCAATGGTTTCAGTTTCAGGGAAATTGCCTATGGAAATGTACGATGTCTCTGGGGGACTGCCAGAACGGGAGGCAAAACATCACGACCGGAAATACACAAGGACGACTATGAACTGTGCTGGGTCCTTTCCGGGAAGGTGATGGCCGTCCTTCCTCATGAGAAACATTTGCTATCCGCAGGTGATGCGATTCAATTTGATGCCATCCTACAGCATGAATATGATGTCATTGAAGATTGCACGGTTCTGATAGTCCATGTGAAAAAGGACAAGAAATTTTAAATCGGACGATTATCTCCGCATAGAGAAAGGATTTGCTTATGAACATGGTCGATTTGGCGAACATTGCAGGCAGAACTTATCCTGCCAGGAGAAGGACTCAGAATATCGTCGGAGGAGTTTCACCGGTGAAAGCTGCAAACTTCGCAATAGGTTTTGTGACGCTTGAGCCGGACGGGGGACAGGTTCCCTGGCACAATCAGGAACAGGAGGAAGTTTATTTCCTTCTCGAGGGAGAGGCGGAAATGTGCATTGGAACTGAGAGAATTGTCATGAAGTCGGGACAGGCGGTCTATATACCTACAAGGGTGTTCCACCAGATGACCAATGTCGGAAAGACTCGCGCGAAAATGATTTACTGCTACGGTCCTTCCGGAGAAGTCGCCCATTGGAAACAGGAACTTGAGGGAACGCTTCCGAGAGCTGGAGTTGATGCGCCCCCGCTGCCGGCAGGCGCAAGACCGCAATGCACGGAAAAACCAGAATCCGAGAAGTGAGGAAAACAAGGGAAGAAACATCGGAAATGGTTCGTCGGGATGTAGGAATGCCATTTCGGGATATGTTTAAAAAGTGATAATGAAAGAATAAGTGACGGAGAAAAAGGCCGCCACGGATTCAGGTGATACATAGTTTACTGAATATCTACAATTAAAACACTTATAAATAACTGGCGGAGAGGGCGGGATTCTCAACCGCACAATGCATAAATCATTGCAAATCAATGCAATCCAGCACGATAAGCCATAAAGCCTCAATCACAACATAGCCCAACATGTGACGACATCAAACGGTTTTGTGTCGAATTTATGACATAATATTTTGTATAGTAATCACTCAGTCTTTACTGGAAGATAATCGGTATCGGCGTCGGAATCAACAGCGACTCCGAAAGCAACTCTGATTAGGAGAACAGAATATTCAAAGGTCGGATGGATAGGACAGGCAGAAAAATTCTGCTCATGGACGAGGTGCGGGGCAATCTGGCCGTCTGCGACAAATCTCTCGGAAAAAGGGTGGCGGAAACTGTAAGGATTGTTTTGAAAAGAAATTCCCATGCTATCCCTTTGATTGTTATATATTGACTTGCAAAATATAATATGCGTAGTATAATTTGCAGAATGGAATAGATAAACATGGGAATTCTCTATGAAACTGCTTGAAGAGACAAAAAAATATTTCAATGAAATCGCAGGTGGGCCTTTGGAAATTATCACTGTTCAGGATACCGTCCGCAAGAAGTTTCCAAGATTTTTTCTTGGCCTATACGATTTCCATGAGGCGGTATTCCTCAAGCAGGCCTTCATTCTTGCACTTTCGAATAAGAAAAATAAAAGCACTACGGCACAGCTGGGCAAGCACAGGGACTTGATAAGGGAAACGGCTGGAAAGGAAACAGTCTTTGTGTTCCAGAGGGAAGCGATGGCGGCATATAACCGCAACCGGATGATCCATCACGGAATTGCGTTCATCATTCCCGGATGGCAGATGTTCATACCGTTTATGATGATTGATCTGAAAGAGTTCGGCATGGCTAAAATAAACAGGGCTGTTACCGCCGAAAAACTCTCCATTGCCGCGCAGTCCCTGCTCCTCTATCATCTTCAGAGAAAAAACTTGGATGACCTTACACTTACAGAGCTGTCTGATTTGTTTTCCTTTGACAAGATGACCGTCTTCAACGCGATATTTGAGATGCAAGAACTGAGGCTATGTGAAACCGGCTTCAAGGGACGGAACAAGAACTTCCATTTTATTGCGAAGGGAAGAGATCTATGGGAGAAGGCTCTGCCTTATTTGAAAAATCCAATCTGGCACAAGCACCAGGTTAAATTAACACGGGCTCCAGATGCGATGTTCTTCAAATCCGGCATGACTGCTTTGGCGCATTATTCGATGATAGCCGACAATGAATATGAAACCTATGCCGTTTCTCAAAAGACATGGAAGGATGTCTCCATAAACTGGGATTTGACTGAAATCCCCAATCCGGACGAGGATTCCCTGTCAATAGAAGTCTGGCGCGGAAATCCCGCCATGCTTGCGGAAAACGGTGTCATTGACAGACTGTCAGCGTATCTAATATTCAAGGAGGATGCAGATGAACGCGTCCAGGCTTCGCTTGATAAAATTTTGGAGGATTTAAAATGGTAAGAGGACTGGATAAGTTTGCCGAACATTTCAAGGGATTCGAAAATGACTATGTGCTTATCGGAGGCACCGCCTGCGAGTTGTGCATGAACCGTGTCGGACGCGGATTCAGGATAACCAAGGATCTCGACATCGTCCTTATCCTTGAAGTCCGCAGCAGGAAGTTCTTCAGCAGATTCTGGGATTTCATACGGGAGGGAGGCTACAACAATAAGCACAAGAGTTCGGGCAAACGGATATTTTACCGATTCGACAAGCCGGAGGATGAATCATTCCCTGCCATGATAGAGATATTTTCGAGAAATCCCGATATTGTCTCAGTTCCCAAAGACCAGCATCTGATTCCAATCCCCGCCGAGGAGGAAATCTCAAGTCTTTCGGCGATCCTGCTGGATGACGATTACTATGGATTCATCCTTGATTCAAAGCAGGAGATAGTGAATATCCCCTGCATTCCACCGACAACCATAATTCCGCTCAAGGCGAAGGCATATTTGGAGCTGTCGCAGAGAAAGGGGAAAGGAGCAATAATTGACGAGGCCGATATCAAAAAACACAGGAATGATGTATTCAGGCTCTCAGGCATACTGCCAGATGATACGAATATTGTCTTGAAGGATTCAATCAGAAAGGATTTCCGGGCTTTCCTCGAGGAAATGTCCAGATTGACCGCTGGAGAGGAAAAGTCGATCGGCAATGCCATTTCCAGCAAGACATTCAAGCTCTCTGACGAACTGAAAATACTGAAGCGCTATTTCAACCTGTGACAATGAGCTCTGAAGAAATAAAATCTCTTGAAGAATGGCTCAGGAAACTCGAGGAGGAGTCACGCACAGTTCGAAGCAGGCTCACCCTGTTGAAACTCCAGGAGGAGACTAAAACTGCAGAGCAAAAATATGGATTGCCCATCACCGACAAGATCCCACATAGCCCAGTAGAAAAGATCCAACTGTTCCTGAGACTTTTCAGATGCCGAGAGAATGTATATCCGAAACTATGGGAAAACCTGAAACAAAACAGGAAAGGCTATTCTCCGGCATGTAGTAATGAGTGGAAGCATGGCGTGTGCGGAAAACCCAAGATAAAATGTTCAGCCTGTCAGAACCAGAGGTTTATGAGTCTTGACTCAACAGCCGTAGATTCTCACCTGAGAGGATATCAGACAATAGGGACATATGCAATCAGGGAAGATGACACCTGTGCTTTCATTGCCTGCGACTTCGACGGAGAGAACTGGCCGGAGGACGTCGTGACTTATAAGTCTGTTGCCGAAAGCATGGGGGTTGATGTCGGCATTGAGCGCTCGCGCTCTGGCAAAGGCGCACACGCATGGATATTCTTCTCGGAACCAGTTCCTGCGAGAGCCGCCAGAATGCTCGGAACAATAATATTGACAAAAAGCACTGAGTTAAGACACAACATATCCCTGAGATCCTATGATCGGTTCTTTCCGAACCAGGATTACATGCCTAAAGGTGGATTTGGAAACCTGATTGCCCTGCCACTGCAGAAGCATCCACGAGAAGACAGCAATACTGTTTTCCTTGATGACAAGCTTCTGACTCGTGAGGATCAGTGGGCATTTCTTTCTAAGATAAGATGCCTTTCCGCCTTGGACTTGGATTGTCTTAATAGAAAATATTTCCCCGGTTTATCACGCGTCAAGGATGAAAGAGACTTCTCCTTGAGATCTGACGAAAGGATAATCGAATATGAAAACGAGAAGGTAAAACCTGTAAGCTTCGAATATCCGGTCGAAATAACGATTAGCTCCCATTTGTCAATTCCTCTGACTGGCCTGCCGTCAAAACTTGTTATGGCACTTAAAAGGGCTGCAACTTTCCCCAATCCGAAATTTTATGAACTTCAGCGTATGAGGATGACAACATATCCGCACCCGAGATTCATCTTTTCAGGAGAGGTCAGGCCGGATTCCCTTCTTATGCCAAGAGGTACGCTGGACAAAGTTATCGCTATCCTCGAAAAGGCCGGTGCAGAGGTCGCCACAAGGGATGAACGTCCGAGGAGAAGAAAGATTTCATCTGAGTTTGTAGGAAAGCTCACGGATTTGCAGAAGGAAGCGCTGTATGAAATCAAAAAGCATGACTACGGAATTCTTGTATCCCCGCCGGGCTCAGGGAAAACAGTCATAGGATGCGCCCTTATCGCAGAAAGGAAAGTTTCAACCTTGATTATCGTCCATCGCCAGCCGCTTGTTGAACAATGGCGTGACAGGATGAACGAGTTTATTGGAATAGACAGGAAGATGATAGGAATCAACTCGGGTGCAAAATCAAAGCTTACAGGGAAGATTGACATTGCAATGATTCAATCGCTCGTAAGGTATGATGCGCTTGAAGAGATTGCAGGAAAATATACTCAGATAATCGTAGATGAATGCCATCATATTCCGGCGGCATCTTTCGAAAGCGTGATGAAGCAATTTTCGGCAAGGTATATCCTGGGGCTGACTGCCACCCCATATAGGAAGGATGGGCTTGAAAAGATTCTATTCCAACAGTGCGGTCCCGCAAGATATGAAATACAGCACTCCGACTTAAATGTTGCCATCAGGAAAGAGGCTGTCGTAAGGGAAACAAATATCAGGTTGCCTGAAAGCATAGGAGAAAATCCGCCCTACCATATTCTTGCAGAATATCTGACAGGACATCTGGAAAGGAACGAAATTATTGCAAAAGACATAGTCTTGGAATTGAAATCGGGCCATTATCCCCTTGTCCTGACTGACAGGAAAACGCATATTGAACAGCTGGTTGAAAAACTAAATGGATTATTGAAGGTTGAAAACGATCGGAATGCCAGAATATTCCGTATAGACGGAGAGATGAGCCCAAAGGAGAGAAAACTGGCGATATTACAGATAATAGAATGCAGAAGTTCCGGAACACCATGCTGTATAATTGCCACGGCATCTTTGATAGGAGAAGGATTCGATCTGCCGTTTCTTGATGTACTGGTGCTGTCAATGCCGATGTCATTCAAGGGAAGGCTAATCCAGTATGTAGGCAGGCTTCAAAGGGTTGACGCAAAAAAAGATTACATCAGAGTATATGACTACCTCGATTCATTCTGCGCGACAACGCTGAAGATGTACAGGAAAAGGGTAAATACATACAGGACACTGGGTTTTATTGTTAATGAGCCTGGAATCGACAAGCTGTTTTCATCTTAGACGGCGAGCAATAGCAGGAGAAATTAATCGTAACTCATTGCTGCGCAATGAGTTATGATTGGCGGAGAGAGTGGGATTCTCAACCCCGCTTATCATAATTCATTGCAACTCAATGCAATCCAGCACGATAAGCCATAAAGCTTCAATCACAACATAGTTCAACATGTGACAATATCAAACGCTTTTATGTCGCATTTATGACACTATTTTTAATTGGGGAATAATACAGTTCGTTTCAATCCCCCAAAAGGTGCGTAATATAATTGCAGAAAAGCAAAAATCTTCTGCTTTTTCGTTTTTTACAGAATTTATCTTCCCCCTTTCTCCTTGATGTTTCATCAACTGTGGAATATTTTACTTTTAATATGCAAAAACCATCTAACATGTACGCAGAAGCCACAACTTGGAACCCGTTCAAGGGTTGCAAGTTCGACTGCATATACTGCGTGACGAGTTTTCAGCTTCAGGCGAAGCGTCAGATGCACAACTGCATGAAATGCTATGATTACACTCCACACTTTCATCCAGAAAGGCTATCGGCAATACCCAGCGCTAGGACTGTCTTTGTATGTGGCAATGCGGATATTTCTTTTGCAGAAGCCGACCATGTGAATCAGATAATAGAAGCGATAAGGGAGCACAATAAAAGCGTAAAAAATCAAAAGACCTTTTATCTGCAGAGCAAAAGCCCGTCTTGCTTGGAACCCTTTCTGGAAAAGCTCCCGGGAAATGTAATTATACTGACCACCCTTGAAACCAACAGGGACGAGGGATATGACAAGATTTCGAAGGCACCGGTACCGTCAGAAAGATACCGGCAGTTTCTGGCGCTGAAATATCCAAGAAAGGTTGTAACCATTGAGCCTCTTATGGACTTTGATATAGATGTATTTTCAGGATGGATTCTCAATATAAGGCCGGAATATGTATGGCTTGGTCTAAACAGTAAGAAAAAGCCTCAGCTGCTCGAGCCTTCCGTGGAAAAGCTGACTGCTTTTGCTAAAATCATCGTCAAAAGCGGAATACCAGTAAAAGGCAAGCATCTTCGAGGGATAAATCTGCCTGGGGTCGAGAGGCACCAAGATTGATTTACATGCCAGTAGTATTATTTAGGTGTCTAATTTTGTAGCGGGAATAAAATTTTAAAGTGGGCTGGTAAAAAAGCTATTTTAATATACTTGGGCTAAAAAACCTTACTTCCTTAGCGTTTATACGACATTTTCCTCTCTTGCTTTCTATAAGTCCATTTATGCCATTGGCTGACAACGCCTTTATCGAACGCCGCTTTGCTACTCTCACAGTCACCATAGATTTCCAGGTGCTTATTAAGCTAAGGAAGTCTCTGATTTTTATCCATCCTCGATTTTCTGGAGCCACTCTTTCAACTGCGTCATTTTGTCT
>CAIQLG010000131.1 GCA_903872565.1 uncultured Lentisphaerota bacterium | reverse complement strand
TCGCCAGCAGTTCGATGCGGGCTTTTTCGGTGGCGGCCTTCTTTGAATTGTTTATCACAACACCCCCGATAATTACGGCGAGGACAAGAACTGCCGCAACCGTTATGATCGTCGGCATCGAACTCTTTGCCTCCTGTCTTCCGCCGTCTGCCCTATGATCCCCGGCTCCCGCCTTCTCCCCTTTGTGTGTGAGTTTCGCCTTCTGCGGCTGTTTGAATACTTTTCTGCGGCTGAGCGCCTGGCTGCTGGTCATCTGCTGCATCACAAGAGACACCCCAGCGGCGGGGCGTTTTGTCTTCGGGAATTTGCCGGAAAGAACAAGGTCAATATCCTCTATCGCGGCTGACCAGTCGGTTGGGCGGTCCTCCGGGCGTTTCGCCATCATGACTTCGAGGAGCACGGCACATGCATCCGATATCTCAGGATTTTTATTCTGTGGTGGCGGGAACGGATCGGTGATGTGTTTTGTGAGGATTCCCATTGACGTTGGGGCATCGTAGGGAACTTCTCCTGTGACAAGATGATAGAGCGTTGCCCCGAGAGAATAGATGTCGGCGCGGCAATCCATGTCTGAGTCGCCTCGTGTCTGCTCCGGGCTCATGTAGTAGGGAGTGCCAACCACTATGCCAGCCATTGTGAGGCCTTTCTCCTCGGAAAGACTTTTAGATATGCCCATGTCCATCAGCTTGGCTGTCCTGTCACTGTCGAGCATGATATTCGCAGGCTTGATGTCGCGGTGAAGCATCTGGAACTTAATCCATGCGTAGCAGAGGGCTTCGGCGATGCTGCGGATAATTCGGAGCGCCTCTTTTTCCGGGATTCTCTTATCTGTGGTAAGGAGGTCGTCGAGAAGAACACCGTCAACGTACGACATCGCGAGATAATAAATATTGCCGTCAACTCCGGCATCGAACGCCGTTACGATGTTCTGGTGTTCCAGCTTGGCGGCAGTCTGTATTTCCTTGAGAAAGCGGTCAACAAACTCCTGATCAGAGGTTAGAGCCGGAGAGAGGATTTTGAGGGCGACCTTGCGTCCCATGGAGGTCTGGTTGGCGAGCCACACCTCGCCCATGCCTCCCACGCCAAGTCGCCGGATTATTTCGTAGCCTGCAACCTTCATGCCTTCCTTGATGCCAGCCATCGGGATCATCACTGTGGAGTTGCAGTTCGGGCATTGCGCAACGGAACCGGCAAAACTCTCGTCGGTCTCGATCTCAACACCGCACTTCGAGCAGTTGAAACTTATTTCAGACATTGATCCGACCTCCATGTAATTCTTGTGTCATGTTGAATCCTGTACTGGTAGGGACTCGCCACATGTTGCATAATCTAACATTTCTAAACAGATATTCAAGAAAATAACATGAAAATGTTTACCTGCATGCAAAGCGGATATTGGCGAATGCGTAATTGACTTCGGCTGTCTGGAGAGATAGTTGGAAGAAATGGTGGCAAGGGTCGGAATTGAACCGACGACACAAGGATTTTCAGTCCTCTGCTCTACCGACTGAGCTACCTCGCCACTTGAAAGGCAAAGGACATAATGGAATGCCGAATTGCAAAACTTCAAACCAATATTGAAAAAATATTCCCCGAAAAGTAATGTGGGGTAACCCGCCAGTCTTTTTCGGCAAATGGCCTTTTTGGAGGGACGATACCGAGACATTGACACCTGGGTCTTCTACTTTCCGCCTTCGCCCGCTCGCGAACTACGACGCGACATGCCACGCCGTCCACTCATGGTCGGGGTGGAACCCGACCCTCCACCGATTAAGTCCATTCCGCCCAAACCTGCTTAATGCACTTTGATCGCCCGGACCTCTGCGGCGCGCTCATCGACCGGGATCACTGGCAGTTCTCCTGATTTTTTGACCGGCAGTTTGCGGAGGTGATCCATGATCGCCTGCCATTCCTTGATCTCGCGGCCAGGATCTTTCCCCGTTCCGATTGCGAGACTGGATTGATCCGTAGTGCCCGCTGGCGGCAGCAGATCTGGCGTGTCGTTGCGCAGATTGTCGAGTGCCTC
Source organism: uncultured Lentisphaerota bacterium (assembly GCA_903872565.1). Lineage (GTDB taxonomy): Bacteria > Verrucomicrobiota > Lentisphaeria > Victivallales > GWF2-50-93 > CAIQLG01. Next base: position 23,650 of record CAIQLG010000131.1, on the reverse strand, counting down.
AACCCTCGACTTGATTCGATGGCCGTCACGACATCGTACTGCTGGCACGTACGGATTGTAGCGGAATCTGTTAGGTTTTTACACGTATTCTATCTGGTGTCAATTACTTGATCTTTTTCGGATTTTGACTGGGGCTCGCCGGGCTCCGTTGTCAGAATGCGGAAATCCTGTTCACTGCGCGTCTGGGGTGAAACTGGCAAGTCAGTAAGGATGAGCGTAGAGCCTGGAGCATATTTCTGATCCGTCACAATGACGGTCGTTCCAGGGCGTAATTCCCATTAGTTGAGAGGGAAAGTATCATGAAAAGTGCAAAAAATCAACAAAACACTGTTGATTTTTTATTTTGGCGTGATATGGTATGCTTATATGCATACCAATCAAGGAGTTACGATGAAAACAGGAAAAGCAGGAGAAATGGAGAGAATGAGGGAAAGGCTCATGTGGCAACTGTCAGGACTGTCCGCCATGGTGCGGGGCTCGCTGGTGGAGACCGGAAAGAAATGCGGCAGGAAGGAATGCGAATGTTCAAGAGGAAAGCTCCATCCTCACCGCTACTTGTCGACCGGCACGAAGGGAAAGAACAAGATTGTCTATGTCACTGAAGGAGAAAGGGATGCGTTTGCCAAGGGTGTAAAGGCCTACGAGAAGGCATGGAAGCTCATCTGCCGGATCAGCGAAATCAACATAAGGCTTATAAAGGAGGCAGAACGCGATGAATGAGCAGGAAAAGGAAGCGGTGAAACGGAAGCTGCGGGAAAAGTTCGAGGCGCATCTTGACGCGATGGCCGAGGAGATCGGGAAGTTCGAGGGCAATCCCTGTGCATTCACGCTCTACAGCATGGAGAAGAAGGTGAATGCGGAACTGGACAGGTTCGGGGACGAGATAAGTTCTGATTCCTTCGCGGGGACCCACGGCGGAGCGGAACTGCAGGACGAGGCTGTCGCCAATTCCAAAAAAAACACCGGATGCACGACCGGGGACGGGAAACCACAGTCCAATTCCTCAATGGAAAGTCAATAGCCGTCAGAACGCCATACATGCTCCGGAAAAGAAAGCCGCGCAGGGGCCGCCGGAGAGGAAGAGGAAAAAGGGGTGCGGCGGGAGCCGGCATATATCCGGTGATGAAGATGCTCGGCATCATCGCAGGAGCAAGTCCCGCGCTGTCCGAAAGGGCTGTGCTTGGTGTCCTCAACAACACCTTCCAGGAGGCGGAGGACGCTCTCCGCAGAGAGGGGGTCGCCATAAGTGTGAAGCGTCTGAGAACCGTCTCCCTGAATTTCTCGCGTGCCGCACTGCACGAGAGGAGCAGGAGGGTGGAGTCTCTGGCGTCCGGAAAGATAAAGTCCGGCGATTCACTGAAAAACAAGCGCGTGGTCATAACAATTGACGGGGGCAGAATCAGGACAAGGCTGGCGAAGCGAGGATGCCGGAAAGGATTCCATGCCGACTGGAAGGAACCGAAGCTTTTCACAATCTATGAAATCGGAGATGACGGGCGGAAGAGGAAAAAAGGCTTCATCTCCTGCGACGGAACCATTGACGGCCCGGAGGCGCTGATCAGGCTTCTCGCCACGGAACTCGTCATGCACGGGGTGTCGGAAGCGGAGAAAGTGGTGGTGATAGCGGACGGTGCCCCATGGATATGGAACCACATTGATGAACTGCTCGGACTCGCCGGAATAGATCCTTCCAAGGTGACGAGGATACTGGACTTCTATCATGCCGTCGAACATCTTAAGGCGATTTCGGAAATTCTCTACAGATCACAGTCAAAGCAGAGCCAGTGGTTCAATAGGATGAGGCGGATGCTCAAGGAGCGGGCTCCGAAAGTCTTCATGGCGGAACTTGCGAAATCCATAGGGAGAAGTGGAAACAAGGAACTGACAAGGGAGAAAAATTATTTCATGTCGAACATTGCATCGATCAACTACAGAATTTTCAAGCGGATGAAGATGCCAATAGGCTCCGGAGTAATCGAGAGTACCATAAGAAGGGTGGTCAACCTCAGACTCAAGGGCGCGGGAATGTTCTGGCTCAAGGAGAATGCCGAAGGTTTACTGCACCTCAGATGCCAGTTGAAATCTGGAAATTGGGACACTTTCTACAAAACCACTATTGAAAAACTGGCAAATCTGGAGTAGCATGTACATCAACTTTTAGGAAATGCACCCGTCGTTCCATTGTTTGTCACCGAGTAGAGCTTATCGGCAAAATCCTCCGATAGCCGCACACAGCCATGCGATGCAGGATACCCTGGAAGCTTTCCTGCGTGGATCGCGATCCCGTCCCATGTGAGTCTCTGCATATGCGGCATCTTCGTGCCTTTATAGATGGAGGACCATGATCCACTTTTTTCTGCAGAATAGTAAAAATCCCTGTCGGTGTTGAATGTCCCTTCGCTCCAGTGCTTACGGTTGAACGCCCGATGCGCACCCCGTTGCGATAGACAAGCATCTCCTGATCAGGGATGCTCACAATGATGACGACAGGATCTGCTGGCGATACCTCTGGAACCCAGACGTAGTCGCCCGTCTTCAATTCGGGGGGCAAAGGTTCGATTTCACGTCCCTTGGTGAACCCATCCTCGCCCATCACTGGAGAGTTCATTACCAAGGACAAAAGGACAATCATCACCACGGTTCCAAATGCGGACACTAAGATTTCCATTCTGCACAATGATTTTGTCATCACTTGTTTTCCTACTTGATCCAGCCTTCTTCCTTGAATCTGATCTTGAGTTGATTAGCGATTTCCTTGGCGGTCGCCTTGGCGAGTCCCTCAATCTTGGTGTTGCCGCTAATTTCCCCGTAACCTTTCACCACCCCGCCAACGATGAGCCCAGCCGGGTTTGCACTGGCAATCATGCTCAAGGCTCCCAGCGCTCCGCCGGGGGTCTTGCTTCCCTCTGACTCGACCTTGGCTGAGCCAAGCTTGCGCAGTCCCTTGGCTGTCATCTGATAGCCTTCTACGACGGTATCCAGTTCGGATGATCCATAGCCAAATCCGATGACGACACGCTTGGTAGCGTCGCCTTCTGATACCGACACGAAATAACCACGGAGGACGATGTCATTGATCTGCAGCTCAGTGCCCGGCGATCCTTTCTCGGCAGGCAGGCCCATGTCGCTGATCTGTTGAACCAACTCTGCGGTGACGGTCGCGCCCAATTTGCGGCCGATCGCTATTTGTTCTGGAGTCTGGGCGGGGGATTTAGAGGCAGCCTTGGTGGCGACAGCCGAGTTTTTCGGTACATCTGCGGGATTACCAACGAAATCATATATCAGAATCTTGGATGGACGTGGAAGTTTATCTTTCACAAGTCTATTGCGGCTGACAACTTCGGTTGAAGTACATCCTACAGCGACGAGTAAAAAGATCAGACCCGCTGCTGCCGCAGACAGTTTTTTCCTAATTGACGAGATGGCTGAAGGTGGAGTCAGATTCTCCATTGTACTGTGATTGGCTGGCTGATTCATAGATGATTCTCCTTTTTATTGCGATTGCATTTTTATGATCGTTTGATATTTTTAAAATTTAAATGTAGCGCGTGCATTCCTGCCTGCGAAATGTCAGACAAGAATGTCAGACCTACATTAAAATACAATTTCCTATACGATGATCTTATCCGGCTGTGCCGGGACTTTTTCCTTTGCAGCCCTGCAAGGGCGAAATCCCTAAGCCCAGGGCATCGCCCTGGGACAATATGGTTTGCGTCAACAAGCCCTGAAGGGGCGCAATATATGTCTCTATTACGCCCCTTCAGGGCTCTGTCTTGTTGTGTTCCTTACCCCAGCCCGATGGGCTGGGCTTAGGAATCCCGACCTTTCAGGCCTCCAATAATAAAAAAACAGCCAAGTCCTGATTTAAATTTTGTCACTTGAACATTGAAAATTGGTCATTGATTATTGAACATTGTCTTATATTGTCAGGATCCTGAATATCCAATAATCAACACGGAATATCCAATGTCCAAGTTCATTTCTGTCCTTCATCGGTTGGAAATTGAGTGCTGTGCCGTGGCGTAGTTCCAGACGAAGCCTGGTTGGATATTGGGTGTTCATTAACTTTCTCCGCAGGTGCCTCGTACCATTTCTCCTTGGGGACCCAGACTTTTTCAGGTGGCTGTGCGACAAAGTTGGGCGACATTATCTGGACGCCGTACTTGTTGAACTCGTCCTGGATGTTGGCATGAAGCTTTGTTTTTACTTTTAAGATACTCTCCGGTTTTTCCAGAAATGCATTTATTTCGTATTCGACATAGAAATCGCCCAGAGCTTTCTGAAGGACGAACGGTGCCGGAGCCTTCTGTATTCCTGATGTTTTTTCAGCGGCATTAATCAGCATTGCATGGACCTGCCGCCAAGGAGCATCATATCCGATGGTGATAGTTGAATGTATAATGAGACCCTCGGATTTCGAAAGCCTGGAGTAATTTTTAGTTATGGATCCCATGAGAACGGAATTGGGAATGTTTATCTCCTCGTTTTTCATGGTCCGCAGCTTTGTCGAGAAGAATCCTATCTCCATGACTTTGCCATAGTGCTCACCAATGTGGACAATTTCGCCGACCTTCATGGCACGGGAATACATTAGAACCATTCCGCCTATGACCTGTCCAACCATGCTGCTCGCGCCAAGTGAAATGAGAAGTCCAAGAAAGACTCCTATCCCCTTGAAAGCTTCAGTGTTGCTTCCGGGGATGTATGGATAGGCCATGACGACTCCGAAAATCCATATGATGGCGGAGAAGATCTTCGAAGTAGGCGGTGCGGCATCAGGATCAAGCCAGTTGAGCACAATGTTTCCCTGGGCGACTTCCTTGAAGAACTTCTTTGAAATCTTCACAATCCAGTGGGTGGCCACGAAGATTATAAAGACGACAAACAGGTTTGGCATGGCGTCTATGGTGTTTTCCGCAAGCTTCGATATGATGTTGAAAATATATGTTCCGAGCTTGTCGCCCCAAGGCTGGGTGTATGGAAACTGCTTCAGCGCGAACGCCAGCATGAGGTATGTGCAGACTGCAGCATAAGTCCATAATGCCAGCTTGTTTATAACTGTGAAAACATAGAAGCAGTGTGAATGCGAAAAGACTCCAATTTTCTGCAGTTTATTGCCAAACTTATCTTCCAATATTTCGATTTTTGGACGAAGCCATCGCTGGAGACGAAACATGGCGTATAGGAGAAACAAGTAGATCAACATTCCAATCAAAGCATGTCCGGCAGCCTTGAGATTATATTTGATGTCCTTTTGCTTGCGTATCTTGTCCAATGCATTTTCAAGCGAGTGCTTTATCCTTTCGACAGTGATTTCCATTGTATCGCCGGCAATGAGATCGACATCTCCGGGCGCGATCAGCATCACAAGTTCGCCGTCCATTGTGATTACGGTTCCATCCGCGGTCAGGCGGCTTTCCACCTTGCCAACTCTGCCTTGGTCTATCAGTTCCAGGATTCTCTGCTGAACAACCTTGGCTCTTACGGCAGGACTGTGTTCAAAGACAGTGACCCTCAAGACACCCAAAGTCCAGTTGAAAAGTCTTATGCGTGCAGGTTCCACGCTGGCCTGTGCAAGTTCCTTTTTCTCAGTACTTGCAATCGTCTCGGAATCATTCTGAGATATTCCAGTGAAAGGGAAAATTGCAGACAGGAAAAACAAGGCGAACAGCGTGAATCGCCTAAGGAAGGCAGAATCAACACTGTGATGACATGATTTAATGATGGAGTAGTTTTGCAATTGGTTCATTTATTTACCGGCATTAAGACGACTGCCTTTCAAGATGCTCTTTTTCATTGTTGTTCACCCTTTCCTTATATTTATTAAACTAGCCACTACAATATCACTTTGACAAAGTTAAACCAAATTCTGATTTGAAGACTATTCCCAACTTCATATTTTCCCGTTAATCCTCTACCGGCTCCCAGGATTCATCCGGATTGTATTCGGTCATAGCTTCAGCAGTCTTGACGGTGTCTTCGCCGAGATCTTTCTCGAAGACAACTCCGTGCCTGGAAACGATGAAGGTCATGATTCCCAATGAACCGTAGTCCGCAGGATATGCCAGCAGAGCAAAACCATTCTTCAGCTTGCCATCTACAAGATAGGACTTCTTTCCTCCCGGAGCAGATGCTCCCTGCGCAGTCAGTATCTTGTAGAAATATCCGTAGTACGGCTTGCGGTTTTCCTGGGAAGCATCCTGCGATGCGAGAACGACGAGAGCGCCCAGGTTATTTTTCTCATTGGCGTTTTTATTGTCAAGATCCCAATAGAGACCATCCTTGGCATTCTTGTCTCCAACGAACTTGCTGGTGTACTCCTTGTCGGCTCCTGCTGCCAGTTTCGCCTTGGCGTATTGCTCCTCCGCATCGGCAATAGTCCTGCAGATCCTGATTGCATTCAGCTCGTTCCTGCCGATCCTGCGGTTGATAAGCTCGTCTTTTCCGACCTCCGTATGGAAGAACGCTTTGCCGTCATAGATTGCAATAGGCACGGCAAAAGGAAAATTGTCTTTACCAAACTCGACATAGACAAGGTCCCCTTCCTTGACAAGGTCTGCCTTTTCCTCCAACTTCTTTGCGAACTTGGCCCTTGACTCAACGTCATACTGCTCATCCCCGGAATATACGATTTCTCTGCCATTCGGACCAAAAATCTCCAATAGACGTTTCGCATCATTATTCTTTGCTGCATCGCGAAGTGCGGCGACCGCCTCTTCTGGCGACGCGAAGACGACTTGTCCGACATCCGGCTTTACAGACGTACATCCGGAAACTAAACCCATCATCACCAAAACCAGCAAAATATACTTAAAGTTACTCATCTTATGCTCCTTATTAATTATCCAGTCTTTTTCTTATTTTATACTTCCCGCTTCGCCCTTTGGGCTACGAGGGACACGTTGTATTTCGGATTTTCCACTCTCTATCTTCTTCCGCCGCCGCCATGGGATCCACCTCCACCGCCACTATGGTATCCGCCAGAATGGTATCCGCCACTATGGGAATATGAGTGGGACGGTCGATTCCTGTCCGAGGAGCTTTTATAACGGCTTGAATAACCGCGGTCACTGTATGACCGTTCATCTTCGCCGCTCCTTGCACTTCTGAATGCGTTATCCCTGGTCTGGTGTCCCTCATATGATCGGTTTTTATCATAGTCATTTCTATTTCTATCATTGTCATTCCTATTTTCATTATAGGCATTCCTATTTCTATCATAGTCATTCCTATTTTCATTATAGGCATTCCTGTTGTGCGCGTCATACTCATCATTACCATACTGTCTATCTCTATCTTGCGTGTTGGAAGAAGCAAGATTTCTCATAGCAACCTGCCCATGAGTCCACTCTCTGTTCGCGATGTCTTTTGGATAGTACCTGTTTGCATTTGCAAAATAGTTATTGTTATAATGAGATATGTATCCATGATTCCAGGCACAGCGATAACCCAACGCCCAGCCGGCGCCATAGCAGCCCCAGGGATATGCGGGAGCTACTGCGACTTGCGGATAGTCCCAGGACCCGCCGTTGTTCCAAGAGCCATAGGATTCCGAGGGAACATAGTTGTTAACAAACTCTGTGTCGGGATTTGCGCTCTGAATCTGTATCTGTCCCTCCTGTGTGGCATCAACCTGCTGGTTGGTGTCAGACTTGAGATTGCCTGCTTCCTTGGCCTTGGCCCGCATGACCTGCACGGTGTTCATGACATCCTTCTGCTGTTCCAAGAATGCGTCCCCGAGATCCTTGGTCCAATCCAGGTTGCCGCTCATCTTGGAGAGAAGCTGCGGAAAGAAGACAAGTCCCTGCACGCTGGGATCCCATTTCTTGCCCTGAAGCTCGGTTTTGATTTCGTCCTGGGACAGATTGGGATTTTTTTTGACCCATCTCTCGGCCGCGACCACATCAGCCGGATATGTAGATGCTGCAAGCACCTGTGCAAGAAGTCTGTCGGGATAAAGCGCGATTGGAGCCACCATCTGTTCGAGCTGGGCCTGAGTGAACTGCTTCTGGGCCGGCGGCTTGGTAGCCGGAGCCGGGGCTGTCTCTTCCTGCGATTGGACGAACGGCATGATCGCAAGGAAGAAAATCAACAACGCGAAGATTCTCATTGATCACCTCTTTTGTTTAATTATAGACATATTTTTTAGTATACTTCTCAAATTTACGGTTTTCAAATATACGTTGGGGGTTTAATACTACCACAATGTAACCGTCAGTCTTTTTCGCCAAACGGCCTTTTTGGAGGGACGCGCTCTGTCGCGTCCGCATACACGGCCATGACGGAGCATGGCCCTCCAACACTAAGACATTAAGCCACAATCATTCTCTACTTTCTCTTCTGCAAGCATGCCAGCCGGTTCGTAAGCGCTCTTGACACCGCGTATGGAACGCAAATTAAAATTGGTCCTATTACCAGTGCCGCGCCCGGATGCACCGCCTTGTAAAGAACATACTGAAATACGCAGTCCAAAATTATTCCGAGAGCTAGCAGATTAAGGACGGCCACCAATCCGCTTCGCAGCAATTCCTTTCTATGTCCAGAATGAAAGACCAGACCGAACAGATAAGGTGGATTTCCCGCCCTGGCATCTGCTAGGCCACCACGCACCCCAAGAATGATTGCGACCATAGGCTGGAGCAGGAAGCGGAAGTTTCCGTGTCCTGTGAACCGCCGCGGCAATTCATCCAGGAACTCCCTCGAGAACAGATATATGCGGCCCGTCTCGATGGTGTCCATGATCGCATATGGTATCGTTGCAGCGATCACGATAAGTGCCAGCACCGCCACAATGTTTTCGCGTCCCAGCTTCATCCCCCCCATCCTACTTTAAAATCCGAAATCCGAATGTCGAAACAAATTAGAAATTAATGAATTCTAAAATGTTTCAAACATTGTTTTGAGAATTAAAAATTCCATCGTTTCGAGTTTGTTTCGTATTTAGTGCTTCGTATTTCGAGTTTTAGTTTCGGCCCCAGACCGCTTCTATTTATTATCTTCGCCGCCCACTTGTTTCTTCACGAGATGGTCATGAATGTGTTCGCGATCTGTAGCCAGCATGGTTTTGGTGTCAAGACGCCCGAATACATCCATCAGCATTGCGACCATGCCAGTCCAGCCTGTCTGGTGGCTGGCGCCGAGACCCGCTCCGTTGTCTCCATGGAAGTATTCATAGAATAGGATCAGGTCTTTCCAATGCGGATCGTTCTGAAATTTCTCAGTGCCTCCATAGACTGGCCGTTTTCCATTTTTGTCCCGGAGAAAAATATTAGACAGGCGCTCCGATATCTCCTTCGCCACTTCGAAGAGATTCATGAATTTGCCGGAACCAGTCGGGCACTCGACTTTGAAATCATCGCCGTAGTACTGGTAGAGGTTCAGTAGTGCGCGGATGATAAGTACATTGACTGGCATCCAGACCGGACCACGCCAGTTGGAGTTGCCGCCGAACATCCCGGTATCGGATTCGGCTGGCAGGTACTGCACCTTTAATTCCTGCCCACCAGTCCAGAATGTAAACGGATGGTTCAGATGGTATTTCGAGAGTGAACGTAGGCCATAAGGCCCCAGGAACTCATTTTCATCGAGCATGTAAGCAAGCACCCGTTCCAGTTTCTTCTTGTTGAGGACTGACAATAGACGACGCCCTTTATATCCTGTTGTGCCCTCTGGCGAAATTTGGGCTATCACCTCCGGATGCCGTTTCCTGAAGAGCGCTATGAGTTCCGCAAGCTTCGGATACTTTGTAGCTGCATCCGCTGCGAACACCGTGGATGCGCACAAAGGCAGCAATCCCACCATGGACCGCACTTTCAAACGCATGGCCTTGCCGTCCGGCAGTTTCAGCAGATCATAGAAGAATCCGTCCTGTTCGTCCCACATCTCGTCCGCATTCTCGCCGACGCGGTCCATTGCATATGAGATCCATATGAAATGCTGCAGGAACTTGAAGGCAGTCTCCTCGTAGATCGAGTCGTGTTCGCACAGTAGCAATGCTATCTCAAGCATGCACTGGCAGTAGAATGCCATCCACGCAGTACCGTCCGCCTGCTCCAGCGTTCCCCCAGTGGGAAGCTGCGCGCTACGGTCGAATATTCCAATGTTGTCCAGTCCCAGGAAGCCCCCGGCGAAAACATTTCGTCCGGCGGGATCCTTGCGGTTGATCCACCAATTGAAATTCAGCATTAGGCCGTGGAAGGACTGTTCAAGAAACTCGATGTCTCCGCGCCCCAGTCCCTGTTCATACTTATATAGCCAGAGCGTTGCCCATGCGTGCACCGGGGGATTCACATCGCTGAAATTCCACTCGTATGCGGGAATTTGTCCGTTCGGGTGAAAGTAGAGGCTGCGCAGCATCATGAGGAGCTGCTTCTTGGCGAAATCAAAGTCCACCAGGGAAAATGTTATCGTGTGGAAGGCGAGATCCCAGGCGGCAAACCACGGGTATTCCCATTTGTCAGGCATTGAAATAACGTCGCGGTTCAGCATATGGAACCATTCTGAATTACGAGTTCCTCGGTTTTCGGAACTAAGAAGAGGATGGCTCTTGTGTTCCAGTAGCCATTGCTCCAGATCAAAGAAGTAGTACTGCTTGCTCCACAGCATTCCTGCCAATGCCTGGCGGTGTACCCTGCGTTGATCCTCGTTCAAGGAATTCGGAGTGATCCTATCGTAGAATTCATCTGCGTCCGCTATGCGGCTTTTGAATATTCCGTCGAACGTCTTGAAACTGTTGTCAGCCTTGTCTTTGGAGAGGCGGAGACGGACGGTCTTGCTTCCACCGGCAGGCACTTCAAGCGCGTAATGGGCCGCAGACTTGGTCCCTTTCTTTTCGGGATTGACGGCGGCGCGGTTTCCGGAGACTACATACGAATGGAACGCATCCTTGACATATTTGGACAAGCTTGGTGATCCCCAGAGGCGCTCGTTGTCTGTCTCGTTGTCTGTGAAGAGCAGTTCCGGCCTTCCATCGCACGACATGAAATAATCGCCCAACTCAAGATGTGAAGCCCGGATCACTCCGGCCCCTTCCTCCTTCAGCAAAGGTTTAGGACCACCATCAAACCACGACCAGGTGTTGCGGAACCAGAGTGTCGGCAGGATACGAATCTTAGCAGTTTCCGGACCGCGATTATGAACCGTAATACGGATAAGCATGTCCTCCGGTCCTTCCTTGGCGTATTCCACGAACACGTCGAAGTAGCGGTTGTCGTCAAAGATTCCCGTGTCGAGCAGTTCGTATTCCATTTCCTCTCGGGAACGTCCACGGTTCTTCTCGATAAGTTCGCAATATGGATATTCGCGCTGAGGATACTTGTACAGATATTTCATGTAGGAATGCGTGGGAGTGCTGTCAATGTAGAAATAGTATTCCTTCACGTCCTCGCCATGGTTCGCTTCGCTGTTGGTGAGCCCGTAGAGCCGCTCCTTCAGGATGGGATCCTTCCCGTTCCACAGTGCAAGGGCAAAGCAGAGCTGCTGCTTGTCGTCGCATATTCCTCCGAGTCCGTCCTCTCCCCAGCGGTAGGCGCGTGAACGTGACTGGTCATGGGTGAAATAGTTCCAGGCGTCGCCATTGTCGCTGTAGTCCTCGCGGACCGTGCCCCACTGTCTTTCGCTCAGGTATGGCCCCCATTTCTTCCACGGAATTCCCGACTCTCGGGCTTCATTCAACCTTTTCTGTTCCGTTACATCAATAAATTTTTGTTCAGCCATGGTTTCCATCCTTTCTTCAAGCATTATAAAATTAACCGGACATGTCGGGACTTTCAACTCAACTTGAATATTGAAAATTTGTTGGCGATTGGCTTTCATAGAGGGACGCGCTTCGTCGAGTCCACTATTTACAGCCACGACAAAGCGTGGCCCTCCACCAATAAAAATTCCGATGCGTTACTCTAATGTTACAAATGTTTATTGCCAGCCCTTGAAATTCTAGCTGCCAGCCAACTTCTTTTGAAATTTTCCTAAACCAGTTCTTTGTACAGGCTGATGAGGAAGTCACGGTTGTCCGCGGATAAATATCTCATCGTGCCACCCATGCGGTTGAACGTCTTGCAGTAGCGCAGATAATAGGCGGGATTGTCCATCGGCGGTTCGCCCGAGGTGCTCCAGTCCCAGGAGCTTTCCGCAAGATCCACCACCAATATGAAATGATTGTCAATATGCTTCCCCTTCTGTATTTCAAGATTCTGCGACATCGAAAGAGATTTCTCGAAAATCATCGGAGACATCACGGCGGATCCGACGGAAAGATAGACTCCTCCGTCAAGGTTGTGCACCTGATCCGCATATACAAGAAAGTCGCGGAGGGCGGCCCTTCCTATTGCGGCACCATTGTTGAGAGGATGAGTGTAGATTATATCGTGTCCAATCATCGGGTGGCCCGTGAACGGAACTGACAACCGATATGCGGCAGCCTGCACACTGTATTTCTTGTAGGGGTGCGGAATCTGCATTTTCCCGGACTTTATGGAAAACTTTTTGACAGTATACAGTAGATCCAAGGCTGCGGCGGCCTTGTCCAGATCAGACAGGTCTTTCGCGCATTTTTCAAGTTCCATTATTGTGGGAATGTTCAGGCACTCGTTCTGGATCATTGCACCGACCGACTCGCCATAGCCGAGCCCCTCGTACGCGCCGACCACGAGTGCCAGGTTTATAAAATATCCCGTCTCCTGCCATATTCCGAACTGTCCCCTTTCGACATTCGCCTTGACATCCTCGCTGGTTTTTCCCTGGTATGCGAACTCCCAGTCATGAATTATTCCCGCACCGTTCGTGGCAAGATGGGTTATCCAGCCTTCCTCGATGAATTTTATCAAAACCGGCGAGAGCCCATTTTTGATGGAGTGCGCCCCGAATGCAAGCATTACCGACTTCTTGTTTTTCCGCGCCTGTAGAATCCTCTTGGCGGTCTCCTCCAGAATTTTCTGTTTATCAACATTGAATTCCGCGACTTTGCTCCCGACCGTGAGATGATCTTTTTCTATGGTTACCTTGTCGGATCTGTCTTTCAGCGATTTAATCTTGAGCTTATCCCTGTCCAATTTCGAATATGGCATGCTAGTTCCTTAATTATGATTTCCATAATGAAACAGTTTATCTTTCAGGGTCAAAGAGTCATCGTTTTTTCCTTTGGAAAATAACCGTGTCAGCATGTCATGAAATTTTTTATTTCGGACTCTGACACATTGGGACTCTGACACTCTGATACTTTTATTTAATCTTTAGAATTCCACACAGCGCATCTGACTGCGAGAAGTCCGGAATTATGATGTCCGCTCCGGCACGGATAAGGCGGCTGCGTTTCTTCGGATTCAGGCCGAAGCGCCGCACTTCGTCGCTCGCCACTCCGACCGCCAGACCTTCGCGCTTGTTGATTTCGCGTATCTCCACAGGCCCGTCGCCGAATGTAACAACCTGCCTCGCATTCTTCACTCCTATGTCTCCGATAATCCTGTCCATGACTATCTTCTTCGCCTCCTTGGTGACATCTCCGACGGATCCGTAGATTCTGCCGCCGAAGAGATCCGCATATCCGAGCTCTTTCGCCTCGGCTATCACATCGTCCTCGTCCGATCCGCTTGCAAGATACAGGGTAATTCCCGCATCGAAAAGCCTTTTCAGGAATTGTACTGCTCCCTTCATCACATAATCTTCAAGGCAGAGTTCGCCTCTTTTCAGCTTCTCGATCCTGACTCTGACAAGTTCAAGAAGATCCTTGTTGTATATCGCCTTGTAGCCGAACTCGTCGAGGATGTCCTTCTCCGGAACGAAACCGAATTCGCGGACAAGTTTCACAAGCCCCTGCATCTGGATGAGCGTCTGTATGCCCGTGGTGCCGTCTATGAATTTCTTCGTCCGTTCCAGCACCCTGCGATAATCTGATTCGCCGGCTTTCGAATATTCCGGGCCAAGGATCGCCTTCATCATCATCGGCTCCATAATCTTCTCCCAGCCTTCGCGCAAGACGGATATGGTGCCGTCGTGATCAAAGATGGCATTCGATATGCTTTCGACATGGACAGTCTCTCCGACAATTTCGATCTCCGTCTTCCTGAAATATTTGGCCGAGCGCAAACTGTCCGCCTTCTCCGGAAGGAAAACATAGTCGGTATCGCTTCCTATCTTTCTGATCTCGTCCGGCGACGCGGTGCCGGTCTGACATAGTTTCTGCACAGTTACGCCTGCGACTAAATTCCCTAAGATCGCCGCGGTGACGGGATCTTTCCCGGCCGCCATTGCGGCGGTGATACCGGCGAGCATGCTGTCGCCCGCCCCCACCGGATCGGTATTGTCAACAATGTGCAGTCCTGGGATCAAGGACACCTTTCCCCTGTCAACGACGAGGCATCCCCTGTCACCTCTTGTTACAAAGATGGTTTTACCATATTTCCTGTGGAGCTTGAGTCCTGCGAGTTTCGCATCTTCCTCGGGGATTACATCTCCCGGTTCGCATTTTGTCCCGCAAAGGGTCAAGGCCTCGAACGAGTTCATCTTTTTGACAGTTTCGCGGTATGAGTCCCCTACATCCCGGCTGTCGAGAATGAAAATCTTGCCGGGGTTTTCCATTATAAGCTGTTGAAATTCTTTCCTGAACATGGCGGAATTATGTATTCCCACCGAGACCTGCTGATTGATTATTACCGCATCCAGTTTTACAATCTTGTCGGATATGTTTTTTATGAGAGCATCTACGGAAGCCGCAGAAAGCCTGTTGAAGTTGCCGAAATCTATTCTGTTTTCCTCTACGCCGTTGGACATCGGCTTGATGTAGCTGTGCGTGCTCCAGCCACCATGCTGCTCGATAAGACCCTCGTAGTTTATCGAAAGACTTTTCATCAGTGTTCTCATCTGATAGCCGAAAGGGTCGTCTGCGGCAACTCCGAAGACATGAACCTCGCCGACCCCGATGGCTTTAAGATTTGCCGCGACATTTCCCGCGCCTCCCAGGTTGTAGCTCTGTGTTTTCACGGGCATTGTAGGAAGTTTCGTCTCGACTGAAATCTCGGATTTGCTCCTGTCCAATTCCCAATAGACATCAAGGCAGAAATCTCCGACTATCCCAATTCTCACATTCTTTATTTTTTCAAGAATATCATCCAGCTTAATTTGTAAATTCATCAACAGATAATTCCTTTCAATTAATTTTCATTGCGGATTCAATTTAGCTTTTGTTATGATTTTTCCCATTGTCATTTTAAAAATTTCAACTGTAATTTCCACATCGTTCATCGCCCTGTGCGCTTTTCCATCCCTGTACCTCATCCCAAAATGCTCCGTCAGATACCGCAGATTATAGGCCGGAAGACCTGGAAAAACAGTCTTTAAAAATTTCATGGAATCAAGAGTGAGGCCGTTCCAGATGCCGAGGGAATTCCTCAGGAGGCTTTCCTGGAGAAAACCCAAATCGAATCTGGCGTTATGCGCCACAAGCGTGCTGTTCTCGGCGAACTCAAGGAATTTCGGTCCGACCTCCCTGAACCTGGGGGCATCCTCGAGCATGGCGTCCGTTATGCCGTGCACCGAAGAGCTTTTTCCGCAAATGTGCCGTCCGGGATTGACAAGCGAATGGAAACGGCTTTCTGCGCCGCCGCTCCCGTAGCGGATTGCCGCGATTTCCACTATCCTGTCTCTTGTGGGCGACATACCTGTGGTCTCAAGATCAAAAAAGGTGTATGGCCCATTTTCGAACCATTCCTTATTCATAATAATCGTAGCTCTCTCGTTTTTCCTTCACAGATCCGGCAGTAAATCCTGTCTTCTTGAAAAAAGCGCTCACCTGGGCGTTGAAATCATCGTTGCTCATCGGCCTGATCTCGGAGGCCGAGTCCGTGTTCACAATGCAGTCTTCCGGCAGATCCTCTATAAATGGAGATGGCTCCTGCCTTATCGCTTCTCCATATTTCAGGCGGCTCCTGGCCCAACTTATGAAAAGATTCCGCTTCGCCCGCGTCACTGCAACATAGAAAAGACGCCGTTCCTCATCGCAAGTGCTGTCCTTCATCGAGCGTTCGTGTGGAAAAACATTGAGTTCCATTCCGCTTATGAACACGTGATCGAACTCGAGTCCCTTGGCGGCATGCACCGTCATGAGGCTTACTCCTCCGCCTTTTTCCTCCTTGACCTTGTCGTTGTCGTCCTGGAGGCAGTATTTCTCCAGGAAATCCCGGAATCCGAAGCTTCCGTCCGCCGCCGCGCTTTCACTCTCCGATATCATGTTAAGGAGCTCGAAAACATTCTCACGCCTCTTTTCCGCCTCCTTGCGATCCTTGTAGAGCTTGATAAAACCATCCATATATCCGATTTCCGAAAGATATCCGAATGCCTTGTCATACAGCTGTCCCGGCTCTGCGAACAATGTGCTCCATTTGTGGAGGCGCTCTGCGAAATTCGCAGATTCCGACGCTGCCTTGCCGCCGACCGCGCCAGAAAATCCGTCGGATCCAATGATGGATGTGAAAGGCTGTCTCCCGCTGGCCTGAATGCGTTTCATCGTCTCTATCGCCTTGTCACCCACCCCTCGCGGCGGAACTCCGATTATGCGCAGAAAACTCTGGTCGTCTCTGGGATTCACGGCAAGCTTCAGGTATGCCACCGCGTCGCGGATCTCCTTCCTCTCGTAGAAGGATTTGGAACCCACAAGCCTATAGGGGATGCTGTAGGAACGCATTACATCCTCGAAATGCCTCGACTGGTGGTTGGATCTGTATAGCACGGCGAAGTCCGAGTAGGAGGCACCGTGGGTCTCCGAATAGATCTGACATATTTTTTTCGCGACAAATTCCGCCTCCGCAACCTCGTTGTCGGTACCCACAACAACTATCTTCTCCCCCGTTCCGATCTCAGACCACAGTGATTTCTTGTGACGTTCGGAGTTCATGGAAATGACGGCGTTGGCGGCATCGAGGATCATGCCGGTGGATCTGTAGTTCTGTTCCAGCGCAATCACCTTCGAACCCGGAAAATGTTTCGGAAATTCGAGAATGTTCTTTATGTTCGCCCCCCGCCAGCCGTATATGCTCTGATCATCGTCCCCGACAACAAGAAGGTTCATTTTTTCTCCGGCGAGAAGCTTCAATATCCTGAACTGTGCAAGATTGGTGTCCTGGTATTCGTCAACAAGCAGATACTTGTAGATATTCTGATATTTCCTCAGGATTTCAGGATGATTTTCGAATATCCTGACGGTGAAAAGGAGTATGTCGTCGAAGTCGAGAGTGTTCTGATTCTCCAGCATCTTCGCATATCTGCGATAGACTGAGCCGATGGATTCCTCGAATCTGTCGCCCGCATCCTTGCTGTAGTCGTCCGCAGTCCTGAGCGACGATTTCGCCCGGCTTATCATGGACAGGCACATCGCAGGGTTGAAATCCTCCTTGCTTATTCCGCACTCCGCAAGAGCCTCCCTGACATTTCCCACCTGGTCAGCCTCGTCCGCGATCGTGAACGAAGAGGTGAAGCCGAGTACCGATATTTCGCGGCGTAGTATCCTTGAGCAGAACGCGTGGAATGTGCCGAGAAATACTTTTGCGGCATCCTCCCTCGAAATCATCTCGTTTATGCGCTCCCTCATTTCCGAGGCCGCCTTGTTGGTGAAGGTCATGCCTGCGATGTTCGCAGGATCCACTCCCTTCTCGATCATCAGTGCGATCCTGTGCGTTATGACACGGGTTTTTCCGGTACCAGCCCCGGCGAGCACGAGCACCGGGCCGTCAAGCGTCTCCACAGCCTCTATCTGCGGGCCATTCAAAATGCTTCTGTATTTCAAAAATTTCCTAGACATTATATTCTCATTCCATATTTATGATTTTAGGGTTCAGATGAATTCTGATTTCTGGCCTTTACTTCATCATTGGATATTCCGTGTTCGATATTGGATATTCATTTTTCCTAATCGTTAAATGTCCAATGATCAACATCCAATTTCAAATGTCCAAGGGGAAAATACAATTCCCACACGATGAACTTAATCCGCCTCGGCGGAGACTTATGTAGCCGCCTCCATGTTGGAGGCGACACGGCCAACATGGCCGTGGCTACAAGTTTCAAGCCATACGGCATTCCTTAGGAAAATACAATTTCCTATACGATCAAGTTACGAATTCAGATTCTTCAGGGCGTTCCTGATGAGATTCTCGCTGCTGCACTCCTCGGCAGGAAGAATCTTGGCAAGTTCATGCACAGCCTTCGAGGCAGTGTCGTACTTGAAGCCGAGCTGGACAAGCGCCAGTACCGCATCTTCGACCGCCTTGACCGCCGCGTCCGGGACTTTCGAAGGATAGGCCGATTCCGGAACAACCGAACTAATTTTGCCCTTCAGCTCAAGAACCATCCTTTCCGCCGTTTTCTTGCCGATGCCGCTTATCCGACTCAGTGCCTTCATGTCGCAGTTGACTATCGCAGAGGAGAAAGATGATGGAGAGATCGAGCTAAGAACATTCAGACCAATTTTCGGACCTATCCCGGAAATCGAGATCAGCATCTTGAAAAGATTCTTCTCCTGGGCGGTCGCGAAACCGTAGAGCCTCAGATCGTCGTCGAGAACGTGCAGATATGTCAGAATCTCGACCTTCTCCCCCTGCCGTGGCATTTTGTCGTAGGTGCTCATAGGGATGAAAACAATATAGCCCACCCCGTTGACATCAACAAGGATCTCAGTAAGAGACACTTCCTTCAATATTCCGCTCAGACTCCCTATCATGATTTCACTCCTTGAAATTAAATTCCAGATTTCCCGAGAATATAGATATGCCAGCAGAAAAAGTAAAGAGACAAATCACGAGATGACGGATTATTGGATTTTTGGATTAGTGGATGACTGGGGTTTGGTTCAGGGAAAATTAATGAAACATGTAATTGATTGAAAATACAAAATGAGCATTTTAATAATTATCAATTCATTATTTTGTGCAGATCTTTCTGCTTTGCAACAATCCATCAATCCATTCATCCAATAATCCATGGAACAATAGTGTAATATTAATAAAAGGAAAACATAATGGATCATATCGAATCTCTCGAATCTCACAGCATGCATATACTTCGCGAGGCATACCGCGAATTTAAAAGCCTCGTGATGCTGTGGTCAATCGGAAAGGACAGCACTGTCCTTCTGTGGCTTGCACGCAAGGCTTTTTTCGGGCACGTGCCCTTCCCGCTAATGCACATAGACACAGCCTACAAGATCCCGGAAATGATCGAATACCGGAATGACATTGCTCTAAAATGGCATCTTAACATGATTGTTGGACAGAACCGCAAGGTGCTTGACGAGAAAAAGACTTTCCCAGATGGAAACGCGGACAGGCTGACCTGCTGCAGAAATCTCAAGAGCGAGGCGCTCAAACATACGCTTTCAGGCGAATGGCCAAGGTTCAGACTCAGCCACGAGACCGGAAAACTCGAGCCCGACGAGAACAAGGAACCTTACACAGGTGTAATCGTGGGAGTCAGGGCCGACGAGGAGGGGAGCAGATCGAAGGAACGCCACTTTTCGCCAAGGGACAAGCAGAACGACTGGAATGTTGACGATCAGCCCCCGGAGCTATGGAACCAGTACAAGACCGATTTTGCGCCCGGCACACACATCCGGGTGCATCCGTTGCTGGACTGGACGGAGCTCAACATATGGGAATACATTGAAAAGGAGAACATTCCCATCACCTCGCTCTATTTCGACAGGGGAGACGGCAGAAGATACCGTTCGCTGGGCTGCTATCCCTGCACGAATCCCGTGGAGTCTGAAGCAATGACGACAAGGGAAATAATAGGGGAACTCAAGAGCGGAAAATTTGCGAATATCGCGGAGCGGTCGGGAAGAGCCCAGGACAAGGACGATGGCGGAGGCCTCGAAACACTTAGACGAGAAGGATACATGTAATGAATACTGAAAATCATTTCAAGATAGTCATAGTCGGGCACGTTGATCACGGCAAGAGCACGATCATTGGAAGACTTCTGAGCGACACCGGATCTCTGCCAAATGGAAGACTCGAACAGGTCAAGGAGATGTGCAGGAAGAATTCCAGGCCGTTCGAGTACGCATTCCTTCTCGATGCGCTCAAAAACGAGCAGAGGCAGGGAAGTCTATGAACAAATAAAAGGTGAATACTCCAGTTTTCTCGAAAGCATAGGAATCACTGCCTCAAACTTCATTCCGGCAAGCGGGAGAGCCGGGGACAACATCATCGGAAAATCTCCAAATATCCCCTGGTTCGGGGGACCCTCGATACTTGGCCAGCTCGACTCCTTCAAACAGAAGCCCAGCAGTGCGGACCGGCCCTTCAGAATGCCGGTGCAGGATATCTACAAATTCACAGATTTCGGCGACGACCGCAGAATAATCGCGGGCACAGTCGAGACGGGAAAAGTCAGAGTCGGAGACCGGGTAGTCTTCCTGCCGTCCGGCAAGGAATCCGAAATCGCAGGGGGCGGAATAATAATAGACAATGCGGAATCCGGGGATTCGCTCATCAGGCACCACATCATCGAGCGCGAATATTCGTGGGAAAAGGGAATGATCAACGAAAGCGACCGGGTCTCCAGGAACAGCCATAAAAGCAAGTTCATAATCATAACCGGCGATGCGGGAGACGAAAAGCGCATCCTGGCGAAAAAACTCGAGTACCTGCTCTTTATGCTCAGACTTGACACATATTATCTCGGCGTAAAAAGCATTTTCACCGGACTCGATTCCGATATGGCAGGATTTTCTGACCGCGACGAGCATGTCCGGAGAATCGGGGAGCTCGCAAGAATAATGACGGATGCCGGCCTGATCTTCATAACCGCCATAGATGATCTCGACGGATATGATGTTGAAAAGCTCAGACTCCTCAACTCGCCAAACGAGGCGCTCGTGGTCAGTTTCGGCAGTGATGCCGCCCTGTCAGACAAGGCAGATCTGAATCTTCTCCCAGATCATCCCATGGAAGAATCGCTAAATTCAATAATGAATGTATTGTATGGGAGTGGTGTGATATATGGGAAATAATATAGTCATCCCACAAGATGACGGATTATTGGATTTCTGGATTACCCGCCTTTGTCCGCTGCGGACTACGGCGTGGCGTGTTGGATAATTGGTTTTGAATTCAGAAAAAGCAGAGACGCATGGAATTAAATAAAAAACACAAAATGGACATCTTAAAATGGAATCTGGATTCTGGACGGAAAGATATGAGGAGTTGAGGACAAGGCTTGACGAGTTCTGCGTCGGAAAAATAAGTTCCGCAGAGCTGAAGAAGGTCGGCGCCCCATTTGGAATCTATGAGCAGAGAAACGGCAGATTCATGGTGCGCGTAAGGGTGACGGGCGGCGACATCTCCCTTGAAAAACTCCAGCTCATCGCGGATATCTCGCACAGAAACAACGTCGGCCATATCCATCTGACCACGCGGCAATGCATACAGCTTCACGATGTCCCGGCCGAAAACATATATTCCATCGTATCATCCTGCAACGAGTCAGAAATTCCATTCCACGGCGGCGGCGGAGACACCTTCCGCAACATATTCGCCTGCCATCACAGCGGGGTATCGCAAAACAGTATTTTCGATGTAATGCCTTACGCAAAAGCGCTTAGCGAATTCATGTTCTCATACGAAAAGGCCTTCACACTTCCGAGAAAACTCAAGATAGGCTTTTTCTGCTGCGAGGAAGAATCCCGCAAGGCGGAATTCCAGGATCTCGGATTCGTCGCCAGAACAATTAACGGCATTGAAGGATTCGCCGTGTTCGGCGGCGGCGGAATGGGCAGGGAAAGCGTTGGAGGGATCAGACTTTTTGATTTTATTCCGGCGGAAAACCTTTTCAGATGCGCAAAGGCAATTACGGATCTCTTCCACGATCATGGGGACAGGTCGAACCGCGCAAAGGCGAGACTCAGATTTTTCGCGATGAAAGTCGGGGCAGACGCATTCAGAAAAATATTCATGGACTACTACAATAGGACAGATGCCCCTTCATGCGGCAAGCCACAGGTCAATTACATTTCCCTGGCCGGAAAACTCAAACATGATTTACCCCACAGTCCTGGAAGTGCCAAACCGGAGGCTTTTGAAAAATGGGTTTCCTACGCCACCAGTCCGACATTCCTCAGCTTGGAAATCTATTCCGCCGACATTCCTGTCCAGTTCGGAAACCTGGGACTTGATGAACTGACAGGAATCATAAGCATCTTGCGGAAAACGGGTTGCGATTTTCTGCGAATTACGCAGAACCAGAATATTTTTCTGCCGCTTGTCCATCGCGACACCCTGCCATATCTTTTCGAGTCACTCTCAAAACTCGATGTGAAATTTGTCTCGCCTGCAGGAGACGAACTGCCTGTCGCCTGTGTCGGGGCAAAAACCTGCAAGATAGGAATGCTAGATTCTCCCTCGATCTCACTTGAAATATCACGAAGACTAAAAAATATCCTGTTGAAACATTCCGGAAACAATTCCGCCGCAATTTCCGGAATGATAAGATCAATCAAGATTTCAGGATGCCCGAACGCCTGTGGAGGACATGTCCTGGCCCCGCTCGGAATTCAGGGTTTTCAAAAAAACATTGAAGGCAAAATAGAGGATTTCTTGAGGATACTCGCAGCAGATCCGGATACTGCTGAAAATGGCGCACTTCCCCTCGAAAAGACGGTTCTGCCATTGCCGAAGGCATTTCGGCTGATTGAAATCATTGCAGAAGACTATTTGAATTCATCCTCTGCGAATTTCGCAGATTTCATCCGGAATTATGATATTGCATGTCAATCAAGGAGTATTGAAATATGAAACTGTCAACGAGGTCAAGATACGGGCTTCGAATTTTAATGCAGATTGCCATTGAAAACAGCTATGGCAGACTTGCACAGGGCAAGGTTATTTCCGAAAAGCAGGAGATTTCCGAGCCGTATCTCGAGCAGATCATGATAACGCTGAGAAGCTCCGGACTGGTCAGGACTGTCCGCGGATGCAATGGAGGATACCAGCTTAACAGAAATCCTGAACAAGTAACAGTTCTCGAAGTAATCGAACTTTTTGAGGGTGTACTTAAAATAGTTGACTGCGAACCAGGGAAAAAACCATGTTCACGTCTTGAAAAATGCATTACGGCAACTGTATGGAAGAAACTTTCAGACGCGCTAAGGAAAAGCGCCGCGTCTATAACTTTGAAGGAAATAATAGATCAACGGCCAGGCAGCACCGGAAACGAATATTTTATTTAGCTGAAAAAATATCAGAAAAGGACAATCCTATGACAATCTATGCCGACATCACGGAAACAGTTGGAAGAACCCCCATGGTTAAATTGAACCGCAGTCTGCCACCAGGAACAAACGCAACGGTCATTGCGAAACTCGAATATTTCAATCCCTGCTCGAGCGTCAAGGACAGAATAGCGAAAAGCATGATCGAACAGGCTGAACTCGATGGAAAACTCAAACCGGGAGGGCTCATCATCGAGCCGACAAGCGGGAACACCGGCGTCGGACTTGCAATGATGGCCGCGGCAAAAGGCTACAGCCTAAATTGATTTTTTTTTGCCGCTAGGTTAGATTTTTCACTTGTTTTTTATTGAAATGCCCTCTATAGTGTTCATAGCGGTAAATACCGCTATGAAAGGAGCATAATATGGCATTTTTACGTGTAAGAGATACAAAATC
>CAIQLG010000130.1 GCA_903872565.1 uncultured Lentisphaerota bacterium | reverse complement strand
GCGATGCTTGTCCACTTGAATGACGCGGAGTTCATCTACCCTGGCACGGAGTTGCGAATGGTCTACAAGATGCTCGCACCGGCATCGTCCGGTGACTGAAAACCATACAACCTCTTTTTCCACGAATCAAGAAGTCTGAATTTAAGAGAAGGGATTTGAATTAGGATAAAAGACGGTGCAGTTCAACGAAAGAAGCCATCTAAATTTTGACAATCAAAAGGACATCCCCAAATGCTGGTGATCGTCTGCATTGCAGGTCTGGCCTTGCTATTTGCCGGCGACACTGCCTGGATTTGCGATGAGCCGAGGCTCATCCAGAATGCTCTGATGGCCAATGGCAACGGGGTGCTTGTCACGCATGGGCTGATGGGGACACAAGGGACCTACTATGGACCGCTGGTGACTTGGGTTTACCAAGTCTACCTGGCGATCAGCCTCAATCTCGTCCTGCTGGTTCTCCTCCGGTCGCTTGCGATGCTCACACTGACTGCCGGTGCCCTCTGGATCATCGCCCGGAGTATGCAGGTTCGCACTGTCGGGTTTGCAGTAGCGCTCTTTTCCCCCTTCTTCTGGCTTTATTCGAGGCAGATATGGGACAACTCGTTCTGTATCCCGCTGGCCGCGTGGGCGGTTGGGGGTTACAGCCTGTTCTTGACACGTAAGCCACGAACAGGGTTGGGTGTTTGCGTGCTTTCATGCGGGGCGTTGCTACTGACTCATTTGATGGCAGTTCCAATCATCGTAGCCATTGCGTTGCATGCCATTCTGACCCAGCGGGCGAAACTGCTGCAAGCCCGATGGTGGGCGATTGGCGGGATTGCGGTGATTGTCGCCATTGGCTCAGGCTACTGGCCAGTATTGCTCAGGGGGTTGCAGAGTGGTCCGCCACTCCAGATGCCGGGTGCTGATGCGCTTATTTTCACACTCAAGGGAGGTGACTGGTTTGGCGGAGTGGCGTTCGCACGGATCGTCGGGCAGGAATGGTTGGCCGCCGGATCATCGATTTTGCACGCGACTCTCATGGCTGGCGGAGTGGTTCATGGGCTGGTATTGCTTGGGTTTGCCCTGGCCGCCTATCGAGTAACGAAGGTCTTGAAGCGACAGGTCGCCGCCACGGTTGCGGACCATCTGGCCGGTATCTGTCTGCTGACGCTGCTGATTCAGTTTCTCTACTACGGATCACGGAATGCCATTGGGCATGTGCATTATTACAACGCATCGTGGATCGTATATGCCGTCCTAATTTGCATGGCGATCACGTGGATGTGGAGCTGGCGGGTGGGAAGATGGGCGGCGATTGCGGTGATCGGAATGGCCGTCTGCACTTTAGCGGGACTCGTGCTGCAAATTCATCGCACGGGCGGCACACGGTCGCTCACCTATGGCCCGACATTAGAAAACCAGATCGAAGTGGCAATGGCGCTGAACCAATTGCCTGCCGGGACATCCCTCATTCCACTGGTACCTGATATTGCGCGGTTGCCGCAGCGGATTATTGTTTTGCAGAAGCTCCTGCGATCTGAGGGGGTGCCACAGGGCCGGATGCCCCAGCCCAGGGCAGCATACATTGTCTACTCATCGCCCAGCCCGGCCGACGGGCGGATCGAGGTTGTGCTGGACTGGGGCGGCGACGCCCCCAACCTCATTCCCCGCCGCTAATCCACAAACCCCGCAGAGCAGTGCCCCGATCACCAGATAGTAATAGTTAGCGAAGGCCTGTTTGTTGGTTGAGAAGAAGGCAAGCAGGCAGAGCGAAAGGGCCAGGGGGAAAGAAATCCGTCGGCGCAGGGCGCAGGCCAGGCAGATCAGAATGGTCAGTGCGAATTCTGCGAAGGGCAGCCAGAGCCACTTGGCCGGGTTGGTCGGGGCGGCCCAGCTCAGGAAGCTGAGTGCGTCCGTGCGATAGGGCTGGCGTATCTGACAGAGCACAGCGCTGTTGATGAACTCGGGCAGATTCCAGAACACAAACGGAAGCGTTATGGCGGAAGCTGCAAACAATGCTTTACTGCCAAATGCAACCGTCTGACGGATCGACCATGGCCGGGGCAGAAGTAGCAGTCCCAGTGGGGCTGCCAGTGGCATGTACTGCTTGGATGCCATCAGCAATCCGAAAGCCACGGGCATCAGCCGGGGGTAGCGGTGATGGCAAAACCATGTGAGTGCCAGCATCAGAATCACATGAGGTTCAGTCCATCCCAGAAATAATACCAACGGCCAGATGGGGGAGAAGAGAAGCATGGCTGCAGCGGGTTTTGCGTTCCGCGAGGGGGTGGCGTAGCCGATCAATGCCCCGGCCGCGGTTGTGCAGATCAAGCTTGCGTATCGGATATCCCCCAGCAGGTAAGCCGGCAGATCTAGCAGGAACGACAATGGCATATAGGGAAAGCCAATCTGGAGGATACCATTAACGCTGATCCCCGGTCCGTAGAACAATGCAGAGGATGCAGGCGGATAGGGGTCGAGAAAGCGGATCGCATAAGGGTTCAGCCCTTCAAGCAGTGCCTTGCATGCGCCTCTCTGGAACATTATCACGTCAATTCCTGGCACTGGCAACTTTTGAAGAATCAGCAGGCCGATGGCGAAGTGGAGCACGAGCAACAACGGGAACGCCCAGCGGCTCATCGTAGATTTGGCAGTGATGAGCAGTCCTGAAATGACTGCTGCAACGCCCACCATCATCATCATGGCGCGGATGCCGTGGCTCCCCATTTCTCCGAGGGGTGCGTCCAGGGGAGACCATACCAGGGCTGCAAACTGGGCACCTATACAAGCCAGCAATACGCCATGCATCGGCAGCCGTCGGACTTGTTCGGACAGGGTCGCCTGGCTGGCAAGGAGTGCGCTGAATCCGGCAAACACGGCGAGCATCAGCCATTTGAATGCGAGTGGTGAGCCGGTTCCTCTAGACTGCCAGGTTGCCAGAGACAATGCAGTGGCCGCGACCATGCAAAGCGCTGCCTGTAATACGAGGGAACGCTCATCACCTTCGGGAGGGGTGGGATCTTCTGGTGGCATGCTCACTCTGTCTCTTCCTTCTGCTGATAGAAATTTTGATTTTTATCATTGAGGAGGATAGGATGGAATCGAAGAAAAACAAGGTGGAAATTCGAAAAAGGGATGTTTTTTCACTGGAAGTGAAGCGAAGCTAATTTAATGGATATGCCTTAACGTCCCCCGAGCAAGAGACTGCCGTATCTTGTCAATCCGTTGGCGATTGCGTTCGCGACCTTTTCCTGATAGTCGGGACTTCCGAGCTTTGATTCCTCATAGCTGTTCGATATGAACCCTGTTTCAACGAGGAGAGCAGTGCAGGGGGCATTCCTCAGGACGACGAATCTTGCATGTTTGACCCCCCTGTCAACGGTGCCAGTGGAATTGATGAGTTTGCTGTGGACATTGTATGCCAGCAGATAGTTGTTCTTGTTGAAAGCGTTGCCTTTTTCCTTGACAATTTTAGGCTTGGTATCAGAGGTGGAGGGTGCACCCTCAGGTGTCATGGCGAATGTTTCAATCCCCGAGATATCCCTTTTCCCGACCGCATTGCAGTGTATTGAAATGAATATGTCAGCACCGACCGATCTGCATTTCTCCGGCCTCATGTCGAGATCGAGATCCGAATCCGATTCCCTTGTGAGATATACCTTGAAGCCTTTTGACACGAGGATATTCTTTAGCTTCTTGGCGATCTGTAGTGTTATGTCCTTTTCTTTGTACTTCTTGCCGGCTGCTCCCTGGTCTTTTCCCCCATGGCCGGGGTCGATCACTATGGTTCTGAGCGTCTGCTTTGGGATGGAGTATGTTCTCATTATTGGTTCCAGTATGAACTGGAAGTCGGAAGAGCTGACAAGAGGAATGGAGTTCTCTCTAACAGGAGGGAACAAATAATTGATCTTGTAGCCGTTTATCATCCCCTCCCTTTTATCGAACGTAAATCCTATTTTATTCCATTTATTGCGCATTTCGCAGTTTTCGCTGTTGGACACCAATGTCAGTCCGTAGTAGGAGGCAATGTCCTGTATGTAGAGATACTGTCTTCCGTATGCCTGAGCGGATCGGATATATGGAGAACCAGCCCATGATGTGGAAGAAAACATGAGAATGATTATCGTGGCGTAGATTATCCCGATCGGCTTTTGCCCCAAAAACAGTCTTTCCATTCTATTTATCATAGCAGCTTATAAACTCTTACTAATTTACTTTAAAGGATTGGCCACGAGCGATTTTCCTATGAGATACAGCATAAATGTTGGTGGTCGCCCACGGTTTTAAATCTGCCCCCTCAATCTGAAAAAACAAATGAAAGTCGAATAAATCAATAGAAGTTTCGATGTTAAGGAGTTAAATTTACTGGACGTAAATCCTTCCGCACAAGCAAAAGATAATCCCGTGCGGAAAGACTTATGTAGAGATTATCCAGGATATATGAGCCGATTGCAAAAGTCGAATTTTAAAGGAGCGCGGGTTTTCTTACCCGCGAAAATTGAACTCAAATGGCGGACTGGAAAGTCCACCCTCCGTTAGTTTTTCATCGGCTCAAGGTAATTTTGCAATTACCTCATATGTAAAAAGGGGAAACCTGATGAAAATCAAGGACAGGCTTAAAGTCGCTGGAATCCAACTATCTTCGGTACCATGCTTTCGTGAAAATGTCCGATCTGTAACCGAGATGCTTGAAAAAACTTCCGAAAAAAGTCCAGACTTGGCGATTCTTCCCGAAAATCTTTTTGTGCACGGCGATTTCGGTAAAATTAAAAAAAATGCAATGGAACTCCGAGAATGGATGGATTTGCTATCATCTATCAAATCAAATGCCAAAATCAGTTCTTTCATTGTTTGGGGCGGGCTTCCGATCCTCAGGGAAGGTGAAATTTTCAACTCTTCCATAGTTACTGACCCTTCCGGTGCAGTTGTCACCATTTATGAGAAAAATAGACTATTCTCTTTTTCGGGCGAAAAGTCTGTAACTGAATCTGATGTCTATAGCAGGGGGGAGCGGGGGGCAGCCTTTGAAACATATGGATGGAGAATTGTCTTGTCAATATGCTTCGATCTCAGATATCCAGAGCTTTTCAGAAGATATAATAATCCGGATTTAATCGTGTGTACTGCCGCTTTCACAAGAAAAACTGGAAGGGCGCACTGGGAAATTCTACTTAAGGCGAGGGCTATTGAGAATCAGTCATATGTCATCGGAGTAAATCAGTGGACTGAATCTCAGCCCGATTACCCGCCAACTTACGGTCACACAATAATAATAGATCCATGGGGAGAAGTTCTATCTGTTAAAAAGTATGGAAAAGGAATAATCTCACAGATGATAATGCGCCGAAAGTTGGTAAAAATAAGAAATATGATAAAAATATAGAATTTTTATTAGTGTGATTAAAAAAATCAAAAAAGTTTTTTTTGCTATTGACATTGCCTCTGATATTTTGCTATAATCTAATCAGAGTCTAGAAAACAACAACAACAACAAAAGGAGTCGAAAATGAAAAAGACAAATGGTCGTGGGTTCACACTCATCGAGCTCCTGGTCGTTATCGCGATTATCGCGATTCTGGCCGGAATGCTGCTCCCCGCTCTGAGTGCCGCTCGTGAAAAAGCAAGAAGGATCAACTGCACAAACAACCTCAAACAGCTCGGTCTCGCGATTCGTATGTATTCTCAGGAATACGCCGAAAGATTTCCGGACAAGGCTGGAACCTTAGGTCTTGAAATGCTCCGTTCTGGTGGATATCTTGAAAACTGCAAGATGTACACATGTCCGTCAACCACAGACACAATCTCCGATGGAACAAACCTTGGAGGTAACTCCCAGGTATCGTATGTGTATGCTGGAGGCATGAATGAGTCTTCATCAGTTGATAGCGCCCTTGCCAGAGACTATGCTGGAACATCAGGCGCAACTGCAGACGCTGCGAAGGGTGCGGGTGGAAATGCTACATCCAACCATACCAAATATGGTAATGTGCTCTTTGTTGATGGTCACGCGTCAGGATTTGCTGGTGCAACCTGGAACGATGACTCCAACGTTGGTAGCTCTAAGTTTGGTTACTAATTTACTAGCGGTATGAATCCACTAAAGGGGGGAAGAAATTCCCCCCTTTTTTATTTATAATTACATGAGATATTTAAATATTTTTTTACTGGGATCAGTTTTTTTTGCATATCCTTTTTTTTTATTTTTCCCATCATCCCACAACTCATATCTCTCATTCATTCAACTTACAAATTCTGCCTTCCTTGCACTCATATCAATTTCCATAATAATTCTTTTGCCTGAAAAAGTACTTTCAGTCTTTTCACAGAAACTGTTCCTATTCTGCCTGAGCCTGATCTTCCTTGTGTGCGCAATTCATTTTTTCCTTTTTGACGCATACAGGTTTGAACACTTTATGGATAATGTTTTTATAATTGCATTTCCTCTTGCGATAATGCTCAATGCAGAATTCTTCAAGAAGCATCTTGCCGGGTTCATGACCTTGTTCTGGCTTGTGGATGCCGTAAATTTTCTTTACTGGCGCGCGGATATTGGTATTGCCGGAAATGTGAACTGGCATGCCAGTCTGATATTATCGGCCACACCATTTGCGGTCTATTTTATCTATAAACATCTATTTTCCAGAACAGGTTCCATGTTTTTTCCGATCCTTATTCCACTCCTAGTTGTATGTCAGTCGTTGTATATGCTTGCGAGATGTCATTCGAGGGGGGCTTGGCTCTCAATATATACTGTCATTTTGTGTTGTCTGATATTGTTCTTCCCGAATTACCGAAGGAAAATTGTTATAGGTGTATCTGGTCTCGTTGTTGTCTTGCTAGGCCTTTTTATCCTCAGGTCGGACATATTTGGTGACATAATTTATAATGATGTGAGGGTACCATTAATGAATGCCAGTGTGAATCTTATAGAAAAACACCCCTGGATGGGAGTCGGGGTTCAACGATTTGAAGGTGTTTTTGCAGGCTTCCGGGAAATAAACTATTTTTTGCGGAGCGACTATTATGCTGTGAGATCGAACCATCCGCACAATCAGTTTCTGTATTTTGCGGCTTCTCTCGGTATTCCGGCCTTCGTCGCGTGGCTACTTCTTATTTTTGTGCCATTATGGAGGATTGTTTCCGAGATCAGGAAAAAAGATGTGGTCGTAATCCTTTGCATTGTCTCTCTGCTCTTGATTTTAATACATTCCATGTTTGATCTTGTGCTGTTTGTATGGCCAACAATGTTTTTCTTCTATCTTTTCCTTGGAATTATATGGTCGGAATATTATGCGGCAGAAAAATCCGCGAAGATGCCACTTTTTTCATGGTACAAACACTTCAAATATGCCATGATTTCCGGTTGTTGTTTGGTCCTGGGGTTTTTTATTTACAACAATGTCAAGTATTCAATGAATATAAGAGATGCTTTTGGAACACAGGTGACGGGTGAAGCGGGTTTGACTGTGAGTTATTTGGACAAGGCTCTCAAATACAAGAAAGATCCAGTTGAGGCCTGTCGGGGGGGGCTCGTGAGCCTTCTTGCTGAAAACGATTCTTATCTTGCCATGAAGTTTTTACGAAAAATGGAGGATTGCCCAACTTCTTCTGTCGGCCACAGCAATAGCTATCTCGCGGCATGTCTTTTAAAACGGGGCAGGAAAGTTGAAGCTCTCGAATATTTGAATAGAGAGGTTAAATATTTTCCAATTTCAGTAGTGGCTCTGTACAATAAAATGCGCCTTGAAAATGAGCTTAATCTTGTCAGTGACGCGGAAAAGACTGCGGGGCAACTGGTGATGGCTTTGAAGTTCAAGAATTTCGAGATGAGCGACATCCCGGAACTCTGTGCAAATCCACATTACGACGACAGATTTCACGAGTTCAAGCTGAAAGGCCGAGATAAAGTTCAGTAAACTATATTTACAAAA
Organism: uncultured Lentisphaerota bacterium; assembly: GCA_903872565.1. GTDB lineage: Bacteria > Verrucomicrobiota > Lentisphaeria > Victivallales > GWF2-50-93 > CAIQLG01. The sequence goes on along the minus strand of CAIQLG010000130.1, from coordinate 39,131 downwards.
GTAGATCTGGGTACTCTGATATTTTCGATGTGGTGCCTTGGCCAAGGAGAAAGCCATGCATGCCAGGCCTTGGCGAGGCCGGACCTACTGAAACGACAAAAACAGGGAGTTCTTTTTCCAATCAATGATCAAGATCAATCAAAAACTACATTTTCCCCTGATAATAGTCGGAACATATTTAGCCGTACTTATCTTTTATTGTCCGGTTACTCATTTCCCATTTCTATATTTTGACGATACTTCCTTCGTCCTGAAAAACAATTTCCTGGGGAAATTCTCATTTGACAATCTGATTAATCTGTGGAAAGTCGGAACGATTGACAGGGAAAAGCTTTATATTCCGCTGACATATACGAGTTATTTCCTCGAGTCTGCCATGTTCGGGAAAAATGCCTCCCTCATGCATCTTAACAATTTGCTTCTTCATATCGCCAATACGTTTCTTCTCATATTGATATTGCGGCGGATTGGAGTAGATATGCTGGTATGCTTTCTCTCGGTCCTGCTGTTTGCCTTCCACTGGTTTCAGGTTGAACCTGTGGCTTGGATCATGGGAAGAAAAGATCTCCTTTCAACCTTCTTCTGCCTTTGTGCAGTCTATATTCAGTTATCAAACACTAAAACAACTGGATTCATCCGTTTCCCTGTGCTTCTCCTTGGAGCTGCCGCCATGCTTTCCAAGCCTTCCGCGGCAATACTCCCCCTCATCCTTATCGGAGTTGAGATCTTCAAAGGTCGGGCATTATCTCAATCCATCCGCATGAATTCAGTTCTTATCGTGGTTGCAGTGTCTGTTTATGTGCTTAATTCATTAAACCCTTTGGCCGGCGGCATAAGGGGAAGCCTGGTTTTCTCATTTTTCTCACTCTCGCATTTTGCCGCCCTTTGGTTCAAACAGTTTTTCTTGCTTGGAGAAGCGCAGCATCTCTACTCGTATCCTAGTGAAACAGATCACTTCAAAGACATGCTTATTGCAATATGCATTATATTTTCGACATCATTGTTTTTGTTAAAAGAGGGTATCTGCTTTAAGAAAAATATTATTTTCCTCGGAATAATCATCTTTGTTTCAGCATTGATTCCTGCCATGATAAGATGTCTTTCTCTGCATGATTACATAGCCGGGAACCGTTATTTTTATTTGCCTATGGCGGGAATTGTGATCGCAATATCAGGCATTTCAATGTCACTTAATAAAAAAGCGAAGTGTGTGTTCCACTTCGGGTTGATATTGTTTATCATGCTAAACATGCTATGGGGATACGTAGACATGATTTCCTGGAGCAGCAATGTTTCCCTCTGGAGATATGAACTCGAAACTAAGCCTTTCAGTGCAAGGCTTAACTATCAGCTTGGAGCGGCATATCAGGAAGAACAGGGACGAAAAGAAGAAGCCGTCTATTATTATAGGCGATCAATGGCGCTGGATCCACGATTTGATGAGCCAATGATTACTCTTGGAATCATTTATTATGAACAAGGCAAACTTGCCGAAGCATCTGCGCTTTTCAATAGGGCGATTGAAGTGGGGACACCATTGAAGCCACAGGTCTATTCAAATCTCGCCGAAGTATACCTGAAAATGGGGGAGAGAATAAAAGCAGCTGATATTTTCAGAAAAGCCTTGAGCCTGAGTCCCGATTTCGAATATGCGAAAAAAAGACTGATTGAAATCCAGAAAATGGAAGATTCCAATGAAAGCTTGCCAGCTCCTCCCACATTAAAAAGGCCATTTGCCGAAAAAGACTGATGGGTTACCCAGATTATCAAAAATATTCATTGCGATACTGACTTTTCAATGTAGGTTACCAACTGTCTGATGATAAATCCCCGTCCTATGGGCTGGTGCAGAGGACTTCGGGGGGTGCCTGAAGGGGGCTTCCGATGGAGCGTCGAATTCTATTTGACCGGCCGAGTAGAACTCGATACTCAATTACCGCTACCCTCTGGTTGTGGATTTTTACTGATTTTAAATGGAATTCTCGTAGGCAATATGTAACATGGACGACTTCAAGAAAATAAAGATCTCAGGATGGACATGGTCTGTAAGAAAACCGGAGATCCTCAAGCGCTGGTTTCCAGGCTTCAAGGATCTGCTCGAGAAGAATTCCATCAAGAGAAACTCCAATCGTTCCGTCTTCACGGTTGATGCCGACGGCGAAAGATATTTCGTAAAATTCAATTCCTCCTACGAGTCGCTTTCGAAGATAATTTCTTATCTGCATCCGAAGAGCCGTACGGAGCTTGACGGCACTGAAATCCTCCGTTCCGCCAACATAAGGACTCTGGAGATAGAAGGCTGGGGCTTCTGCAATTCCCAAAGCATGCTTGTGACCAATGAACTCAAGGGGGCGATCAACTCCAAAAACTTCTGGTTTGATACGGTTTCGGTGGATGAAAAAAAGAAAAAACTTTTTCTTGTGAAGCTTGCCATGCTCGTCTCTTCTTTGATCAGGAATGGAATATTTCATCCAGACTTTCACCTTGGCAATTTGCTCGTCCTTCCTGGTACGATGGACTTTGCCGTCATAGATCCGTACGGTGTGAAGAAAAAACGGAAGCTGGGTGAGTCGCAGGTCGTTGGAATGCTGGCGATTTTCGGTTCGCTGAGAGGCGAGATATCGGAGGGGGCTGCGGTTGAAATCCTTGACGATGTGATTGATCGGGCGGGAATTGCGAAATTTGCGGACACGAAAAAACTTTGGAAGAAAATTGTGAAGACCGAAGACTTGGAAATGGAGAAAAGCTGGACTAAAAGGAAGAAGCACATACTTGGTGAGTCTTCCAAGTATGTCTTGCGTTGTGGCGAATGGCTGATCAGGAAATCAATCAGTGGAATGCCACTTGCAAGCGAAGATGAAATTTCTCCGCCTGGCATCGATGGGAATTTCGAGGTACTAAGACTGATTCCCGAGAAGGCGCTCGAAATATGGCTCGACTCCTTCATACACGATTTTTTAAGAAAAAAGTCGAGAACCCCGGTTGCAATGAACACTTCCGGGCGGGAGTACGTTCTCCTCTATAGGAGAAGGATGCGGTCATGAATCCGGCCAAGAAACTTCATGCCGCCATTGATTCCTTCCAGGGTGATGTTTATATTGCCATCGGGAGAGAGGAGGCCACGGATGCTCTGCTGATAGACAAGAGAAAGTTCAACTCGAGAAATTCGTCCGGGATACTTCCATGGATTTCATCCGCCCTCGAAGAAAAAGGATATTCGCTGGATGACATTTCAGCTTGGACTGCCGGAACGGGGCCGAACTCTTTCACAATACTGAGAGTGATTTCCTCTTTGCTTTCCGGTATAAGCTACAGAAGGGGTGAAGTCTCCGCGAGGGGAGTTCCATCTGCGTGTGCGATTGCCGCCGCCGCCTTCAAGAAGTGCCAGGCCGACACGATACACGTCCTCTTCGAAACCCCGGAGAAGAAAATATTCTGTCAACAGATTGACGCTAAAGACGGATTTAGTCCACTTGACTCAGGGATTCATATTGATAAGGCCATCCCGAATCGGCGATCCTCCTTGTTTGCCGCTTTCAAGAAGGACAGGGCAGGGGTTCTATCTTTTCTGGGAAAAAATATGGCGGACTCCGATTTGTCTTCCGGATATGTTGATCTGTCAGCTCGTGGGGTTCTTATTCTGCTTGATGATTATTTCCCGGTCGAGGAACTAATGCATGTGATGCCAGATTTCAAGGAAAGAATATCCCTTAGGGATTTGATTTATCTGCGGCCCCCCGTAGATCCTTTTTAACCACGGAACACACTGAATACACGGAAAAATCAATAATTGTCAACTGCTTGTTGCATAAAAAACGAACCATTCATTTTATGGCAACCGCATTCAAGAAAGATGGCAGGTCCCGGCACTGAAGAACGAATAATCTAATAAAGATTTTTTTCTATTACAACTATTATTTCCAAATCATCCTTAAATATTACAATTGTATCTCTTCCGTGTATTCAGTGTGTTCCGTGGTTAGAAAATTATTGCGGCTAAGCTTCCTTTGGTGTTCCTTGGTTGAGTTATAGAACGAGTCTTTCGATTTCCACTTTTGGATAATGCCCGAAATTGACTAAAAACGAGAGTTTAATTCCTGTTGCTTTGAGATAATTGATTACCTGTGCGCGGTGTTCATCTGTCAGTTCTTTTACAGCTTTGATTTCTATAATAATTTTGCCGTAACATATGAAGTCAGGCTTATAAGTTTGCTCAAGTTGTTCGCCCTTGTATGAGATGTGCAGTTGAGTCTGTGACTCAAACTCTATTCCTGAAAGATTCAATTCTTTGACAAGACACTCCTGATATACGGACTCGAGAAATCCGCACCCCATCTCGCGATAAACCTCGAATATGGCTTTCCTAATCACGTAAGATTCCTGTTCATAGATCAAGTTTCCCATTGAAATCTCCTTTTTAAATCACAGAACACCCCAGTCATTCGGCCAAGGTGTTCACCATGGCAAGCGGGGCAAACACTGAATACACGGAAATGAACACAATAGTACAAATTAATAATATAACATAAATCAATCACATTTATACTATAAATATGATTATTAAAGTATTTGTTTCCCCTTCCGTGTGGTCAGTGTGTTCCGTGGTAGAGATCCGATGGGACTCTTTTTAGGTTGAAGTATTCAGGTGGCAGATTTCATGCGTTCTGGACGAATTTCTCCAGCGCCTTCGATTTTTCACTGGAGAGAAGTGCTTGACCATGCTTCTGCGAAAGCCAGATGCATTTCTTAGGGCAGGCTTCTACACAGGCTCCACAACTTATGCAAGAAAAACGATCAACTGTCCAACTTTTTTCAGTTTTCACCACGGAAATTGCATGTGTGGGGCATTTTTTCTGGCAGATTCCACAGAAAATGCAGTCTGCAATGCCGATGTCGAGTCTGCCACGGGTCGCCTCGAATGTTGGCTTCTGCACGAAAGGGTATCGGATCGTGGCCGGTCCCGAAAAAAGATTTTTGAATATCGTTGCGAGCATATTGAACAAGGCCATTTTGTCACCTCTCCGTACAGCTTATGCATGGATCTATTGTGAGGACAAGGACGGGGACGTCGGCGAGCTGGACTCCCTGCAACATCTTTACAAGCGCTGGAATGTTCGCGAATGTGGGCGTCCGCACCCTCATGCGCTCGAGGAATTTTGTTCCATTGGCTTTTGCGTAGTATATGACCTCGCCGCGTGGCTGTTCGGTGCGCGCGAAGAATTCTCCAGAGGGAAATCCCTTGACAGGAACTTCGATCGGTCCTTCCGCGAGTTTGCCGGCCGCTTCCCGGATAAGTCCTGCAGACTGAAATAGTTCACGGATTCTCACCTTGCATCTGGAATATGAATCCCCGTCTTTTTCTGTGATCGGCTCGAAGGACAGTTCGTTGTATGACGCATAGCCAATTTTTCGTGTGTCGGAGCAAACACCACTGGCACGGAGTGTAGGTCCGACTGCGCCGAGCTTATATGCCTCATCCTTAGTGATGACCCCGACCCCGCACAACCTGTTCCTGACGGTGCCGTCGTTTAGAAAGACATTGGCCAGATCATGCATGTCTTTTTCATAATCTGCGATCTTGCGGAGGATTTCCGACATTTTATCTCGAGAGACGTCCTTTCTTACTCCGCCGACCTTGGCTGTCCCGAAGATGACTCTTCCGCCTGTGGTTTCCTCGATGATGTCGAGGAATTTTTCGCGGATCCGCCAGGATTGCATGAAGAGCGACTCGAATCCGAAGGCGTCCGCCATAAGCCCCAGCCATAGCAGATGACTGTGGATTCTCGAGAACTCTGACCAGATGACTCTCAGGTGTTTCGCTTTCGGCGGAATTTCGACTTTCATAATTTCTTCGACCGCCATGCAATATGTCATCCCGTGGATAAAACTGCATATCCCACAAATTCTTTCGGCGACATAGACATACTCGTTGTAATCCTTTTTTTCCACGAGTTTTTCGAGCCCCCGATGTACGAATCCGACAGACGGGATGGCTTCAACGACCTTCTCGTCTTCGAGCACAAGGTCAAGATGTATGGGTTCCGGAAGTACCGGGTGCTGTGGGCCGAATGGAACTATTGAACGCAGCATAAATGTCCTTGTTTCACAGAGTTATTATTCATTTTTCCAATTCATCCGTTTTTGTAAGTAAGTCGGTATTTTGCTTGTCTGTCTGGAGGTTGAATGCGCTCGGGATGGAAGTCCTGTAGAATGAGCCCTTGAAATCCAGCACCAGATTTGCAAATTTTACCCCGAAGAGATCGTGTATCTCGTTTTCGTACAGGAACGCGCAGAAATAGATGCCGCTTATGCTCGGGAGCTCGGCGTTTTGAAGAGGCACCTCGAGTCGGAGGCTTTTAAACTTGCCATTCTTGTCGAAGCTGTAGCTCAGCTCGAGTATGCCTCGTGTCTTTGTGCAGGAAATCTGAACTAGACGCTGGCCGTCTCCGAGCATCTCTTTGACTTCGGTGCACAGTTCCGATACGGCTATGGGCTTAAGTTCCTGGATTTCAGTCATTTTTCACAGTCCTTTTTTTCTGAAGGAATATTCTAGTTACCGAATCGGAGATTTTTTCGGTTTTGACCTGTGAATATCCTTGTTTCTTGTAGAAATAGATGTTGCGCCTGCTTTTGTCCGTGGTGTGAACCTCTAATGTGTGGCATTGTTTGAAGCGCCCTTCCATTTCCGCCATCAGTTTTTTCCCTATGCCGAGATTTTGTCGCAAGGGATCGACCACAAGCCTTTGGATGTAGCAGGTGTCGCCTTCGGAGAAAGCTCTTACTGAACCGACCGGGGTGCCTGCGAGTTTCGCGACGAGAAAGGTTTTTTTCCCGAAATCCTCCTTGAGTTCGTCGAGAGTCTGGCGCAGAGGGGCGATATTGAAGTCGCAGCAAAGTTCAGCTTCGCTCATGAAGGCGCTTTTCTGTAGTTGCAATATTGCCTCGGCATCTTCGGATTCCGCCTTTTCAACGACGAGAGCTTCGACCCCCACTCCCTGTCTTATGTTCAACAGAGAGTTCCTTTTCTCTTCAAGCACGGCAAGACCTTTGACAACGCCGTCAATGATCGCTTCGGGGCGTGCCGCACAGCCGGGCACATAGACATCGACGGGAATGATTTTGCCGATTCCCCCTAGTACATTATAGCATTCGCGGAATATTCCTCCGGATGATGCGCAAATACCTATGGCGACCACGACTTTCGGATCGGGCATCTGGTAATATAGGTTTTGGATTATGATTTTGTTCTGCTCGTTTACCGATCCGGTTATGAGAAGTATGTCGGCGTGTTTCGGATTGCCGGTGTTGATGATGCCGAAGCGCTCGATGTCATACACGGGCGTCAGGCAGGCCAGCACCTCGATGTCGCATCCGTTGCAGCTCGATCCGTCATAATGCATCACCCATGGAGATTTTTTGAGGAAGCTCACTTCATTACCCCCTTGAAGAAGTCGAGAATGATGATGTTGCCGACACCGAAGACAAGCGCTACCGCCCAGGAACTTGCAAGAGTGAACTGCCATTTAAGACGGGCGCAGACATTGTCCAGAACAATCATCAGGAAGTACAGTAGTGCGAGAACGCATATCGCCAGGATAGGATTGAAAGAGAAGAAAAGGTAGAGCATTCCGAGGACGATGATGTTCTCGTACCAGTGGGTGATCTCGATTGTGGCCAGGGATTTTCCGGAAAACTCTGTGGTTATGCCCTTGACGATTTCCTGGTGTCCGTGGTGCGAAGTCGAAAGATCGAAGGGGGACTTCCTGAATTTTATCGCAAGAATGTAGATGAAGCTGAAAAGAATTCCCGGAAGATAGAGGGCGATGGGAACAGTGGTACCGAAAAGACCGCTGACCGAGAAGGTACCGGCGCTCATGTACATCCCGATTGCGGTAAGAAGGATTGCGGGTTCGTAGCAAACCATCTGGATTAGCTCCCTCTTCGCGCCGATGGAGCTGTAGGGCGAACTCGCCTTGAAGCCGGCAAGCACGAAAAATATGTCTGCAAGTGTGAACGCGAATATCACAAGAAGCAGATCGCCGCCAATAAAGAATATCGAGCCGGTGAATACGGTCAGTATGAGAAAGAAGAAGATGTAGAAGTTCTGTGACCTCCGGACTACAATGTTCTCCTTTTCGAAAAGTTTCAGAACATCGTAGAAAGGCTGAAGAAGGGGCGGTCCGACCCGTCCCTGCAGTCTGGCGCTTAATATGCGGTCAACTCCTGAAAGGAGCCCCCCGACCAGCGGAGCAAGAACAAGGAAGGAGAGAAGAGCCAGAATTTTCATCGGAGTGAGACCCCTATCATTATGACAATAAGGATGATAGAAAGAACAGAGCCGAACGTCATGAGCATCTTTTCCTTGAAATATGGCACCAGATAGTAGTTGCTCATCTTGAAATCGATCGCATGGCCGTGCGAGTCCACGAACTCTGTCGGATGATCCGCGTTGGCGCCGCACAGATAGGCATCCACGACTTTGACATTCCTGCCATAGTTGAAAAAGCTAAGCGGGAAGAGAAATACGAGTGAAAGCATTATGCACATTATTATTATGTTGCCCCGGCTTATCTCGAAGGCGCGTCCATATACTTCGATGAGATAGGGTTGGACAAAAAAGGATGACACCAGCGGAAAGAACGCGCAGAGCGCGACAGTGAGCAATGATAGCGTATAAAGCGGAATAAGCTCGTCTAGACCGACGTTCCCCTCGATGTTTTCCGATTCGCGGACGACTGTTATCAGCTTTCCCATCCACTTGACCCAGAAAAGCATTGTTGCGGCTCCCCCGAAGACCAGGAATACCGCGAGTACGGCGTTATTGTCTATCATTGCCTTCAGAACTGCCCATTTGCTTATCAGCATTCCGAAGGGCGCGAGAAACATGCCAGCCATGCCTATCTGCATCATTATCGAGAGTTTCGGCATTTTCAGAATTAACCCCGCCATGTGTTCGATGTTGCGGCTGTGGATCCTGTGTTCGACTGTACCGACGCACAGGAAGAGCAGGCATTTCGAGACGGCATGGAAGAGGATGAGCATGATCGCCGCCCATATGGCCTGGGATGTCCCGATTCCCGCGCATAGCACGACAAGCCCGAGATTGGCGATGGTGGAGTATGCGAGAACCTTCTTGGAATCATCCTGTGGAACGGCCGCAAATGAGGTGAGAAGAAATGTGAGACCGCCGATTATCGCAAGCGTGAGACCACAGGCAGTTCCCTCGAAAACGTGCGAAAATCGCACTATGACGTATACGCCAGCCTTGACCATTGTGCTCGAGTGGAGCAGGGCGGATACCGGAGTCGGCGCCACCATGGCGCCGAGAAGCCAGCTCGAGAAAGGAAGCTGTGCCGACTTGGTGAGCCCGGCAAAGGCGATTAGCGCAACGGGAAGCATTATCGCGACATCTTTTGCACCGAGCATTATCTTGTCGACCTCGATTTGTCCGGAAGTCCTGGCCAGAATAAGTATCCCGGCCGCGAAAGCGACTCCACCCAGGAGATTCATCGTCAACGCATTGAACGAATTGTCTATGGACTCCTTGTTCCCCTTATAGCCGATCATGAGGAAGGAACACAGTGTCGTTATCTCCCAGAAGAAAAACATCCAGTTTAGGCAGTTCGAGAAAACCAGACCGAACATCGCGCCAAGAAACAAGAACATGAGAAAGAAGAAGAGACGCCTCTGGTCGGGGACTTCCTTCCTGAAGTCCAGATGGAATTGCTTCATGTAGTCGAGGGAATAAAGGCATATCAAAGAACCGATCACTCCGACTATCAGCGCCATCAGTATCGAAAACTTGTCAAGGAAGAAATAATTGCTGATAACTATGGAATGTGCATATTTGTGCTCGAAATATAGAAATATTACAGTTTGCACGATTGCGAGAGCCAGGGCAGGATAACGACGATATTTAATGGTGATGTAAAAGATGAAGATGTCTAAAAATATTCCGCCCCCCATTATGATCCAGTTTATAATGTCGGCGTTCTTCGGGCTGGGATTGAAGAAGTTTATCGGACTGGCGAAATGCATCGACAGAAGCAAGAGTGATACGCCAGCAATCAGAAAAGATGCCAGCGTGACAACAATCTTCCTTATCCTGTCGCTCCCGGTGAAGAGGAGCAGAAATCCTGTCAGGATTGGAAATAATATCAGAAAAGCTATAAAATTCACTTGAGCTCCAAAAAGAACAGATTGCCAATAAAACAATGCAATAAAGCATCAACCGAACATCGTCTTTAACTTTAGTAAAAGACCGAGGGTGCTAGACATGTAGTCATTGCAGAAACAAAACTTCGAATTTAATAGTGGCCTTTCAAATTTCAAATGGAATTCCATTTTTTTTAAGAAAAAACTTTTGTTTCCGCTCGGAATAGACAATCCTGCGCTGATCTATAGTTTTTCATGGAAAATAAATTCACAATTTGAATTTATTCAAATGAAAACCTATAGTTTGCAAATTTATTTTTGCTTGAAGTGTTTCAGTGGAGGGCGATCTTCGTCGGAGCCATCGTCGGTTTTGACAAGCAGAACCATTCATTGTTTTCGCGATATTGAACTTGGTCGTATGGGAAATTGTGTTTTTCGAAGGAACGCCTGCAATCCCGACACATTTCGTGGCCGGGATCTTGTGACTCTGCCGACAATATGGGATAGATGCCAGCAAGTTGCTGGCGTTCCGAAAAAGTTCCGGTGCCGTCGGTTAAGTAAATAAAATGCCATGAGGAAAAAATGCATTCTATAAAAAATGATTCGCTTGATGCTGTTGAGAATAAAAAAATCACGGCCGGAATTTCATCTGATATCCTCTATTCCTGTTCCGGAAAGATTACAGATAAGACTAAAGGCTGGAAATTCATCCCGTCGGAAAACCCGGGCGGAACTGTGTACAACGAGGCGGAAGGATATTATCCCGATAAGGGCGGGCAGTTGCTTGGTCCGTCGGTCCCGACATGCAAAAATGAGTTTGAATTTTACATGTTCAGTTTTGACGCTAAGGCCGCAGAAGATTGCCACTGGGGAGTTTCCTTCCATGATAGGGAAGGGGAAATAATTGTCGCGGACATCTATTCCTCGATATACGCCGGAAGAGATATCCAGCACTATGAGCAGGTCGTTTACGGACGCGAGACGGCAATCGGTCTTTACCCTTTTGTGCAGTCGGTCAGAGGAGTTGAGATATGGAATGTGCAGATAAAACTGATTTCCGCAAAAGAAGCTTCGGAATGGTGTGACAGCCTTTACTGGACTCTTCCGCCGTTGCCCCCCGTTCCTGCCACTGCCAGGATGAAGTTCCTGCCCAAAACTTTGGAGGCGATGAAGCTGGGCAGACCGTTGCGGGTTGTAATGCTCGGAGACAGTATCGTCAACGACACTTTCAATTCCAACTTCCAGTCCTTGTTGCTGCGGCTTTACCCGAAAGCCGATTTGAGATTCATCTGCTCGGTGCTCGGCGGCACTGGTTGCTGGCACTATAAGGAGCCGGAACATTTTAAAAGCTATGTGTCCGATCTCAGCCCTGACCTGCTGATCATTGGCGGAATTTGCCATAGGGAAGATATTGACGCAATCCGCAAGGTGGTTGAAATGGTGCGGAAGCAGATCGGATGCGAGATTATGTTGATGTCCGGCCCGCTCGGCAAAGACTGGCGGAAGCATGGCACCGGAAAAGCCTCTGTTGAACTTCCAGAACAGTTTTGGACTCCGGATCCTTTTGTCGAAAAGCAAAAGTCCTTGGCTGCGGAACTACAGGTTGAATTTCTTGATATGGCAACCACATGGCATAATTATCTTGGCACCTCACGTAAACCATGGCAATGGTTCCACAGAGATAATGTCCACGGCAATGACCGTGGCAAACAGATTGCAGGAAGAATTATCGAAACATATTTGAAGTGATAATATTGTTGCACATTTTGAGATCTCATGAGTCATAGTTTTTTGCGTGTAATTAATAAATAAAAAAAGCATACATTAAGGAGCATGACATGAAGAAAAATCTATTGATCGCGCAGTCGGGCGGGCCGTCGCCCGTGATAAACAGCTCTCTCCGGGGAGTGGTCGAGGCGGCAAGATGTTTCCCGGAAAAGATTTCTACGGTCTATGCCGGATGGCACGGGATAGAAGGCGTTCTCAAGGAGGAGCTCCTGAATCTTTCCGCCCAGAATGAAGATGAAATCTCCCTCCTGAGAAATACTCCGGCTGCCGGAGCAATAGGAACCTGCCGCTACAAAGTCAAGTCAAATCAGAAGGAGGACTTCGAGAGGATAATAGATGTGCTGAAGGCGCACAATATCGGATATTTCCTCTACAACGGCGGCAACGACTCGATGGACACAGCGAACAAGGTCGCTAAACTCGCACAGGAGAAAGGCCTTGATGTCCTTGGCGTGGGCGTCCCGAAAACGATTGACAATGATGTCGGCGACAGCGAATTCAAAGTGATTGACCACACTCCCGGCTATGGGTCGGTGGCGCGTTATTGGTCCTGCATAGTGCAGAATGCCGAAGAGGAAAACAGGGGATCATATCCGGCGGATCCCGTCCTGGTTCTCCAGGCGATGGGCCGCAAAATCGGCTATATCCCGGCATCTGCGAGACTCGCAGATCCCAAAAGGGAAATGCCGCTTCTCATCTTTCTCGCGGAAGCTAAACTTTCGATGGAGGAAATGACCGGAAAAATCAATGAGATGCTTGTCAAGCGCGGAAGGGCCATCGTTGTGGTCAGCGAAGGCTGTGATGTCGGAGATCTCGGATACACGAAGGACAGCTTCGGACACGCCCAGTTCGGCGCGAGCCAGACGACCGTCCAGCAGGCACTTGTCAATTTTCTCAATGCGAAAGGGATAAAGGCCAAGGGAAGCGCACGCGGCCAGACTTATGGCACGGATCAGAGAGATACCGCGATTTATGCCTCGACAGTTGACCTCGACGAGGCATACAGGGTCGGACAGAAGGCCGTCATGCTCGCCGTCGAAGGGCAGGGGGGATTCATGTCAACGATACTGAGAGAGGCGGGAGTGATTTATTCTGTGAGATACGACAAGGTTCCACTTGAAACCGTTGCGAACTCCGAAAGAACCTTCCCGGCAAAATGGATCACTCCCGACAAATGCGATGTGACCGACAAGTTTCTCGCATACTGCAGGCCGCTTGTCGGGGAGGACTGGCCGAGCGTTCCGATGATTGACGGCAGACAGCGCTTCGCCCGCCTAAAGATGGTATTTGCGGACAAGAAACTGCCAGAATATGTTCCACAGGCAGACAGGGGAAAATGCAATCCTTGAGTGATTGCACAAACTCTGAATCCTAATTAAGTCTGCATCTTTTTTAAAGTTCCCATTTGATATTTGCGAGTTCTGAAATAACTTCTCTGAATTCGGGAAAGATCCTCTAATCTCTTTTTTCAAGGATATTGGCAATGAAATGTGAAACGACATCTTGTAAGTCGGAATCGATAGTGAAGAAGTTTCCGGACAAGAGAATTGAACTGGAAAAATATATCGAGTCACTTCCACTGACGGACAATTCGTCCAGGAACAGGGGTTTTCTTATACAATGCCTCCACAAAGCGCAGGGTATTTTCGGGTATCTGCCGGAGGAACTCCAGCTTTTTGTGGCGGACAAGCTAAAGCTGCACCTCTCGGAGGTTTACGGCGTGGTCAGTTTCTATACATTTTTTACTATCGTTCCGAAGGGAAGATATGTGATAAATGTATGTACTGGCACTGCTTGCTTTGTCAAAGGAGCGGACAAGATCCTCGGCGAGTTCAAGAGATATTTGAACATATCTGAGGGAGAGACGACCGGCGACATGAAGTTTTCCATCGGATGCCTGAGATGCGTGGGCGCATGCAGTCTGGCCCCGGTCGTGATGGTCAACGACAAGGTCTACGGAAATGTCACCACAAAGATGGTGCCTGACATTCTTGCGGACTGCCAAGATTTAAAAATAGGGGAATAAAAAGATATGACAGTTAAAATACACAATCCGCGTGAACTCGAGGAGTACCGTTCCAAGATAAATTCCAACACCAAAACTTACGAGAGGCAAATCCTGGTTTCGATGGGGACTTGCGGGATAGCTGCCGGGACGACACCCGTCCTCGAGGCTATCGAAAGGGAAGTCAAGGCAAAAAATCTGCAGGACAAGGTTGGCATAGTTTTGACGGGATGCATGGGGCTGTGCCACAGCGAACCCTCGATAGAGGTGGTGGAATGCGACACTGGTGCTTCCTCGTTTTTCGGAAACGTAAAGCCAGAAAATGCGGAAGCCATTGTCCTCAAGGGAGTCAAGGTCGCCGGCGTAGATAAGATTCAAAGCACCTGGTGCTTCCCGGAGGACGAAGAATACACCGAAGGCACATTGCAGGCCAAGCTTGTGCTTAGAAACTGCGGAAAAATCGATCCGGAGAAGCTGGATGACTATGTCCGGCGCGACGGATATTCCGCACTTTCAAAAGTGCTGTCCTCGATGAAGCCTAAGGATGTAATTGACGTCATAACGGCTTCCGGTCTGCGCGGACGCGGCGGCGGCGGATTTCCGACCGGGAAAAAATGGTCTTTTGCGGCAGCCCAGAAAAGCGATGTCAAATACATAATCTGTAATGCAGACGAAGGAGACCCAGGCGCCTTCATGGATCGTGCGGTTCTCGAGGGAGACCCGCATTCTGTGCTCGAAGCCATGACTATTGCCGGATATGCGACAGGTGCGACCAACGGCGTGATCTATGTCCGCGCCGAATATCCTCTCGCTGTCAAGAGGCTCCTTATTGCGATAGGGCAGTCGAAGGATTTGGGTCTGCTTGGCAACGGAATCCTGGGGACGCAATTTAATTTCGACATAGAACTCAAATATGGCGCCGGGGCATTTGTGTGCGGAGAAGAGACAGCTCTAATCCACTCCATCGAGGGGCTCCGTGGCGAACCAAACTTCAAGCCTCCATTCCCGGCTGTGTCAGGGCTCTGGAAAAAACCCACGGTGGTGAACAATGTCGAGACTTTCGCAAACGTTTGCGCGATAATAAGAAACGGAGCAGAATGGTTTAGGAAAATCGGAACAGAAAAATGCCCGGGCACGAAAGTCTTCGCGCTTGCAGGAAAAATATCAAAGGTCGGCCTGATAGAAGTTCCGATGGGAATAAAGCTCTTCGACATAATCTACACGCTTGGTGGCGGATGCAAGGGGGGAAGAAAATTCAAGGCCGTGCAGACAGGCGGTCCCTCCGGCGGGTGTCTTACAAGCGAAAGACTGGAGACTCCGATAGAATATGAATCCCTGATAGCGCTCGGCTCCATGATGGGCTCTGGCGGAATGATCGTAATGGATGAGGACGACTGCATGGTTAACATCGCCAAATTCTTCCTGGAGTTCACCCTTGACGAGTCCTGCGGAAGATGCACTCCGTGCAGGATCGGAAACAAGAGGCTCCACGAGATGCTCGTGGAAATTAGCGAGGGCAGGGCCGATGTCGCGATCCTTTCGAAGATGAAGACGCTTTGCGAGACGATCAAGGATACGGCGCTCTGCGGGCTCGGCCAGACTTCGCCGAATCCCGTACTCTCCACGATGAACAATTACCTTGACGAATATCTCATGCATATCAAGGATCACCACTGCCCGGCCGGTGTCTGCGTGAAGCTTCTCAGATTTGTCATCAATGAGAAATGCGTGGGCTGCACAATGTGTGCCAAGAACTGCCCGGCATCGTGCATTTCCGGTGAAAGGAAGCAGAAACACAGCATAGACCAGACGAGATGCATAAAGTGCGGTGTCTGTTATGAAACCTGCAAATTCCACGCGATAGACAAGAAGTAATGGATCTCTCGGCTACCTGATTTGAAAAAGCTGTTGTAGTTCACTGTAGGAAGACACTCTGAAGTTTGGATTATTTATGCGATTATCAGTCATGTCCAGGGCAGTTGCGAAGCACAAGCTTGCGGCGGGCGCATTCACTGTGCTGTCGGTATATATCCTCATCGGCCTGTTTTCGGAGTCCTACAGCCTGTACTGTGCATTTTCCGGAAAAAATCCCCTCTATGAGGAATCCGACATGTCCCACGCCTATGAGTCGCCTTCCTCCCAACACTGGATCGGGACGGATTACAAGGGACGAGATGTTTTCTGGAGGGCTTTTTTCGCGGTGAAAACTGCGATAAAGATAGGTGTCATAGCATCTGGTATTTCCATGCTGATCGGGGTCGTTCTCGGTGCGCTCGCGGGGTATTTCGGCGGATGGGTGGACGATGTGACCGTATGGATCTACAGCACTTTCGCCGCAATGCCATCACTGCTTTTCATACTTGCGTTCTCCCTTCTTGTCACGAAGGGCTTTATGCATCCATATGTTACCGAAACGGTTAAGCATCTCACGGATAGCCTCAATTTGTTGTTGTGCTTTTTACATCCTTCGCTTGCAAGGGTGGTAGCTGCCATTTCTATCGAGCCAGGGATGCTTGCCCTCTATCTTGGCATAGGCCTGACGGGCTGGGTGAGTCTCTGCCGTGTTGTGCGGGCGGAGGTTATGAAACTTAGGGATGGAGCATTTGTGCAGGCCGCCCGGTGTCTGGGGTTCGGCGATGCGAGAATCATCTTCAGGCATATTCTCCCGAATGTGTTTCATCTTGTCATAATATATTTCACGATGCGTTTCGCATACGCCATAATGACCGAGGTGATAGTGAGTTACCTCGGGCTGGGTGTTCAGCTTGAGCCAAGCTGGGGTGTCATGATCTCGGACGGACAGCAGAGGCTTTGGAGAGGTGTCTGGTGGGAGGTCGGCGCTGCCACAGGATTCATGTTCTTCTTTGTCCTTTCACTGCATATCGCGGGTGACGCACTTCGTGACATCCTTGATCCGAGGCTGAAGACATAAGACGGGCCACGCCCGCCACACAAATCCTAAATCCTAGACAACCTCAAGTGAAATAAACTTAAATCAGATAAATACCGGGGGTACTGAAGACGACAAATATACCAAGGCGGCGATAGGGGCCGTGAAGAAGAATGCCGGAATCGCTATCTTTAATTCCTACGGAGCAGATATTCCTTTGAAGTAATGAATTGTAATGAGTTGCGCCGTGCAAACCGTCGGGCAATATTCAATAAGCTTCAGCGGTGATTGAAAAAATCGGGGCAGAATTTAAACTGTAATATCAAATTTATTGATCACGAGAAACATAAATGATAAGTCATACTATTTGTGTACGATATATACCATCCTTTGTTAGAGCAATTATGTTCCCCGATCTCCTTCTAATTTCGTTGGGCGGTGTGCGTTTGCCGCTTTACTTGCTTGTCATTATCTGCTCTATCCCGATGACGCTATCTGCGCAGACCAGAATTGCCATTCTGGGCGATCTGGACAAGAACCTCGCGGAAATTGATCTGCTAACGGAGAAGCTTTCGAAAGAATCCGGGGTGATTATGGTGGAACGATCGGATATTGAAAAGGTGTTGAGGGAACAGGAAATCGCAGCGTTCGGTGCCTCCTCCTCCGCTGATCCGATAAAAACCGGGCAGTTGCTCGGAGCTCAAGGAGTAATTATCGTCAAGGCCTTCGAATTTGAAGGCAAAAGCATGCTCAGCGCACGGCTCGTGGCAGTGGAGTCCGGTGCAATCATAAACGTCTGGGTGAATGATCCAAGTATGCATAGTGATTCAATTTCATGGGGGGCTGCCGTAGCGCAAGTATTCAGCCCTTCGCTCGAAAAACTCGCAGTGTCCAAGGCGCACGCAATTCCTGTTTCGATACTGAATATCCGCTCGTCTTGGAACAACGAGGCCGGGCTTCGCTTCGCAAACAAACTTCGACTGTTGATGGAATTGCGACTGATGATGCAGAAAGAGATTTTTGTCCTGGAAAGATGGCGTCTAGGCGCTCTGCAATGGGAAAAAGATCTCCAGGAATCCACGAAACAGTTCTGGACGGGTGCCTACATTATCGAAGGCCTGTTGGAAAACGTCTCAGAGGAAAAAGACCTTGTCGAGATCGCAGTCTTCCTTTCGCGGCCAGGACAGGAAAAACCTGAGATAATAAGACGGAGCGGGAAACTCAGCGATCCAGTCGCCCTTGTCAATGCACTCTCAAGCGAACTTGTGATGAAAATGGGTCAGCGCCAGACAGATGGAACCCTCGAGGCCTGGAAGGTGGACATGGAGTCTGATGCCTATGCAAACGAGGCGTTCTGGGCCTGCCGGGCCGGCCAGTATGAAAAGTCGCGCACCGCAGCTGATGCGGCAATGGCGCTCGGCAATGACAATCCGAACCTTAAGTTTGTCAATGTGAAATCACATCTTGCGGAATTCGCGGAGAAAAACTCCTTCTCCCTCGACAATACCACGTTCCTTGCCACATACCTCAATGGCCTGCCATGCTTCTCAGAAGATCCCGACATGATGCTTGAAGAATTCGAGTGGCTGCTCTCCCTGGATTTTCCGGCACTGCCCAACCTGAGACTTGAACTCAGGGAAGTGCATCTTGACTCTATGGACGGTTGGTTCAAACAAGCTGAAAAAGACAGAACATCAGAAGATTACACTGAAAGAATCAAAAAATCCAAGGAAAAGCGGAATGAATGGTGCAAGCGAATGATAGACTCCACAAATCTTTCCGACAATATCTCGGGTTTCATATTAAGACAGGCTCCGTCTGACATTCCTAAACTCCTGGAATTATACGGAAAGAACTTTGTAAGGATCGCGACTGGCGGAGATTCCTATGACTGCATCGCCTGTGTGCCAAGGCTTATCTCAGCCATTCCCGGCAATCCGCAGACCGAGGTGCTACTCGGTGAAAATCTTAGCATCGAAACTTTCTGCAAGGCTTTTCATGTTAAAGATCCCACAAAGGTGGATCTGCCCTTCCTCCTTAAACACCTCTATTATCAATATGTGAGAAATATATCGGCGGAAAACTACAGGGAAATCTCACAGTCATGGTGGGATTTCAAGAAGAAGCTTATGCAGGAAAATCCAACACATTACCTCATTGATTTGACCTCTGTGGCAGAAATTGCCAATCCTGTACTCGATCACCCCAGATACGTGGGAACTCTGCGAATATCTCCCCCCTTCTGAAATTTCCGGGATGACAATTGGATATGACGGCATCTTCATCACATCTGAAAAGTTTTTTGCTTTAAAATTCTCGTCGTTTATCAAAATTCCCGCAGATGGTTTGTATTGGTTCAACATTGATGCCACAGGAAGGGTGATGATGACGTTACATGGTGCCGAAATGCACAGAAGGCCATCCGCATGGTCAAGGACTGTGGCTGAATTTTCTGTAGGTCTCAAGGCCGGATACCATCCGGTTGATATTTATTTCATGCAAGATGAATTCGACTCCGAATTGAAGATTGAATGGGAGGGACCCGGAATCACACGCCAAGCCCTGCCTGAAAATATTTTCTTCATTGAAGAATAGTCCCTAAGCTTGGGATTCTGTGGAGATTCCCTGGTATTCTATAAAACAAAAAATGCAAGCTTCCCATTTGATTTATTCCGTTTTAAATTTCGAGTTTGACTCATTTGGATTTGTTTAGGATTTAGATATTAGAATTTTGGATTTGGGTTGCGGGCGAAGCCCGCCTTAGGATGAAATATTGCGCCCATCTCCCCAGTTTGACGTTTATTATTCCTCTGCTGGGGTTCCAGATGCGGCTTCTGCGTCCACGATCATCTGCCTGGCCGTGTGGCTGAATTTGCTGAGCCCCAGGCCGAAAAGGACGGATGCAAGGATGCATGCAAGGCCGCATATTGCCACTGTCGCTGGCGCTCCGAGGTGTTCGGCGCATGCGCCAGCCATCAGAGAGCCGAAAGGTGCAATGCCTACGAACATCATGGAGTAGACCGACATGGCCCTTCCCCTTAGCCTGTCGGGGACTATTGTCTGGATGAGTGTATTGGACGATGCCATCTGTCCGATGAAAAAGAAACCTGCCGGAAAGAGCAGGGCTGCGGAAAGCCAGATGTTCGTGGAGAAGGAGAAAAACAGGAGGGAGATGCCAAATCCTGCTGCGGAAAGCATTATCCATTGTCCCAGACCGTGGACTTCTTTTCTCGCGGCCAGCACAAGTGCGCCAGTGAACGCGCCGACCCCGACAGAACCCATCAGAATTCCGAGGGTTTGCGGACCACCACCCAGAATCTCTCTCGCGAAAATCGGCATCAGTACGGTATAAGGCATTCCTAGCAGGCTTACAACAGCGAGTAGAATCAGAAGGCTTCTTATCGGCAATGTGTTCCAGGAAAATACGAAACCACTCAAGATGCTTGAAAGAGCGGTTTCGTGATGTCTCTGGCTTTTTTGCGGAGCGAAGTGCATCATTAGCAGTGCGGCTATCAT
Source organism: uncultured Lentisphaerota bacterium (assembly GCA_903872565.1). GTDB lineage: Bacteria > Verrucomicrobiota > Lentisphaeria > Victivallales > GWF2-50-93 > CAIQLG01. The sequence goes on along the minus strand of CAIQLG010000130.1, from coordinate 18,777 downwards.
GGTGCAGAAGCTCAGCCCGTTAAGGAGGAAACACCATCCCTCTCCGAAAGATGCGACGATGACTCCCCCAATCGAGGGGCCCAGTACGCGTGCGGCATTGAACATCGAGGAATTGAGAGCGATCGCATTGACAAGATCTTTTTTTCCAACCATCTCCACTACAAAAGCATGCCTGGCCGGCATGTCGAATGCGTGTATGGCACCCATGATGGCTGCGATTACCACAATCTCCCATACCTTTATATGTCCCGCCAGTGTGAGCCCTGCGAGAAGCAGAGAGAGAACCATTGATGTTGTCTGTGTGGCAAGAAGGATCTTCCTTTTCTCGAATCTGTCGGCTGTCGCACCACCCAGTGGAGACATGATCAGCATCGGAATCTGTGATGAGAAGCTTACGAGACCGAGCAGTAATGCCGAACCTGTAAGCCTATATATTAGCCAGGACTGCGCGACCATCTGCATCCAGGTGCCGCATAGCGATATCAGTTGTCCCGCATAGAAGAGCCGGTAATTTCTGTGCCCGAATGCCCTGGCGATTGCCGGAAGATGGATCTTCACCGAACTCCATCCTCAGGGGAATCACTGTCAGGATTTTTCCAGCCGAACTTGGTGAAATATGTTTCATCGCGTGTTTTTATTACAATGTCCGGATAGTTGCCGAAGACGATGGAGCAGGATGGGATATCGGTGTCCTTCACATAGGCATTTGCCGCAAATATGACGTTCTCTCCGACATTGCATTTGCCCAGCACCTTGGCCCCGGACATCATCCTGACATTTTTCCCGAATTTAGGGAAGAGATAGTTGTTGGCTCCGACAGTACAGTTCTGGGCGAAGGAGAAGAAGTCGGAATATTCCCCACGTCCCATTATGCTTCCGAGAGGATGGTCGGTGAAGAAGATGTCAGGCATATTCACTTCATAGAAGAGATCGGCTCCGTTGAGCGTGCGGTTGAGGTAGTATATCCTGTCGGCGAGAGTTCTGACCTCGGGCGCAGTTTCGAAGACGGATCGTGAAAGATAATAGAGGAAAATGCAGTTCTGTGCGCTGTGCCAGGGGCTGAAGAAGGTTTCGCCGTTTTTCGAATAATATTTGTTCTTGGAGTGGGAAAAGCATTTTTCGCATTTTTTAATTGCGAGATTGATTCCTTCGGAGAGGATCTTGCCTTCACCTCTTTTCTCGAACATGAATAGATTTCCGAGCTGTCTCGCAACAAGCGCCTCCAGGCTTTTGATTGGAATTTCTGTAATCATATCAGTTCATCCTTTAGTGTCTTCGTTTTAAAGTTATATCTCCTTGAGTGTGTGCAAAAGCTAAATTCTCGATTTTGGAAGTCAGGATTCAGGAGTCAGAATTCAGAATGAAAACAACTCGAGTGTTTCTCCATTATTTCCTATTTTGTTTTTGATACTATTCTCCTTTGAAACTGCCGTTGGTGTTCACAGCTTTAGCGTGTTCTTTTTGGCAGTTTCTTATTGATAAAACTGCGCAAAGCGCAGTCAAACGCCAACTACTGTCTCCTGTCTTCTGAATTCTTATTGGTTGCGGGCGAAGCCATCTTTAATTTTGACAGGCTTTCATTTTCTATTTCTGCAATTTCACCATCGCCAAGTTCGATGCCTGACTCTTTGAACGCCTTCTTGGCGCATTCACTACAGTATCCGTGCGAGAAAAGGGCATCGGTGTGAGTGCTGATATATGATTCCATCTGCTGCCAGTATCCCTTGTCGTTGCGGATTTTCTTGCAGCTACAGCAGATGGGAATGAGCCCTCTCAGTGTCTTGACCTCTGAAATAGTCTTCTGGAGTTCGCTTGTGATTTTCCTTTCCTTGTCAAGCAGTGACTTGATTTTTGATATTGCAACGCCTACGATGAGAAAGGAGATCAGACGGATCAAAGTATTCCAATATAGCAATGCGAAATTTAGATATTCGTGGCCTGATTCGATATCTGCGGCGAACCAACCTATGGCGCTTAGAGTTGAAATCATAATGCTTGGGGAGTTGCCACAGAACCAGGCGGTTATGAAAATGGGAATGAAATAGAACACGAAAAACTGAACCTCATATCCTGTCTTCCAGTCAATCAGAGCAAGCACAAATACAAAAAAAATATTTATGCACAGAAATATTATGCGATTTGCCCTGGTGTCAGCAACAAGGTTCATTTGTTGACTAAATCTCCTATGTGAGGAAGATCCCTGAAATATTCTTTGTAAATGTTCACTAAACTATGTGTCAAATTAACCTTTCCGGATAAATTTACAAGCAAACATCCCCCAGTAAGCCCTCAGTCTTTTCTTTCCCGGGGTCGCTGTCGGGATCGGAATCGGGATCGGGGCAGAACTTTTTCCCGATGTCGATTTTCTGAATCCGCTTTACGAGATCCCCTTGTCAGTTTTGTTGTTTTCAGGTAAAAACCTTGTCCATTTTTCCCCCAGTGCTTGTTTAATCCCTGAAACGAGCTAGATTCTCCGGCTGGATAATTTTATTTTATATAGGAGATTTCTATCATGAAAAAAGAAGTCAAGAGAATTTTCGAGGGAACTCTCGAGGCCAAAGGCATTAAGTTTGCGATCGCATGCGCGAGATTCAATGAATTCTTCGTCAGCAAACTGCTTGATGGCGCCCTTGATGCAATAGTACGGCATGGGGGCAGGGCGGATGACGTTGATGTCGCATGGGTGCCAGGATCGCTGGAACTGCCCATCGCCGTCCAGAGACTTGCGGAGTCTGGCTCATACGATGCCGTCATCGCGCTTGGAGTCGTCATCCAGGGAGCGACACCACATGCAGGGCTGATAAATGCGGAAGTCGCGAAGTGTATAGCTCAGACAAGTCTCAAGACAGGGCTTCCTGTCATAAACGGAGTAATCGCGGCCAACGACATAGAACAGGCCATCGAACGCAGTGGTACAAAAGCCGGAAACAAGGGCGCGGATGCCGCGAAGACAGCCATCGAGATGGCGAATCTTCTTAAAAATCTGCCCGGAAGAAAAAAATAGCAGGTAATATGTCTGAAAATATTAAAAAAATGCTGTTCGAGGACAGCGAACTAAGAAAAATCGCTGACTTCAGGAGTCTTGGCAGAGAATTTGCAATGCAATTTCTTTTCCAGTCTGACATAGGGGGTGATGCTCCCACCGATGTAATACTAAAATATTTCTGGAAGCAGCTCAGCGCCGCCGGCTGTTTCATTGAAAACAGCAAATTCAGGAAGGCTGCGGATTTTGCGGAAAAAATCATATACGGCGCCTATGAGCATCGAGTCGAGATAGATGCCAAGATGGTTGAATTCTCAAAGAACTGGGCGATTGACAGAATGGGTGCCGTGGACAGGAATGTCATAAGAATCGCCATCTATGAAATGCTTTTTGACGAGTCGGTTCCGCCGGTGGTCAGCATAAATGAGGCCGTGGATCTTGTGAAACACTATGGTGGCGATGATTCCGGCTCCTTTATAAACGGCATATTGAACGGCGTGAAAAATTCCATCACGCGCTCTGCAAGGGAGGCTGTCAAGAAGAAATGAAATCAATATTTTCAGTTTTCCAGAAAGGCCTCCAGAAGACGGCCACCACCCTGTCGCGTGCCATAAGTGGAATCGTGTCGGGCGAAACAGCCTGGGACAAGAGCACTTATGAAAAAATAGAAAGATCGCTCCTGGAAGCGGATTTCGGAGCGGCCGTCTCGTCTAGGCTTGTAGCAGACATAAAAGAACGATATGATCTTGGACAGATAAAGACCAGCGAGGACATATTCCAGATCACCAGGAACGACATAAGAACTTTCCTTTCCAAAAACATGAAGGAGCCGAAAAGGAACAAGGATGGCCCCACCGTCATACTTCTTGTCGGTGTCAATGGAAGCGGAAAGACCACAACGGCAGGCAAACTTGCTTCCCTCTGGAAAAACGATGGTGCGAAAGTAATGCTCGCAGCCTGTGACACATACAGGGCCGCCGCCGTCGAACAGCTCAAGCATTGGGGAGAACGCACGGAGTGCCATGTCGTATCCTCGGTTTCAGGAGCGGACCCAGCTTCCGTCGCATTCGACGCGGTCCAGTCCGCCGTCGCCAAAAAATATGATTATCTTCTTATAGACACCGCCGGCCGCCAGCATACGAAGAAAGGGCTGATGGATGAACTTGCAAAAATGACCAGAGTCATTGCTAAAGTGATGCCTGATGCTCCGCACGAGACATGGCTTACCCTTGACGCATGCACTGGAATGAATGCTCTATCACAGGCAAGGGAGTTCACGCAGATAGCCTCGGTGACCGGTCTCATCCTCACGAAGCTTGACGGGACAGGCAAGGCCGGAATGCTCACGGCTATCCAGCAGGAACTTAAACTCCCAGTTTTCTTCATTGGCCTCGGGGAACAACCCGGGGATCTCCAGCCCTTCGATCCGGAGATGTATTCGGATGCCCTCTTCAAGGTCTGAACCGCAGATTAATACCAAGTTGCAATCAAAAGACAAAGCGATGTGAAAGATAGAAATGAAAAGCTTGTGGTTTTGCATTTCTGCCTTTCAACCGGCGTTTGCGGCAAAGAGCCGCATGCAAATTTCATTCGTAAAAATTGGCCTGCCCTGCGTAGCCTCGGCGTAGCAGGGTGCAATTCGTGTCTGCAAATATTATATTATTCCTTGTGTGCCCAGTGAGAGAATCAATAGAGAAATATATCCGTGCAGATACAACTCGCGATGCATTATTGTTAGCCGCCTCTGGCGGCCAATATCCACTTAAATACCGCTTTGAGCGGTTCACGAATTCAAGCCTCCGGCTGTGGGAGGTATCTGACTACACATGACCAGATAATTATAACAAATTTTTTATCTCATGAACAACGTTCAGACTGTGCGTTTGGCCCGCTTAGCGACAATACGCACGAGTCTGTGCCTAGATGCGTTGTCTTCTTTTCCGGTAAACTCAGAACTGGCATATCAGAACCAGTGTGCAGAGGAAACCCGGAATATTGGAGCCGATTATAAAGAAATCTTGTGGCGTTTTTAGCCAAGCGTAGGTTGACCACAAGAAAAGAGTTAGGCTCATGAATATTATCATAAATAGCGACACTCCTTCTGTTGAGGCCCTTTTATAATTCTTGTAGATTTGAACAGGTATGCCGAGGCATGTGTAAGTGATATTAAGGAGGCACATCATGAACTCAACAGCACCCAAACCCGTAAAAATTCAAAAAAAGCAAATTATCCGGCAAATCCTATTCGCCGCATTACTTTTGACTTGGAAATTTCCAGAGGAGTCGGTTCAAGCTCCGGTAGCTCCAGTTGCAGTTAAATATTCACCGGTGCGGTGGTGAATATTTAATTTCAGTCTGATCCAAGGTTGAACACATCGAGTCCTGAACCGTTGACCAGCATGAGAAATCCGGTGGGAGTTTCGGTTCCCTGTTTGAAAGACGGATATTGAACCTGTATTTCGCTGAAGCCGAGTGCTGCCGCAGGTACGTCATCGGGAAGAACCTTCATGCAACTGCTGTTTGCCTTGCCCTTTGCATTTTCGAAAAGAAGAGCGCTGGTTCCATCCGAGTTCTTTTTGAGAACCTTGCATTTTATCCTCTTGTAGGTTTTCACACTGTCTTTCTCCGTGTAGTATTCCAGGTAGATGGAAGGCAGGGCGGATCCGAAATATTTTCCGGACAGTACGAATATGTCGCCGGCCTTGCTGTATGATCCGCCAATGGTTGTAACCACGGGAGGGGATATGTATACTGCCTTTGTGATGTCAACAGGACTGCCTGTGGCAAGTTTGTATTTCACGCTCACCGAAGTGGAGAGGATTCCTGAGACGGGATATTTTGCAATAAGAGCTTCGAGTGAAAGTGTCTTGTCGCTGAAGTTCTTCTTGTTATAGAGCGTAACATTCTTCATCAGTGCAGCATACACGAAGGTGGCGGAAACCTTTTTGCTGGCGGGTGTGACAGTCGTGAGCCCTGCCTTCGAACCTTGTTTGTTCTTTATTGGATCCGTATAGAGCACCGTCACCGACGGTTTAGATGTGAATTCTGTCACTGCCGCATCCTTAAGATCTGCGGGATCAATTTCGATGACGGAACCATTTGCCATGAATGTGACCGGTTTTTGCGAGAAGGTGGCGGTAAAAGTGGCAGCCGCGCTGATGTCGCCAGTGGTGGAAGGCGAAGTGATGTCCTTGATCTCTCCGTTTCCTGTGATTGTCCATCCGGTGAAATAATAGCCTGATGCCGCACTTGCGGTGATGGGGACGGATTGGCCGATGTTTACAGTGAGATCTCCTGGAGTTGGAGTTGTTGTTCCGCCTTCAGCGGGTGAAACGGCCATTGTAAGTGTCACTGGAGCAGTGCTTTGAGCGAAATTCGCAGTTACTGTGGGGGTGGTTGCAGTTATTGTCGCGGTCGTGGAGGGATTTGTCCTGTCGGTGATTGTAGCATTGCTGTTTGAAGTCCATCCCGTGAAATAGTAGCCTGTAGCTGCCGTCGCGGTAATCTGGATGACATCATTTACACTATATCCGCTGGTATAAGTGCCGACTGCAGGGGAAGTGGTTCCCGAACCGGACGGAGTGACCGCCATCGTCAGGGTTGCCAGAGTTGCCGGATTTGTTTTTACAGCATTAAAGCACACGGTCGCCGTTGCATTTGTTGAGATGGAGACATCGGTGGCCTGTCCCCCTACATCATCGTAGGAGAGCGCATACATCAGCTGATCAATGGAATTCTCGTGGAGTATTTTTCCGTAATAGAAGATCGGATAATTAACTGTGCTCTGGCCAGTGGTAGGATCGCCTGAAAGGACATTTGTGAGCCATTGGCTGGGATCGTTCCTGTGCAGGGTTCCACGTGCCAGTGCCGCCATTATGAACATTGACACCGGATCTAATCCATAGTTTGCTGCGCAGCTAGGGGGGGCGGGGTTGACACTTCCCATTATGATGAATCCCCAGTCTATATTGTTTGGAAGTGGATCGCTCTCGGCGTGCCACTGTGGCGCAGTGGGGAAGGCAGCAGTACTGTTGCTTGGGCGAATCATCGTAGGCATACCACTATAGGGAATTGTATAAGCGGCATCAGTATATATGTTGAGGTAGGTGCCGTCAGCGCTCACTTTGCAATAATATACAGGACTCTTGGCGGCATAGTTATTTTTATCGTAGCTTGTAAAAGTCCGGTTGGGGGCCCAGCATTCGTTGTTGACATAACTGTCATAGAAATGAGAGCATATCTGCGGTCCCTTGCCGGGGAGTGCGGTTTCGAAAAAAGAATAGCCAAGATCTTTTGGAGATGCGACTCTGATATTTGATATGCCGTCTTTTACTGGTCTTGTGACAACTAACGTGTTGAACAATGCCGTGTTGCCTAGTATGCCGCCGTTGTCGGGAAAACCGGCAAAACTGTTTATAATTGAGTCCCTTGAAACTATATGCCCTCTTGATACAGCGGCTCCTGTCGCCGCATTTGTCGTCGCGAAATAAAAGGAAATCCCGAAAAAGTCCACGCGCGAAATGTCAAGGTTCGGGGTGCCAGCAGGATTCAGGTAAAACTCCATCATGTCGAAAATTACCGGATTGCTGCTATCTGTCAAGGGACCTGAACTTGAAAAGCCGCCACACTGGTCAAAATTGTCGCCGAACGAGAAATAGAGCCTGCCGCCTCCGACCTGGGGGAAGTTTATCGTGTAGTTGCCGGCGGTGTCTTTGAAGGTGGCGAGTGTAAAACTCATTGTTGCCGCATTCAGCTGAAAATCTGCAGCAGTTCCTGTATCGACAAAAACTGGTGCACTTGGTGTTGCAAAATTGATGTATCCCCAGAAATTGTCATCGTCGGCTGGAAGCGGTTTGTGACACGGAGCTGTGAGGAATATCTCAGTATCCGCGAATCCGCTGTTGTTGACGACAGTCATGGTAAGTGCAGGGTCGGCGCAGTATCCAGCATTGGGCAATATGGAGCCGAAGAGGAATGAGGAGCCAAGTAAAAAGGCGACCATCCACTTCATTTTCATACTACTGAAATTTGACGGCCTCGATGGAACTGATTTCTCTTGCACTGGGTACATGATGCCTCCTATGTTTTTTATTGTTCAATTGGATCTTTACTAAGATAATATGAGCACGAAATAAATCAATGGGCAAGTCTTAGGATTGTTTCTCTGAAAAACTACAGATTGATTTCTATTATGGAGAAGTCGTCTTCCAGATTTTTTGATCCGTGCATTTCTATGACATCCGCATAAATCTTTTCCACATGGAAATCTGCAGATTTCACCGTTTCGGAAATATAGTGTATGAACGGATCCAGATTCCAGTCCTGGAGGCCGGGGCGTGTGATCTCATAGACTCCGTCGCTCAGGATGAAGAGTTTGTTGTATTCTCCGAGGGCAATCTCCCCGGTGTCGTAGATGATGTCCGGGAATGCTCCAATGAGCATGCCTACCGGGCTGAGCTGATGTATCTGTGCATCGGCCGGGCTCTTCCCTGAGAGCAACAGTGCCGGGGGATGGCCGCCGGTGGAAAAGAGGATTTTCCGTTCCTGTTTCTTATAGACCCCGTACCATATTGTGAAGTTCATCTGGTTGTGGTCTTCCATCTTGAACTCGTCATTCAGGCGTGCAAGTACATTCCCGGGATTGTGGAAGTCGGTGTTGGGCAGGTTGCGTGATCGCAGCACTTCCATGATTGAAATGGAGAGCAGTGCGGCTCCCACTCCATGGCCGCAGACATCAAGCAGATACATGGCAAAATTATTATTGTCCAGCCAGTGATATCCGAACGCATCGCCTCCCAACGAGGTCGAACAGACGAATTTCCAGTCGGTCTTGATTTCTCCATCCAGTTTTTTAGGAAGTATGGAGGCGATATATGCTGCGGCTTCCGCAAGTTCGGCGGCCAATATCTGCTGGCTCTTCCGCAACGCCCTGAATGCCTCGTCACGTTCAATCATGTTGATGTAGCCTGCGGAATGGTGGCGGATCCTGGCGATGAGTTCGATCTTGTCCGGCAGTTTTACGAGATAGTCGTGGGCGCCCAGCGCGAAAGCCTCCGCCTTGGTCTTGGGTTCTTCCTTGCTGGAAAGCACGATCAGCGGAATATCCTTGGTCTTGGGATTGGCTCTGAAAAATTTCACAAGTGTCAGGCCATCCACTTCAGGCATCACCAGATCCTGCAGTATGACCGTTGGTGCGAGCTCGTTGGCCAATGCAATCGCCTTGGACGGGTCGCTGCAGAAATGGAAAACAATATCTTTTTCGCCAAGAAGCATTCTCCTCACAGCTTCGCCCACAATTGCCTGGTCGTCAACGAGAAGGACGACGATCGGGTGTTCAGGGCCAATCGGCGACAGTTTTTCGTCGGTCTGTTCATTCATGTTGTTTTTTCCTTATTAAAGTATTCATTCAAGTTTTGCAGTTCGTTTTCAGGCTGAAAAACTTCGGGTCATTAAAAGACAATTTGATTTTATAGCCTTAATATTAAGGCGCTTACACTAAATTCCAAAACATAATTGTAATAGTTATTTTTTAGTCAACCCCTAAAATCCAATTATGGAAAATATAAAGGTTGACGAGGATGAAATCAAGGACAATTGCAAAATACTTGATCTTGGTAGTCGTAATCGTCTTAATACCATAGGATTGCCTATTTCCCTATTGTCAGAGTTGCGTCAGCGGCTCCGGGATATGAGAACACTGTGCTGACTGACCTTCCTTCCTTTATCTTTTCAGCAAGCTCGTTCGACAGCAGCACTTCGGCGGCCAGCGTGTTTCCATCCACTTTGCTCAGCTCGAACATCGCACCTTCCACATCGGATATCTTCATCTTTGCCGAATCGATCACACCACCATCGGGCGCCAGCAGACTGAGCTGGAACGCCAGCCTGTTCCTGCTTGTCCCGTCAATGCATGCGGGAGTTTTTCCGTCTGTCCTGGGTTTATTTTCCCTCTCATTCCTTCCATTTTATGCCGCGTTTACCACAACCCTTTTTCCTACAGGATGGCGTAACAATCACGAAGAAAACCACAGAGAACTCGGAGATTTAAAAATGAACAGGAAAAAATATCTATTGCCACAAAAAAGCACAGAGGGCACAAAAAATCTCATGTTATAATTTGTCCGCCAGGCGTTGTGGACGAGGACTGATGGTGAAATTTAAATGAAAATATATCATAAGGAGTTTGATGAGTGCGCCAAGCACAGCTAATATAAATCAGTTGGACAATCCAACACGGACAAAGGCTAACCACCAGTCCGGAACTAACCCGAGCGTATGAGGAGGCAACGAATTATGCGAAGCCTTGGGAAAGGTGCGACATCAGCCACAATGCGAAAGCGTGAAGGTGTCGAGCCCCGAAATTATCCTTGTTGCATAGGGTCAAGGGTTTCATTTTCTGGAAGCCAGTATCGGTTCGCGCGTAAATATGGTGAGTGTGAAACCGGCGTGCCGGGGTCTAAGTCAGTGGCGGGTGAGCGAACGGTTTGTATTGGAACTTGGGAGAGCCGCGGTGCTCCGTATAGAAGCCCCCTAGAAGCCGAAAAGGCGGGGAGGGGGTATGGTGCCGTGGCAGTCGGACTGACTCGTATTAGAGGCGTAGTCAGGGTAATACCTGGCGAGGGTCGGAGATCCACTCGAAGGGGTCAGCGTTTTAACGTAGAGAGGGAGAATTGAACATGCCAGACACTGAAATTGGTAAAACATGGGCAAAGCTGTCTCTCATATCCGATCATGCCCGCAGAGATCACGGCTTTCAGTTCACAAGTCTAATACACTTGCTGAATGTCGAATTTATGCGGGATTGCTACAATAGCCTGAACAGGAATAAGGCTGTAGGAATTGACGAAGTAAGCTGGGAGGATTACGGAGTAAATCTAGAAAAGAACCTCGAAGAACTGGTGTCGAGAATCAGACGCAGGAGCTATAAGCCGATGCCCGCAAAGAGGGTTTACATTCCCAAGAATGAGACTGAAAAGCGGCCACTGGGTATCCCTGCGCTGGAGAACAAAATAGTGGAACGGGGAATCACGTGGATACTGGAAAGTATTTACGAACAGGATTTTCTGAACTGCTCATATGGCTTCCGACCTGAACGGAACTGTCATCAGGCGCTAAAAGCACTGAATGATATGATAATGTTCAAGCCGGTGAACCATATCGTGGAAGCCGACATAAAAGGATTCTTCGACAACGTTCCTCATCATGAACTCCTGGACTTTATCCGCATAAGGATAAGGGACACGGCGTTGCTGGAACTGCTTGGCAGATTCCTCAAGGCCGGTTACATTGACGATGGCATGTTGATAGGGACTGAAAATGGAACCCATCAGGGGTCAATTCTTAGTCCGATGCTGTCAAATATTTTCCTCCACTACGTTCTTGATGTTTGGTTTGAGAAAGAGGTGAAGACGCATACGGATGGATTCTGCGAATTGATACGCTACGCAGATGATTTTATCTGCGTAGTGCAATATGCGGGAGACGCGAAACGTATTGAAGAAGTCCTGAAAAAGAGGTTTAATAGATACGGACTAGAAATACATCCCGAAAAGAGCCGGAAGATCAGCTTCGGACGCTACGAAAAAGAGAATGCGGATAAGCAAAATCGCAAGCCAAACACATTTGATTTTCTGGGTTTTACTCATTTCTGTGCAACATCAATACGTGGAAAGTTCAAGGTGGGTCGGAAGACCAGCCGTAAGAAGTTCACGAACAAATGCGTAGAGATGAACGAATGGCTGAAGGCGGTCAGAAACAAAGTTCTGACAAAGGAATGGTGGAAGACGCTTCAGGCCAAACTGCGGGGTCATATACAGTATTACGGGGTGAGCGAAAACTTCCAACACGTGAGGAAGTTTTGCAAAATAACGGTAATGCTGGCCAGGAAATGGCTCAACAGACGAAGCCAGAAAAAGAAGATGAGCTGGGAAAAATATAATAGGTATTTAAGGAAGTATCCATTGCCCCAACCAAGAATAGTACACAGTTTTTATACATCGTCACATGTATGGTGAGTTAAAGTGAAGAGCCGGATGTGGGAAATCTACAAGTCCGGTTCTGTGAGGGGCATTGTATTTCCCTCTCATGATTTGATAAAATTAAATCTAAAATAGGAGAATATTAAATGTCTACTCGACACTAGCTTACTCCAACCGTGGAGTCAAAACCGTAGTTTTGCAATATGACTTCTTCTTTCTTTTTTCTTCTTTTAGCCGAGACTGCCTTGACGGACAATTTTAATTGTGCCTCTCGTTCCGCGCTGATCTTGATGCCGAGAATCCGCAGTTCATTGACAGCGCAAAGAAGGTCAACGCCAAAACAATTGCAGTACCCTTGAATTATGTGTTTGCCGCTATATCGCGTTGTCCACTTTGTCTCACGAGCACATTGCAGGCGCGCATGCCGATTCATTTTTTTCCGTCGCGGTGTGCTGCTCTCCTTCTTTTTCTTCACTGTATCAAACCATTATATCATTTGTGTTCTTAATAGTTGGTGCCCAGCCTTCATTCATTTGTCATGGGATGATTACTCCACCGCACACCGAAATAATCGTGTTCACTAATGATTTCAATTCGGGACACGCAGCTACCGCCACTGCCAAATCATTATTTCTCAAGATACGTCCTGCATCACGAGGTTTTACATAGCTCTTTCCACTCTTGAAGATTTCCTTTATGCGATATGCGGGTGGATTATTATGATTGACGGTTTCAGGGTTTCCAGTTGGAGCACACTTATTATGTCCCGCCAATTTTTGAATAGATGGCCAATAAGGCAGTAACCAAGCTTCAAAATCGTGAAGTGCTACATGCGGATGAAATCTTGGTTCAGTCCCCACCCATAAGCGCATTTTATTCTTGGCATCCGCAGCATTTTGGAATTCTGGCGGCTGACTACCTGTATAAACATCCGTTAATGCGATTATATGATCAGATGGGAATTTGCCACTCAACATTTTTTGGACAATGCGTTTTAGCTTATCTCCAGTAGGTATCCTACCATCGTAAGGATTGGCATCCAACCTCGGCATTTTACCTGGCAATCGGATCTCGAGGTATTTTCTAAGATGGGGCAAAAATGCCTTTTCGGTCTTTCCTTCAACGATCAAGGTTATTTTCATGAACGCCCTCCCATCCGCCCCATCCGCCAGACTTCATCAAGGCTGTATTCCTTGAGCCACTCATCCAGATCTAAGGAATCCCCCCAGGTTGCAGTAGTATCACCATCGTCATCACTATCCATGACGACAACCTCATTGGGTTCAAGGAACCGGATAAAGCGGTCTGAATGGGTGGCTACAATAAGGTTGGTTCGCTTTGCTGCTTCGCGCATAAGGTCAGCCAGAAGACTCAGCAATTCCGGATGCAAACTAACCTCAGGTTCATCAATCATTGTGACGGTTGAAAGTCCCGGGCTCTGCAACAGAGAAACCAGCCAAATAAAGCGAAGTGTACCTTCGGAAAGTTCCTGCATGAAAAACGGTTTTTTATAGTTACTATCTTTCCATGTCATCGCCAGCATACCTGCAGCAACGGGTGGAAAGCTGAGAGATTCGAAGCTGGGAAATGCCGCTTTCAATGTATCCTCTATCGCCTCGTAGCGGTCGTGGCTGCTTTCACGCAGGTAATAGAGGTAAGGGACTATGTCTTCGCCATCTGCACCCGGTAAATCAGTTGGTTTCATCTGCTGCGGGAGCTTGACGGGTGCGCGTGACCCAACATTTAAAGCATGATATTGCGTAACCGAGCCAAGAATACGACGCAGTTCCTCCGGTTCTCGAAACATTTTAGGCACCTGGAAAAGGGATGTTTCGAGGGGGTTATGTTCCCAGTTCGGGCGAACAAGGCGCCGGGGTTCGATTTCGAAGTATTTAATATCGCCGTCGTGTGAGTCTATATGCTTGAAGGCACCAACAAACCCTTCACGCTCTTGTGACAATACCTCACTGGTAATTGAATACCCAGCACCCTTCGGTGTCAGCCTGAGGTCATATTCTATCGGGCGGTAACCCGGCACGTCCATGTCAACAAAAAGTGATACGGGCTCTGCTTTTTCCCGGGTTAAGATATTTGCCACTCCTCCGAATTCAGAAAGTTTGCTGTTTAATCCTCCGGCAGCCGATGCTGATAGCAGTGAAAAAGCGTCAAGCAAGGAAGTTTTTCCAACGCCATTTGCGCCGATAAGCACCATGAATGGCCTGACCGGCAGGTCAATGTTCTTCAGCCGCCTAAAGCCACCAATTTTTATATGGTTGATCTTGGACATTACTTTCGTCTCCATTATCTTCAGGCTAACGTCACAAATCTGCCGTGCCGTCTTCGATTTTTTTTGTTAGGCCAATATATTATTCTGTGATGCATTATCATATGCTTGTAATAATGACATCGTATATGAATCATCAGAAATACCTTCACTATTGCAACCTTTGGTTGCTTGAGGGTGATATGCCCAAAGGAATAATGGCTTATGATCTTTGCCAATGCCGACATCAGCCCCTTCGATATAAATATTTTTCGGGCCATTAATAAAATCAGAACCATGGCATTTATTGTATAGGAAATCCACAATGCTTCTTAGGCTATTGGGTAGACAGACAATTATAACATCGGGTTTATATGTGCCGAGTTGCAAAATAATTAAATCTTTGTAACGATTAAATCCATCAAGAATCACTTGATCTGGAGAATTACTATTGCCCAATTCTTTATTTACTTCTATCACTGCTGTTTCAAGAAAATTATCAGCACAGATATTCGCATCTGGAAGTGTATTAAACTCTCTTTTGCCTGAAAGTAATCCATAGCTAACATATGACATTCTCCGCCATGTGCTACTGCTGGCTACTTTTTCATCACTGACACATTTTTTTATACGGTCTACATATGTATTTTCAAGAGCCCCAGAATCATAATATTCTTGTTTTAATATCCATAAAATCTTAATTTTTGCATTTTTGTATTTTTGTTCATCCAAAATCCCATCATGCATAATATTAACATCAGGATTTTGAATTTGAAGTTCATCGAACATTGTTTTAATCGGATTTACATCATTATTCATGGGTGTGTTCCTTTTTTGCCGAACAAGTTATTATATTATTTCTGTATATCACTTCCGCAGATACTCTGTTTTTTTGCAAAACCCCAAAATATCTATCCAGACCGTGATCTCACCTTTTGCGTACAAGTATCATAAATTAAAATTTTTACAAACACCAATTTCCCCCATAACTCGGTGTTCCCATGAAATCTTGTATTGTCGGAGTGAAAATTCATTTGTATTTGTTTTTAGGGAACTCAACGTGGGATGGTGTTTCCTTTGAAGGAGATATGTAAAATCCTCTGACCGATGGGATACTGGGGAATTTCAAAGCAATCGTGTTCTTGCCGCTTTTGAATTTATATGGACCATAAACAAACCATTTAAGTTGTTCCGTATTCCATCCGCCAGTAACCTCTGATAAAATCAATCCAGAATCATTGTTGTTTATAAATAATGTGGCAGGTCTCGTCTCATCAGAAGCAAAATAAGCATGAAGATAGAACATTCCACCTTTTTCCATCTTAAAATCATACGAATAGGTTCCAGGTATACCGCAGAACAGATCCTGCACAAAATAACCCTGAAGGAATTTCTCCTTAGGCAATGTTTCATTGGTGTTATAAGCTGTAATTATAATACTATCTGTATGCTTTTCCACAGATATTTCCTTTACTCTCTTCTCCGCCTTGGTCTTGTCGAGCCCCGCAAGGTCGGGAAGGACGATACGGAAGCCGACACTGCAGTCCCGGGATGATGGGGGACCCTTGTCACGGTTTGCCGAACGGCAGTTTCCGGCATCGTTGTTCCAGCCGCCACCGCGCTGAACGCGTGCCGAGCCAGATTTTGCCCCCATAGGATCCTTTTCAGACTCCTTGTGATAGTCTCCAAACCAGTCAGAGCAGCATTCCCAGACATTGCCACTCATGTCATAGATTCCCCTCTCATTGGGCTTTTTCTTGCCAACCGGATGTGTCTTGCCTCCGCTGTTGTCCTTGAACCAGGCCACCTCATCGAGTGTACCCGACCCGCTATACTCAAAACCTTTCAAAGTATTGTCGCCCCCTCGGCAGGCATATTCCCATTCGGCCTCGGTCGGAAGACGAAATGCGAGAGACGAAGACTTTCCATTCAGTTTTTTTATGAAATCTTGAGCGTCGTCCCACGATATACCCTCAACAGGAGCGCCTTTTCCCACATCTTTGAATTTGCTCGGATTGCTCTTCATGACCTTCTCCCACTGTCCCTGTGTAACCTCGAAGACTCCAATATAGAAGTCCTTTGTCAAGGTCACCTTGTGCGAATTATTGGTTTCGCCCATCATGAATTCACCAGCAGGAATTCTCCGCATGACCAGCTTGTCTGTCTTGAAGCTGTCATTCGTAAGCAGATCTGATGGGACGCCGTCCGAAAATGTAAGCTTGCGGCTTGACAAGTCAACGATCAAATAGTCGCCGCCTTGTTTTGATCTCAGTTTAATCCCGGACGCCTCGGCTTCGGAGGCTGACTGCGCAATGCGCTTTTCCGCAGTCGCCTTGGCGATGCCGGTGAGATTGGCCATCGCCTTCCCGTAGAGATCGGAGGCATGTGCCTTCATTGCGACTTTCGCAGCAGGTGCCTTCTCCTTGTCGGCGATGGTCCACCACGCATCTGCGGCTTTGACAATCTGCTCGGGCTCGGATGTCCCGGATTCAAGTTTTACGGCTGCCTTCACTATTTCGTCGGAACACTTTGCAAGCATAGGCAAGCCCTTTTCCCAGTCGCCTCTAACGAAACACTCATAACGCCCGACGACAAGGTTGGCCTCCGCATCATCGGGTGATTCCTTGAGTTTGTCCATAGATGGTTTGAGTTTTTTTATCTCCGAGGCCAAGGCGGCAATCTCTTTCGCCTTCTCGGTAAGACTATTTGATAAACCCTTGTCCTTCGCCTTGGCGGCGAGAGGTTTGCAGTCCTTCAGCAGGTCTGATGCGGCAACAGGATCGGAGTCCCCCATCGCCTCATTGACAACGGTAAGATACCTGTCAAGCAGATTTTTGAAATCATCCGGCTTTGTCGCTTTTTTTGCGAAATTTGCAAGAACAAGTCCTTTCTCCTTCGACGACACGGCATCGAAGACGACACACATTTCCGTGACGGTGGCAAAGGCCTCGTCCGTATTCCCGGCATCGGTGGCCAGCGCTATGGCTTCCACAAACAGCGCGTATTTCTGGACAGTGTCTTTCTCGGTGGCCGCCATCTCGCGCATGCTCTTGGAGAACACCAGTTTGTCCTCATCCTTCTTCTTGGAGAACTCGTCCTTGAAGGTTGCACGAAGCGCAGTTCTCGCGGCCTTCACAGCGTCACCCGATGGAACGGCGATTCTTACGGGTTCACCATTGTTCACGTCTTCAGTCGTGTCTTTTTCGTTGGTGTTCACGTCTTTAGCGTGTTCTTTTTCAGGATCTACAGTATCCTCCACCTTCTTTGCAGTCTCAGCGGCAAGGCGTTTCTCCTCATCAACATCTTTCTTGGCCTTTGCGAGTTTCGCAATTTCGGTGTCTGCCATGATCTCGAATTTCGTGCCTTTGCAACTTGTTTTGATTTTTTCGAGGCTTGCGATGGCCGTCTCAAAGTTTGACTTGTCCGCAAGAGCCTGGGTTGCGATTTTCGCTGCGGCATCCCAGAGTTCCTGCTGGTACTTCTCGGTTTTCGCGGCACTTTCCATCGCCTTCTGTTTTTCCAGTTCAGCCTTTTGGGCGGCTTCCGCGATTTTGCGTTTGTCGTCATCAGCCTTTTGTTTTGCCACCTGCTCGATGCGGACTTTTTCGGCGGCAGCATTCTTTGAATTATTTATCACGACACCCCCGATAATTACGGCAATCACGAGAACTGCCGCGACCCCAGCGATAAGCAAAGTCTTCGACTTATTTTTTGTTCCGCCATCTGTTGTCTGTCTTCTGCCGTCTGCCCTCTGATCCCCGCCTCCCGCCTTCTGCCCTTTATGTGTAAGTTTTGCTTTTGGTGGTTGTTTGAAAACTTTTCTGCGGCTCAGAGCTTGGTTGTCAGGCATTTGCATCACGAGGGACGCACCAGCGGCGGGACGCTTGGTCTTCGGGAACTTTCCCGCAAGAACGAGATCAATGTCCTCTATCGTGGCGGCCCAGTCTGCCGGCCGGTTTTCCGGGCGTTTCGCCATCATGACTTCGAGGAGCACGGCGCATGCATCGGATAGTTCCGGATTCTTGTCCTGCGGCGGGGGAAACGGTTCCGCCATGTGCTTCATGAGGATTGCCATGGACGTAGTGGCATCGTAGGGAACTTCCCCGGTGACCAGGTGATAGAGTGTTGCGCCCAGGGAATATATGTCGGCGCGGCAGTCTATGCCGGCATCGGCCTGCGCCTGCTCCGGGCTCATGTAATAAGGAGTGCCAACTATCATGCCGGTCATTGTGAGACCCTTTTCCTCGGAAAGACTTTTTGATATTCCCATGTCCATCAGCTTGGGGATCTTTTTGTTGTCGAGCATTATGTTCGCAGGTTTGATGTCACGGTGAAGCATCTGGAAGTCATTCCAGGAATAGTTGAGCGCATCGGCGATGCATCTGACAATCCGGAGCGCCTCCTTTTCCGGAATTCTCTTGTCAATAGTAAGGAGGTCGTCGAGAAGAACGCCGTCAACGTATGACATCGCGAGATAATAAATTTTGCCGTCAACTCCGGCATCGAATGCGGTAACAATGTTTGTATGTTCGAGCTTTGCGGCAGTCTGTATC
>CAIQLG010000129.1 GCA_903872565.1 uncultured Lentisphaerota bacterium | reverse complement strand
ATAATTTAAACAGGTGATTATGTGCATGAAGTGACATCGGAATGTTTTTTTCTGGAAAATGGATGAAGAAAAGTAGGCGGTGTGATGAAAAGTTTTTTTTGTAATCACAAAAAAAGGCTTTTCGAGCACCGTCTAACTAGATAAAAAGGTAATCAATAAATCGGGTGGTACTATGGGAAAAGACAAATTAGTGAAATTGGGCATGGCGGTTGGCCTTGTCATTCTCGTGCTGATCATCTACAAGAGTTGCTTTTCTCAACAAAAGCCATTGCCCTCCGCCACCACAAAGACCTCCAGCCAAACAACTGCTCCAAAACCCAGTCCCAAGCAGCAGTTCAAAGAGGTGACCGGGAAATATCCGACTGGCGAGCTTAGACGGAAGTACACCGTCTATACAGACAAGCCGGACATTAAACATGGCACCTACTTCGAATACTACAAAAGTGGCAACAAGCTCTGCCAGGTCGAATTCAAAGAGAATTTGCCGGTCGGACACCTTGTCTGCTGGTACGACACCAAGAACCAAGCACCAAAATCGCTCGAAGGTAATTTCGAGGGCGGCAGGAAAAACGGTCCATTCACCGAATGGCATCAGAACGGAAAAAATAAATTCACTTACAAATACAAGAATGGCGTTCTTGACGGGCCGTGGACCGAGTTCTACGAAGATGGGACGAAAATGACGGAAATAACCTACAGTGAAGGCACCCAGACCGGGGTGCTGATGCGCTATAAACCAGACGGCTCTGTTAAATATGAGACAAAGATTATAGAAAAAATGCCGCCCAAGCCGACCACCAAACCCTCAGAATGATTTTTACGTAAACACCTGCCTTTTATTTCTGAGGTTTCTTGTCGGGAGGTGCTTCCTGGGGTTTGTTAGATTTCACTTTCGTGTTGACTTCGCCCTGGATGTTGTCCAGATAGCCCGGAGAGGATTTTGCAGGAGCGGGATTCTCCAGCTCGCGGATCCGGTCTTCGGCAAGCGAAAGCGCCCTGGCCGTTATGTCCTGGTTCGTCGTGGTGTCATTGATGATGTCCTGCGACAGCTTGCGGTATGAGATAAGGGAGCTCTTCGACTTCTTCCCCCTGTATGCCGAATCCGCCTCCAGAAAAGACTGCTTCCACTTCGGATTTATGTTTTTGAAAAGCTCCAGGATGTCCGCCCTCGTGTACTTTATTTCCGTATTTGTTTCGGGCACCGCCTCCGTCTTTTCAATCTGGCTGCGGCACTCGCCAAGGTTCCCCTGGGCGGTGGCAAGCTGTTTTGTAAGGACATCCGAAGCTGTGCCGGTATCCTTTATCATCTCGTCAACGGCCTTCTGATACAGATCCGACGCCTCCTTCCATTTTTTACCATCATAGGCGGTGTTGGCGTTTTTGAGGATGTCGTTCCAGGGAGCCGGCGAGGACGCAGTGGTGGAAGTCTTCTGCACCTGTTCCGGGCTTGACCCTGCATCATAGAGCTTCCTGATCTCCTCCGCCGCTAGCGCACGGTTGTAGATACGCAGGTCGTCAATCTTGTCCTCGAATTTTACAGCGTCCTTGCCGTCGCTCGGCTGCGGATAATAATTGGACGACGCATCCCTGCCGAGACCTATTGTCCTTGTCTGGGAGATAAGCTCCCGCCCGAAAGCAGGGAATTTCTGCGAATTGTCCAGGACGCCGTCCACATAGAGGCTGCACACTTTCGATGCATCGTCCCATACGACCGCAAAATCGGCCCACTTGCCGTTGTCCGAAGATGTGAAAGATTTCTTTGACTCGATGTATGCCCGGCCGTTCTCGTTCCCGGGATAGCTGCTGTTGCCCTGATAGACATAAAGACAATCCCCATCGGCCTTTTCCCTTTTGCTGAAGCCGATGGAGAAACCCGCCCCGTAGCCTGTGGCGGAAAGACCGCCCAGGATGATATCCTTGCCGCTCATTCCGATTCCGCCGGGGCAGAACCCGAAGGAGACCGCGAAGGAGCCGGTGCCGAGTCTGGATGACAAGTCATAGCTGATTGACGGACGGTGCGCCTGGGGATCCCCGTGGAAAAGGCTGTATGCATTGTTCGCTTTGCCGCTGCGGTCGGCAGTCAGTGGGGGCGGCTTCTGATAGGGGGGCGGCAGATCAAAGCCGTTCCCGCTTGCGTCATTCGAGTTGTTGGTGAATGGATAATAGGCGATGAGTCCGGTGCCGATTTCCTTTTTGGCGGGAACCGGGTCGTCGGCGCATTTGTTCTTCTCCCATTTGGGCCAGAAGTCGGCTGTCGTAAACTTCCTGCCGTCATCTACGGATATGTTTTTCAATGCCGGATGGGCTTTCAGGAATGAGATGTCGGAATTCAATATGTGGGCGGGAAGGGTGATGGAGGACAGCTTCGGGAGTTTCATCAGGACGGAAATATCTTTCAGCCCCTGCAATCCGCCAAGATTCAGGGAAACCAGACTATCCATGCCCGCCAACGGGCCTATGTCTTCGACCTGGGAGGATTTGAGATTTATGTGCTGAAATGATTTCCCGCGGAGTGGAGAAATATCCCTGACACTGGTGTTGGCAATTGAAATTGAAGTTTGCGGATAACTGCTCGCATCGCCAAAAGTAAAATCCCTGAGGAATTCGAGGTTGCTTATGTTTTTGCAGTTATCCATCGTCAACATCTGCACTCCCTGCATGTTGCAATTGATGGTGGAGATATTTGTCCCTGTCAGGTTCAGCCATCTGGGTTTCAGGCCCGAGAGCGGGGAAAGATCCGTTACGCCGGTATAGCTCAGATCAACCGTCCCGAATTCTGTCATTCCCCTCAATGCCGAAATATCCCTGAGATTCCTGAGCTCGCAGAAATACAGGGGTGTCCCCATTCCGCCGCCGCCCATGCCCATCCTGAGCGCAAGTTTCTCGTCCAGCGGCACATCGAAGCCGTTGTCCTCCGAGAGCCTCTTCCTGACAACCCGCAGTTTCTCGACACCGCCGAGCTTATCCCGCCCGGCGTAGAACTTCGCATCCAGGATTCTTTTCCCGGCGAGACTGGCCGTATCCGCCAGCTTCTCCTGCTCCTTCCTGGACTTCCCGCCTATCATTCCGAGAAGCTTTTCATACCTGCCGATTGACTGCGCCCAGTTGAATGAGTTGAAGAGCAGGTCGGCCACCTCGAGTTCGGCGGCTATATCCGGGAAGTCTTTCCTGTCAAGATTGGGCTTTGGTGCTGGAACTGCGGAGGGCTTGACACCCTTATTGGATTTTACCACGGGGACGGTCTTGGTATTTTTGCCAGAACCGGGGAGATATTTATAGTTATAGTAAAACAGAAGAGCTGCGGCGGCAAGCACCACTATGATTGTTATCGAAACTGGAAGCAGTCTGCCCTTTGCCGGTTTTGGCGCAGGAAAACTGTCATCCATACTCCTGGCATCAATCTTCATCGCTTTCCTATGAGGAATTTCAATCGCCTTGCCCACCATTGTAGCACTCGGCGAAGGGCGCGGTACGGCACCAGGATACTTCCCAGCCAGGACAAGGTCTATGTCGGCTATGAGATCCTTCCAGGACTTGTGCCTGTTGTCCGGGGACTTCGCCATCATTATCTCGATGAGCGCGACGCACTGGTCCGACAGCGTAGGATTCTTGTCCTTGGGTGACGGCAGGGGATCGTTCACGTGCCGCATCAGGACGGCCATCGTTGTCTCCGCCTCGAAGGGCACTGCACCCGCGACCATGTGGTAGAGCGTGGCGCCCAGCGAATATTCGTCGCTGCGGAAGTCAAGGTCCTTTTTGCCCATGGCCTGCTCTATGCTCATGTAGTGCGGAGTCCCGACCATCGTCCCTGTCATCGTCATGGAGCTCACCGCGTCGAGACTCTTCGATATTCCCATGTCCATCAGCTTGACAAGCCCCTCCCTATCTATCATTATGTTGGCGGGCTTTATGTCGCGGTGCAGGAGTTTGCTCCTGTTCCAGGCGTAGTCCAGTGCGGATGCGACGTGTCTTGCGATGTCGAGCGCCTCCTTCTCAGGAATGGCTCCATCATGCTCGATCTTCTGCTCCAGATCCTCCCCCTCGATGAACTCGGAGGCCATGTATTTCAGCCCCCTGTCATCCCCCGCGGAAAAAGTCGTGACAATGTTGGGGTGGGAGAGGTTGGCGGAGAGCCTGGCCTCCTGTATGAAGCGGGCGACGTAGTCCGGATTCTGCGCAAAAGATGGGAAAAGGATTTTCACCGCCGCCTTCCTGCCGAGGGATATCTGATGGGCGAGCCATACCTCGCCCATGCCGCCGGAGCCTATCTTGGACTCCAGCGTGAACTCGCCCAGGGTTATGCCCTGCGATGTCGATGGCTTGGGTATTTCAATCTCCTTTCCGCATTCCGGGCATACAGCCACCTCGGTCATGATCTCGGAGACAGACATCACCGGTATGTCGTAGGTGCTGAGGTCGAACCCGCACGAAGGACACTTGAAATCTTTTATCAGCATAACGTCACCTTAAAATCCAATCCCCATTTTTTAACCACGGAACACACCGAACACACGGAAACTCTTTTGCCACAATAAGGCACAAAAGCCACAAAAATAAATGTCTAATAATCAATTCCAATATCTACGGAGCCGACTTCTCCACCGGAACAGCTCCTGGATTTTGGGCCTTATGCTTTTTATCGATTACATATATTACGGCAATGATCACGATTATAATGTTCACCAGGATGAATGCTATGGCGATATTGCGTTTGAGGTTTCGTTTTTTCTCCTCGACAAGAAGCCTCTTGAATTCTTTTATCTTCCTGTCGGCCTCTTCCGAGTCGGACTTTTGCGGGGCTTTCTTGTTTTTTGCGATTGGAGCCGCCTTCGGCTTTTCATCTTCCAGAAGACTGCTGAGATTTTTTATCAGTTCCTCCCACGAGGCGAAGCGCTTGTCCCTGTCCTTCTCTATCATCCCGTTCACGACCTTGATGCAGCGGTCGGAAACCTTGTTGTTCTCCTCCTTGAGGCTTGGAGGCTGTTTCGAAATCTGGGCAGTCATCAGGACGACCTGTGACTTGTCCTGGAACGCGGGATGTCCGGCAAGCATCTCGTAGAACACAAGCCCCAGGCAGTACATGTCGGCATGGAAGTCAAGCTCCTTGTCGGCGGTCACCTGCTCGGGGCTCATGTACTGCGGATTGCCGACAGTGAATCCCACCATGGTCATGGCCTGTTCGGCACCCTGGGATTTCGCCATGCCAAAATCTGTCAGCATGGGATGGTTGCCTCTTGCAAGAAGTATGGTCTTAGGACATATGTTCCTGTGGATTATCCGCTTCAATTCCCAGGCCTGCTTCAATGCGTCGGCCAGGGCAATAATTATTTTCACAGCCTCCTTCTCGTCGAGATTCCCGCGCTGCTCGATATATTCATTGAGGAAAAATCCCTTCTCGAATCCGGTTATGAAAAAGAAGTTTCCATCTTCGTCGCCCGCGTCGTAGGCGGGAAGGATGTTGGGATGCTGCAGCGACGCGGTAAGCCTGACTCCCTGGATGAAGCGATTGGCAGTCTCCGGATCCGAAGTCATTGACGAGGGGAGTATCCTGATCATTATTTCGCGGTTCAGATCGCGGTGAATGCCGATATAGACATCGTCGCCAAGGCTCCCGACTCCATACTTCCTGACGATCTCGTATTTCTGATTGATTACATGTCCGACACTCAGCTCCCTGCTCATTTAGCCTCCTTGAAATAATTCATTTTAATATCCAATGATCAATATTCTCTAGTCCCGACGATATGACTGACGGCATACAGCGGAATCCCCTCCACGCGGTCGTACTTCGAGAAATTTTCAAGAGAGACGCGGATGCCCTTAATCAGCCCCCGTTCTTCCATGAACAGGAACATGCTCTGCATCTGCCCCTTGGTGCCGGCCTTCACCTCGACCGGCACGATGTCCGTGCCCCGTTGAATCACATAGTCCACCTCGGCGTTGCTTCCCCGCGTCTCCCTGTGCCAGTAGTAGAGGGCGGGCCTGCCATGCGGAGAATGATTGCCGACAAGCTCCAGGCCGACAAACACCTCCGCCATGCTGCCCTTGTTGACCAGGTCGAGATCGCCCGCCGTCAGATAGCGGGGCACGTCCAGGCCGAGCAGACGCTGATGGATACCTATGTCAAACAGGATCACCTTGAACTTCCTGTTGTCTGTCTGGGCGCCCAGTGGAAGGCCTTGTCCATGCGTATGTCTGACCACATGCGCCAGTCCCGCCTGCACCAGAAGCAGCAGAGCATCTTTGAGTGACTGCGAACAGGATTCCGAATCAATATTGGAGTATTTGAACTTCCCGCCTGCCTGAAATGCCGCCGACCGGAACACCTCGGACAAACGTGATACCGGCGCACGTTTTTTGTACTTTGCAAAATCATCCTGGAAGGTTATGATCAAATCGTCCAGCACTCTGAAACAGGCTGACATGTCCCGCTTTTTAACGTAGGTTTTCAGGACGGCAGGCATGCCGCCCATGAGTTGATAGGTCTTGACGTGTTCAAGCAGTCGCCGATGGAACGGTTCATCGACAGGATGCGATGGGTCGGCCTGCCCGATGACCGCAAGTAGCGCCTCTTCCCCGATTGCCATGAGATATTCGTCGAAGGTCAAAGGATACATGAACAGCGAGCTCAGCCGCCCCACGCCCAGTGACGGAATCTCGGACAGGGCGAATTCAAGCAGCGAACCGGCGGCGACAACATGAAGGCCGGGCCTCTTCTCGTGGAAGAACCGGAGAGCGCTCAACGCCTCGGGGCAGGCCTGTATCTCGTCGAAGAACAGGAGCGTCTCTCCGTCAACGATGGGGATGGAGCAATAGGTGGAAAGCTTCTCGCAGAGCCGGGCCGGATCCAGGGAGTCCTTGAAAAAAAGCCCGATGTTCCGGTCCTCCTCGAAGTTGACCTCGATGAAATGCCTGAATGTCTTGCCCAGCTCCCGGATAGAAAAAGTCTTTCCGACCTGGCGCGCACCCCTTACAAGAAGCACGTTCCTTTCGGAATCCTGTTTCCACTCCAAAAGGCTGGATTCGATGTTTCTCTTCATAAAATACCCCGATAGAGTTCAAAATTTCTTAAATAATCAAGGCAATAATACGGCAATTTATTAAATAAGTCAAGCCAATTCCCCTCCGTATTCGTGAACATTCGTGAAATTCGTGTCTAGTCCCATTAAAATACTTTGACACTTTGATACTATGGCACGTTGCCCGCCACGCCGTAGTTCCTTTACGAAGGCGGGACACTTTGCCTTTGGGCAACAACCGCCTTCTCCTCCTTCATCACCCAGCGCTCGTAGATAGTCCTTTTAGTTTTTACTGTCATGCTGTCCTTTTTGAAGAATAGGCCGTATGATACGGGAATCGCAAAGTCAGGAAAGGCCTTATTGGGAATCCTGCCGCTTCCGTTCAGAGCGGCTTTAATATCGGACATATTCCAGCCTTCGTCCTGGAGCTTCAGAATGAAACTGACTATTTTAGGGATCAGGTTTTCCAGCGCCTCGCAGGGCAGATAGTAGCCAGGCTCCTTTTCATGGCACTTTTTCGAGAATAACAGAAGACCCGTGTATATCTTTTTCTTGATCGAGATACCTTTCTCGTCGGTCCCGATGCAGGAGTCGAAATGAAGGGATATGCGGCATTTGGCCTCTTCCTCCAGTGCGGGAAGCGGCGGTCTGTGATAATGGACGAAACGCAGGTAGGATTTCATGCAGACAGGCGAATCCTTGCCGGTGATTTTCGCCGACAACACGATCCTGAACCTGCCAAATTCATTCTGATTCATAGTTGCGTACCATATTGAATTCCCGAATACCTTGAGATTATAACATGGAAATCACGGTTCATCCTGAGTTTGTCCAATAACCGTATGAGATTGTTGTTCCTCAAATATGCTCCCACTTCACGGCTCACTCTTGCCTTTCGGAAAAAAACTATCCTTATTCGTTGGACGGACTTGTTTTGCATTTTCATCGGTTTTGATATCTACGGGCGTTTTATTATCTATTTCAATCATCTTGAAGAGCATCCAGGTATTTCACGTATAACGCAATAAACAATTTATCTATTAATACTAAAATTGAGAACCAAACAAAATAATTTTCATATTGATAATTTTCGTTTACTAAATTTTTTAAAGTAGGCAAATTTTGTTGATACGATTGAGTGTTATGAGCGCACCTATTTCTATGTTTATATAAGTGATTTTCATATATATCAATCAAAGAAACACGACCAATGACACCTGTAAATAGGTTTTCTTTATCATTAGCGAAATCAGTATTTTTAATGCCCTTCCAGATATTTACAAATTCATCATATTTTCTCTGTGTCCAGATTGATAAATTTGATTCTGGAAAAATATTTGATATATCAATAGTTGTATCTTGAAGTATTCCGACCTTGTTAATTTTAGTTGAAATATCAAAATTACCACATTGTTTTTCTATTTGTTTGACTATATCTTGGTAGACTGACTTTTTCTCTTTATAGCTGGAACATTCACCAAGTGTTTTATTTGTGTATCTTTCGTATCTATACACATAATCATTGTTAGCAAATTCCCAACAAATACATTTCATCTTTTGCTCTTGAAATCCAGTCATTTTTAAGAATACAGATTGCATAATGTAATCGCACAATGGGTAAGTTTCAATTCCACTACCTATGCCTGCGGCCGCCGTAACAGCACTTTTTAAAATGTCTGTAACTGGTGATAAGATAAAATTATTATGGTTATTCATCAGATTCTGTTTTTCTGAAGTCTTTGTAGATTTCAATGGATTTATAAATACGCGACCTTAAATGTCCTAAATTACTTGGAGCTTTTGCATGAGAACTGTCGCTTTTAATAGATGCTATTTCTGTATTTAATTTTTGCTTTAATTCCTCTTTTTTTGAACAATCTATTTCATGTTTTTCAAAAACAATTTCATATATTAACCCGAGGAAGTATATATCCAAATCCATAACAGAAGAGTATTGAGTTGGAATATCTAAAGCAGTTATTGTTTGCTTTAATTTTTCAAGTTCAATATTATATCCTTTGTTTGGAAAGCATGTCGAAAACCTCGCAAATAAATCAGATTCTTCATCACTGACTGTCGAGTAAATGAATTCTTCATAGTATTTTTCCATTTTCTGTTTATAACCTCGCGCAATCTTGTTTGAATTGTTATCTTTTTTATATTGAGACAGAAAGGATAAACATCTAACAAAATCTAATGTTGTTTCACTACTTACAATTTTAACTGTGATATTTTTGCAAAAAACAGGTGCAAAAAATTGGTTTAAATTCTTATCTAGGAAATATAAAGAACGCCTGCTTTCTTGAGGCAACAGTGTTTCCCCTTGAATATTAATATTCCTAAAAACGGAAGAGTAGTATTTCAGTTGTGTTTTGTCATCGTTAGGAGTACCGGGCACCAAATACGAAAACCCTAAAAATGTAGTTTTTAAAAACTCCTCATTAATTTCAAAATTCACTTGTTTATAGTTGCCAGCTTGTATTCCTGAAATAATGTCATCTTTGTTCTTTCCTTTTTTTGTCAATTTTTCAAATGTCCACTCGAAAACATTGTCAAGAAACTCGCGTTCATCCTCATCGTCATTTTCACTAACAAAAACTTCCATTGCCCTTTTGTATGTTGTTTCATCTGGATATAAACCTAAATAGGCCAATAATACACTTGTTAATCTTTGTTGACCATCAAGTATTAGATTCTGTATGTCTCCGTCTTTGAATGCCCCTATGGTAACAGGGGGCACAAACAGCTTTTGCTTGAAAGTCTCGATTAGAGTTTTAACCTTTTTTTCACTCCAAACAAAATGACGCTGATATACTGGAAGAATTAGATTTTTTTTTAGAATTAAATCAATCCAATGGTTTAGAGTATATTCACCGTAATAAACTTTGTTCTCCATAATCAAACCTATTTCTTTTTTCTTAATCCTAATTCCGTAGGATTTATTAATATATATGGCACATAACCCATTGGTTACCAGTCTCAGACATCTGAATCCGCGACATCGTAAAAATCTGCGAAATTTCGCCGTATCTTCCTTAATAATCAGGGAATAAAAATATTTATCTCTTATTAGTTCCCTGATTTGACATGTGAAAATGAAAGTGGCACCTTGTCAGGCTT
>CAIQLG010000128.1 GCA_903872565.1 uncultured Lentisphaerota bacterium | reverse complement strand
TTTGACCAGGGACGAATTGGGATAGCGCAGAAAACCGTTCATGTAGCAAATTCTATTTCCCGAGGACTTGTATGCCTCCTTGGCAATCTGATATGAACCGGTCAGATAGCTCAAAGTTTGCCTGATACCGCCAACGCATTTTATTTCCCAGGCTCCCCAGGCGGCCAGCCAGAGGCAAAACATCAGGATGAAGTCACCGCGATCCCCTGTTTTTAAACGATAATTCCGACTCATCAGAACAAATGTTTGTCTGAAAAGTGGATGAATAAGCTGAACACCTTGAAGATTCCAACAGTCGAGGAGACAATGAGTTACACCGCCAACGCTGAACCACATCAGAGGCTTCCAGAGGAAATACCCGAGGACTGTCAATATTCCCCACAAAAGCAGGGAATGGACAAACTGCCTATGTCCGAATTTTCTGTTTATCGGGATTGAAAACGGATTCAGACATTTCCCGATGAAACTCTGCGGATGGTCAATGTCCGGAAGAACGGACCCAATCAGCATGAGCTTCAGGGCAATCCCTTCGACACCGAAAAAATTGCCAATCGTCAACGCAAAAGCTACATGTGTTGGAGCTATCATCCGTTAATTTATCCTATTTTAGCGAGCCAGTTGGCTCTGAAGTTCAAGAGTTCATGAACTTTTCTGAGAAGCTTCAATTCCTCGTACAGGCCGTGTTCCTTCTTCTTCCCCAGGGAGTTCTTCCAATCCTCATCCTTCTTGTCAACAAGATCTCCAAGCTCTTTCAGGACTGCGGGATATTCCTCATTTAACCGGTACTTGACTATTCTTTCCATCGCATTCCTCTGATAGTTTTTTCATGTCGATTCCAAATTGCATCTCAAAAAATCGTACTGTCTTGTTTATCTGCGTAATTGTAACTAGAATTTCGTCCTCATTCTTGTAGTAGCCGTCAACCGCCGCAGTTCCATCCTTCTGCAACTGCGCCTTGATTATCTCACGCTTTTCCAAAAGGCTCTCATTCTTTTTCTGGAGATATTCAAGCTCCTGAAGCTGGCCAAGACACTGTTCAAGGTACGAAGTTCTCTTCTGCTCCGACTGTGAGTCTTCAGCGGTTCCCTTGTTCAACGGAATCCGCACCTTCTTTGCTTCAGATGTTTCGCCGTTGTACTTGAACCTTGACCCGAGTGTAACTTCCACGAAATCATCTTCCTTGGATTGCTTCTTGAAGCTCTTGTCAGAGCTCTCAGTTATCATTGTCTTCAGCTTTTCCACCATCGGCTTCGACACATAGCAGATGATTTCCTCTTTCTCATCAGAGGATTTATGCTTCGTAAATCTGGTTTTAATCTCAACCTGTGCACTTGCGAAATTCGCAACTGCGAACAACGCAATAAAAACTGCGAATCTCGCAATCTGCGAAGTTCGCAGGGAAATTTTCAGAAAATGTAGTCCAACCATGATTTACCTTTCTCCTTTACTTTTCCTTCAACCCTCCCCTGAACTTCAAGCATGTCTATCTCAAGCTCGGATTCAAGGAATCGGATATTTTCGTTGATGTCAACGATGTTCTTAAGTATGGCTGTCTCGATTTCATACATGTTCCCAACGCCCTCAAGCTGAAGTTTTCCACTTTGACTCAGAACTCCCATCTTTTCCCGGTACTGGAATATCTGAACCTGAAGAAGCTCAATATTTCGTATTCTGCCAAGCATTACAGATAGAAAGCCCTGCCGCCCACGATCCCGTTCCGCTTCCTTGTCGGGGTTGTATATCGGGATTGAGATGGATGTGCTGATATCCGGATAGTCATTGTTTGAGTAGTAGGATCCGTCTGCCGTTTGATAGCCACGATAACCCTTGTCCATCGGTGCCGTACTCATGCTTGCTCCGACATTCCAGGAGATCGGAGGTACCCAGCGCTTATAAAGATACTTTTCTTTCTCACGTATTGTTTTCGTCAGGTCGTCGCGCATTTTTTTTGTGACAAAGCAGATCGGCTCGATGTGGTTTTCGGCAAGATAGTGCTTGATCTTGACGATGATGCCACCATCAGGCTTTGTAATGGTTTCCGTGGGAATATCGGGAAATTCGCTGATTTCGCCGTTTTCCGGCGGTTCCGAAGCTGAGTCCGGTTTTTCACTTTTGCCGCCCTCATCTTTGCGGGAATCGCTTGTTTCGGGCATTTCTCCGACATCAGGCAAGTCTGGGTTGTCAATTGTCTTAACCTTAGTGATATCACTTTCATCAAGCTCCTTCTTTGTTTTCTCGTCATTCTCTGTCTGATTGTCCACATCACGCTGCAATGTCCGATTGATCGGATTGGGAACTGGCGTAATATCATGGTTCGTGGCATCGTCAAATCTGTCCTGGGGATTGATATCAAGCGACTCATTCAGGCTGTTGTTCTCGGCATTTGCGAAATTCGCAACTGCGAACATAGCAAGAAAAACTGCGAAATTCGCAAATCCATAGCACTTGAAGATATTGCGAAATTCGCAGAGAAACAGCTTTTCTAGCATGGATAGACGCAAGGTAGAACAATTGCCAGCTAAGCAAGGTTCTTCAATTTTATGTGTTCGGATTTTCAAGTGTGGCTTCCTTTTGTTCAGGGTTTTTATTTATTTGCTTTTCGGCTTCAACCTTGGCATAAGATCCCGTCATACCTGGGATATCAGGAGTTACCTTGCATAGGATCGGAACTATCTTGTCTTTGAAATGCTCATATAGAATTTCGCAAAGCATCTCATTCCGTCCTTGTTTCTCTGCCTGTCTCGTAATAGCATTGAACAAATCTTCAGGCATTCGCAGAAGTGTCGCTTTTCTTTTCATCTAGTTTCCTTCCTAAATATCAATTGTTTTTTCTTCTTCTGTCTCTTTTGTCTCATGTTTATCTCTTATTTCGAATAGTAGCCAGTTTGGCAGTTCTTTTGCTGGAGTATTGTTTTTAAGAGCCTCTTTTGCTGATGCCGACATAACTCCATTCTTGGAGATATCCATGAGGATTGCTTTTAGCCTATCAGCCGGAATGCTCTCCACTAAGTTGCGGTTCTCCGCCTCAATTTCTCTTTCCCGGCTTGCTATCATTTCTGCGTCAGTATTTGGGGATGTTTGGGCTGTGTCCTTTATTTTGTCACTATTACGCTTGCGGATTTGCTCAATTGTCGGGCGA
This sequence comes from uncultured Lentisphaerota bacterium, assembly GCA_903872565.1. Lineage (GTDB taxonomy): Bacteria > Verrucomicrobiota > Lentisphaeria > Victivallales > GWF2-50-93 > CAIQLG01. Next base: position 32,297 of record CAIQLG010000128.1, on the reverse strand, counting down.
TAGTCCGTTATCGTCGATATGACAAAATCCTGAACATTCAAAACTTTCCCCTTTCTGATGCGGTCCCTGCAATAGGCAAGGCATTCATTCAGATACTGATCGCTATCCTCCTTTGTCCTGCGCACCAGACTAATCAATGTCCTGGCTTTTTTGTACTCAATCCCGAATTCGGTCGATAAAACGGAAGGATAATCTTGCGATGTAATTCTCATTCGCACATAGCCACGGGGAGATTTGAGCAGTTTGACATGCATGTCAGTTTCATAAGTAAGCTGGATGACAGGTTTCAGTTTGCGGATAAATTCCTTCTTTTCAGCATATTTCGTCCCGATTATAAGCTGAATGGCTTCATTTGAGAGGCAAACATCGGTGGGGTTCTGAAGACAAACGGAACGGGCGAAAAGATAAAGGTTGATACCCGTAAGAGTTGAGAATTTACGAATCTGGTGGATTGTCGAAACAAAATAGGGATTCCCAGGCATAAAATCCTTAAACATGTTCGTTAAGTTTTTATTGAGATACACCCGTAATTCACCGGAATAGCTTTTTACTCCAATATTCTTTTCGACAAGGGGAAAATCAGCATATAATTCCCCCTCATCAACACTGATCACGGTCTTTGCAATATTTCTGGAGATTCTCCGAAAGGCTTCCGGACAGTTTTCCTTTGAATATTCCCAGCAACTCGAGAATTCTGCGTGCGTCACCCTTAGAACCATGTTTTTATTAAGTCCCTTTGCAAGTCCAAGAAGCAGGAAGCGCATTTCATTGAGACCTATATCACGTTTTGTGAGCAGAAAGCGGTTCGATAGTCTGACATGGCTTATATCAGCCTTCTTCGTCTCGATCACTTCCGTTATTTTTTCCAGCCTCATAAGTTATATCACCCTAAAAATTGCTTGATATCTCGGACTATTTTGAGTTTATATCCTAACATTTGGTACACCTTCAATATTTTTTAGCCTCAAATGCCAACATCAGGTACATCTTTGCTAACATCAGGTACACGAATCCCAACATCCAGTACACTTTTCCTAACATTAGGTACACGAATCCTAACATCTAGTACACCTTGATATTTGTAAGTTGTTTAATATCAACATGTTGTAAATCGCCTAAATATAAATATAAAGTAAAAGCTAATATATAAGAGTAGTAGTAGTATGTATTCGCGTATGAGTATGAGAATAGCCAAATCATCCTGCCTTCCCAAAATATTCATTATGCTTGACCGGAGACCGCCCCTCGGAGATGCTCATAATTATGCGGTCAATGTCAGAGGAACGATAAACGATATTCTTTTGGCTCCCGCTTGTATCTGCAACCTTGATCAAACCTTTTCGGCGCCACTCCCTCAAGGTAAGCTTGCCAACAGAAAACAACTTGCAGGCGATTTTTTCCCTAACCCAGGCAGGATATGGGATGAAAATGATATCATTGTCACTAATTTTCATTGCTTGTCTTGATGATACTTGCTTTGTTGGCAAGTTTATCAGCCTCCTTGGATAAAATCTTTTCCACGAATTTATAAAAAACTACATCAAGGCTACCTGACTGGCTTTTCAGCCTCTCATGCAGGCGAGAATCAATGTGTATTGTTGATTTATTTTTCTTTATCATAACACCTTCAAACATTGTTTAATGCGGAAATAATAGCTTGCCAAGCAAGCAAGTCAAAGGGTAATATTGAAAAAAAAAGTAAAAAAAAGTAAAAAAAAGTAATTCCCGCTCTATATTGAAATTAGCAAGCTTACAATTGTAACTGGAGTATTAAGTATGAAAAATGGTAATCCTATTTCATGGTCTTCATCGTTACATAACGCATTTCAGAAGGCATTTGAAAGGCTTAAAAAAAAGCGAAAGCTTGCAAAGGAGATAGGAATCCACGAGACATCTGTGGCAAGGTTGCTTCTAGGTGAAAGAAAATGGGTGGATCAGGAAACATTTGCCAAGCTCCTCAAGCTTCCGGAGTTCAAGGACGTTCAGAAAACAGATGGAGGTTCAGTTCCTTACTTCTCAAAAGAGGCGCTGGAGCTTGCAGCCTTATACGATACGCTTCCTGACGATCTGAAGCGTATAATAAAGGAGGCGCAAAGAGAGGCATTGCTCAAACTCCATTTTAAAAACAATGTAGGCAAAGAGTGTGTCCAATATGTGACCAGAAAGGACTAATAATAGCCATAATTGGACGGTATTGGACAATTGGTTTATTTATCGTAAGATATTGGTATTGACGTAATTGCATAATTATCAAGGAATTATAAATATATAGCCTGTAGAATCCCTTATGCTCCACCAGTTTCGCCTATCTTGCCCATTATTAGCCATTTACGACTTGCCATTTTTTGTGTTACCTTCGATTTGTGCCACCAGAGCCTCTGTTTTGTGCTACTAAAGGGAGGTTCTGGACAATGAGGAATCTCGGACATACTACAGGTTTTATTGATATGAAACGCTATGGGAAGACCTACAATCCTAAAATTCTTCTTGATACCTTGATGAGACTGAACTATGGATTTGATGTAGTGAAAGAACTGGCTTTTTGAAAATCTTATAGCAGATTACGAAGTAAGCCAGTCAAAGCTGTTCTATTAAAAATGATGATGAATTCGTCTTGAGTTTATTTTTGTTCTAGATTGTCAATGATTACTTGACATGATAGAACTAAAATAAACCCTATTGGACTCAGAAAATATTCAAACACTCTAATAAATTCCAAAACCCAATCCACCAGAACTACAAGCACGTCAAAACACTGGAGCAACTACTTCGACTGAAAGACAATCAAATCCAATGGTTTTGCAGACAGCCAAAAAAGGGCAGAATGCAGGAAATCAATTCTGGGGATGTTCAAGATTTTCTAAGTGCAGAGGAATAATAAATATCGCATGTCATTTATCCTCGGGCTGGTAATAGCGGGGGCGTGACATGGTTTCAAGGTAGTTTATATATTCTAGGAGTTGGGCACCCTCCTCCTTGTTGTATCCTATGCTTTTTGCAAAACTCAGAAGGGCAGTTTTCTTCTCTCCATTCAAGAGGCCAAAATACTCTGGCATAAGCTGGTTCCTTTCATTCATCAGCCTGCCTATTTCGTCCGGGTCGTCCGTTTTCGAAGCCATGTCAGACATTTCCAGGATATGTTTGTTCATGTCAAGAAATTTCTGATGAAAGTCAAGCTGGTCTTGATCCAGGATAGACACATCCATGTTTTCGTAGAAGTTGCGTCTTTCATCCAGAACCTGGGATGAGAATGCCGCAAATTTTTTAGTGCCCTGGATTACGGCATCGAAATTTCCCGGATCTGTCTCTTTCAGCTGTTTCAGATAGTCGCCATAGTTATTCGCACTAAAGGGGGGGATCACCGTGGGGGACATATTATTCTGATGGTTATTCTGGGGTTGGTCCTGCGGGGTCTTGTTGTCCGCGGCAGACTTTATTTCCGCGATTTTCTTTTCATTATCCTCGAGTTTCTTCTTCATGTCGCGAAGTTTGCCAAGAAGTTTGCGTGAATCATCTCCATCTTTGCGTACCTTGGAGGATTCATCCGATTCAACGGTGTTTTCTGTTTGTTTCGATTTGTTCACCGTCTTCTTGCGGGGCTGATTATTTTTCAGATCTTCGATTTCAGACTGAAGCAACCTGCACTTTCCCCTGTAATGTCCTACAATCAGGGAAATTGCAAGAACATCAGCTACAAATACGGCCAATATGGCATACAGAACAACATTCGATTTTTTCATAGTCCAAGTCCTTTTTGTTATGACTAGTTCATTATCCTGCTGATGTTCCGGAACAACTCCGAGATCAGGTGATGGTCTTTTATTCCCGGAGCGCTTTCCACGGCGCTGTTGACATCGAATCCCGCTGGGTGGACGGCTTCGAAGGCGGCTTTAATGTTTGCAGGTCCTATTCCACCGGCCAGCAAAACGGGTTTTTTTAAAATTCCGACTGCTAAATTCGCAAGTTTCCAGTCGGCGGTGTCACCTGTCCCTCCATATTTCTCCTTGCTGAAAGAATCAATCACAAATTTTTCCGCTGGGAAGGGGGCACAGATTGCGATGTCTGTTTCATTTGAAATTTTAATGGCTCTCCATATTTCTGTTCCCATAGGCAGAAGTTTGGTAAAATCGGTGTTTTCATCTCCATGAAGTTGAACAATATCTATTCCGGCATCCAGATATTTGATTATGAATTCTGGACTTGCGTTGACAAAGACACCGACCTTGCGGATTTTCCCTTTGAGTTTATAGCAGATGCGTGCCGTATCCTCTGGCGATATGAATCTAGGGCTTTTTGAATAAGCGACAAACCCGAGGGCATCCGCACCTTCATCTTCTGCGAATTTCGCATCTTCAGGGCGTGTCATTCCACATATTTTCATGAAGAGTTTCATGTTTTCTTCAATATACTTATTTGTAAAATTATGCTATGGACATTGAAATTTATCATTGTAAGAGCTATAATCTATCAGTTTTTCAACAATTTCACACGGGTTTCAGAATGAACCCTGATTTTTTCAGATATTTTTTGTTATTGATGATATTGACAGCCACCGCCGGATATGTTATTTATCTTCATTTCCGGATGGGGTTTCTGTCGAAAAAATATGATGAAGTCCTCCACAAAAACACTGAAATCGGAAATTTCCTCAAGATTTTCTCGAAAAATCTGAAAACCGTTGAGGAAATAGAGGACTCCATGAATCTGACGGCCAGATATGTCTCCGATCTTGTCGGGGCAAGCTCCCTCTGTATTTTCATCGAGGAAAATGGTTTTCTGAAGGCCTGCGGAATTTCGGGGGCGTTTCCGCCGATGCACAAATCACCCGAATTCGTACTCACCAAACCGAGATACATCCTCGAATCTCTGAGAAGGGAAAAAATAAAGATAGGAGACGGAATAATTGGAGAGACGGCACTCAAAAGGGAGCCCATACTTCTGGAAAACGCATCCGAGGACCCTAGAATCATTGCCGTGGACAGCGTGGTTGCCATAGACACATTCATGTCTGCGCCACTCGTTACGGAAGGAAAACTCATAGGTGTGATATGCGCGGTGAACAACAGAAAGGATGGAGAACCATTCTCTCTCGAGCAGTTCAATACCTTCAAGTTCATAGCAGACCAGGTGGTGCTCGGGTACAATATCGTCAATGTCTATTCCAATCTGAGCAAACAGCAGAGAATAAGCCAGGAACTCGAGTTTGCGAAACAACTTCAGGCATCGCTTCTTCCTGCCAAGTTTCCAGAGGATGAAAACTACATCATCCACGCCTTCAACAGATCTGCAAAGGAGGTCGGCGGCGACTTCTACGATTTTGTGGAGATTGACAAAAACCGCCTGTTGGTTGTAGTGGCGGATGCCTGCGGCAAGGGTATTCCAGCCTGCATGCTGATGGCTATGACAAGAAGTTTCATAAGGGCGAACGTCGAAAAGTTCGGAACACTCAGATTTCTGATGCAGGATCTGAACAACGCCCTCTTCAGAGACACAGGAGACGAGCGTTTCGTGACGGTCGCCTGCTGTCTCATAGACCGCCGCAATGACACGGTCGAATATGTAAGGGCGGGGCACACCGAGCTTCTTGTGCATGTGCCGGATCACAGTGTCAGAAGAATATATCCGAACGGGGTGGCTTCCGGCCTTATGCCGTCCGAAATAGCAGGAGAATATGATTCTATCAGTTTCACATTCGTTCCGGGAATGTATCTGCTCTTCTTCACGGACGGAATAACGGAAGCCATAAACGAGAAGGAGCAGGAGTTTGGCATTGACAGGCTCTGCGAGGCGTTCGGGGAATCCTGTGATGGTAATCTTATGCCACATGAGATAATTGACAAGATCCTATCCAAGGTTGACGAATTTGCGCCGGACGAACAGCAGTTCGACGATCAGACACTAGTCGTCATAAAGAGAAATCTGTAGGAAGCCAGCGAACTGCAATTCCCAAAGTTTTCAATTGTAATTTAATAGTATGGAAAATTGTATTTTCGCGTTTTTTGCGTGTTTAGCGGGAAAAAATATGCTATTAAGTCTCCGTCGCGGCGGATTAAGTTCATCGTATAGGAAATTGTATTTTTCTATGGAACGCCGGCAATCTGCCGGCACTATTGAATAAATGCCACCAAGTTGGTGGCGTTCCAAAAAAGTTCCGGCATAGCCGGTTAAGTATACATAATAATTCAGGAGTAAAACATGATAATGCCGATTGAAAATATCCCGGACTGGGAGATGAGGATCAAACGACAGGACGCCTTCTGGAACAGGGAGATAATTGACCGCCCACTTGTAATGATAAGTTTCGGGAAGGAAAAAGCTTCCGGCAATCCGCCACCCAATAAGACATATGCGACTCCCAGAGAGCGTTGGATGGACTCGGAACATATCGCGGAATGCACCGCATACGGCATCGAAGACACGGTCTATTGCGGGGACGATCTGCCTTTGGCCTTTCCTAATCTCGGACCAGAGGTATTCAGCGCTTTCTTCGGTATGGAAATGGAATTCTCCGAAGGCACAAGCTGGGGAATCCCAAATCTTCACGACTGGAGCAAGGTTGGCAAATTGAAATTCTCGAGGAACAATTTCTACTGGAAAAAAATAATCGAGATCATGGATGCTTTTCTCGCTAGGGGAAAAGGCAAATACTATGTCGCATACACCGATCTTCATCCCGGTGGCGATGCAATAGCCGCGTTCCGCGACCCGCTGAACCTCAATATGGACATGATTGATTTCCCCGAGGAAGTCAAGAAACTCCGCGAATATGTTGACGATGTCTTCGAGGAGGTTTTCAATTTCTACATGGACAAGCTTCAAGGTGCCGGGCAGGCCATCACTTCCTGGCCGGGGATTGTCTCCTCGAAGCGCTGGCACGTACCCGCCAACGATTTCTCCTGCATGATCTCGAAAAAAATGTTCGACGACATTTTTCTCCCTGGGATTGCCAGGGAATGCAGGATTGCAGAGGCGAGCATCTACCACCTCGACGGTCCGCAGGCTCTCACCCACCTCGACTCTCTTCTGGAAATCAAGGAGCTGAATGCCATACAGTGGGTCTATGGATCCGGCAAAGGGCGCGCCACAGACTGGCTTGACATATATAGAAAATGCCAGGCCGCGAAAAAAGGGATCCAACTCGGCATACGGCCCGATGAACTCGACACGATTATGGAAAATCTGAGACCCGAAGGAGTCTGGCTTAAGATTGCAGACATCAAAGACACTGCTTCCGCCTCAGCTATAATCAAAAAAGTCTCGAAGTGGAAATGATGTGGCAATTGCAAAACTCGGAAGTTGCGCTAGATAATCTCGGAGGAAGTCTTTCCGCCAAGCAAATCTAGACATGTAAAATGAACCCGAGGCGCTTGATAATCCCGCCGAAATCGGCAGTGTCATTTTTCAATTTGACGGAATAGGCTGGAAACTCGCGCCTGACCGGATATTCGCCCCTTAATTTCTCAAACCTTTCAGGGGAATTGCGAAGCACCAGGTCATCCTGGGAAATGTCATAACTTGCATTAATCGCCTCCAAAAGTACCTGTTCAGCAGTTTTCCCCGAACAGTCAATTTTGATCAGGGGGCATTCCGGTTCAGGAAGCTTTTCCGGGTACCATTCATCAGCTCCAAGACCAAAGAAAGTGCTCAGAGCTCTTATGCACATTGATGTTCCGTTCGCCTTGCCGTCAGTGGAATATCCTGCGATATGGGGGGTTGCTAATTTCGCAATTTCAAGGAGTTCCCTGTCTATGTCCGGCTCGTTCTCCCAGACATCAATGACGGCATCAGAGACCTTTCCGTTCCGGATCGCATTTTTCAGCGCCCCGGTGTCAGCGACCTCTCCCCTCGAGCTGTTCACGAAAATGATACGTCTGAAAATTTCACGGAAAAAATTTTCTCCTGCAAGATGTAAAGTCCTGTAGGATCCATCATTGGTCAAAGGCACATGAAAACTTATTATGTCCGCTTCGCACTTTATAGTTCCGAGATCTGTGAAAATACCCCTTCCTTCTTTTCTTTCTCTCGGAGGATCGTTGAGGAGGACCGTCATCCCGGTAGCCTCTGCAAATTTCGCAATTTTCGATCCCACGTTTCCTACACCAACAATGCCTATGGTCATGTCGCGCAGCCGAAATTTCCGTTCATTTGCGAGATTGAGGATTGCCGAGGCGAAATACTGTGCAACAGAAGACGAGTTACAGCCTGGCGCATTGGTCCAGAATATATTGCGGGATTTGCAGTATGCCGTGTCAATGTGATCATAGCCGATTGTTGCGCTGGCGATGAAGCGCACCTTTGTCCCTTCGAGCAGATCCCGATTGCATTTTGTTCTGGTCCGTGTGATAAGGGCATCAGCGTCAAGCAGATCGGATTTTGCGATTTTCGCGCCGGGCAGAAATACGGCATTGACGGAATCTGCGAATTTCGCAAGTCCTTCCTTCAGAAACGGAATTTTATCATCTGCTACGATTTTCATGGGAGAATATTTTATTTCTCTTGGATTATATCGACCCTTATCTCGGTAGGATTATACTCGAGCATCCTAACTCCCTGCAAATCTATGAAACAAAGAGGCTTGAGAACAATAGTGCCAGCCTTGTCAATCGAGGAAATATCTATGAATGGTTTAAGTTCCGCCTCTTTCATCTTTTCAATCACGCCTTTGATACCCTGAACCGTTATATCCACGTTTGTGGGAGAAATTTTCGAGACCTTCAACGATGAATTGGCGGGGACTAGAACATCAATGGGGATTCCCGTGAACTTCCTTGTGTCTATTTTCTTGTACACTTCGACCTGAACAACGACATCGCGGGGGACCACATTCATCTCTTCCGGAACAGACAGCTTTACCTTGCACTTGAAATTCTCGATAGTCCTCTCGTCGAGAATTACCGGGTCGGTCAGAATGTCGCGCAGTTTGCCAAGCATGGTTTTGGGACCGGTAACCGTCACCTTTTCGGGGATTACATAAACTTCACCGCAGGTATAGTTATCCTGTACCGCGCCTGAAAACCTGACCTTGACCGGGAGTTCCCGGCTTGTTTTCTCGTCGAGGCTGACAGAAATGTTGTCGGGTCTGACACTGAGAATCTCGACCCCGAGTGGTTTCACTATCTTGGCACTTTCCATTATTTTGAAATCGAGAGGATTTGCCTGGATACCATTTTTTGGTTCCGGTATTTCCATGGTGAACTTGAAATCTGACGGACTCAGATTGAGAAGTGTTTCCTGATCATTTACGCGGACCGTTATCTTGAGGTTGACAGTGTCGCTTCCGAGCACAGCATAGTCGCCCTGGGTAACTATGTTGAGCTTCACATTGTCTACCGTCTCCTCTATCCCAATTTCCTTGGAAACTTTCCAGAAGACTATCCCTGCGAAGAACAGCGCGATAAACTTTCTAAGGAAGTCCCTTCTTATGAATCCTGGTACAAATCCGCCGCTTTCACTGTAGTTACTCATTTGAAAAAACATCCTTTTCAGATTCGGAGAATTCGTTCTCTTCGGTCATGTTGGCGAAAAGATTCATATCGGAATCACCCTTGTTTTTCACGATCAGGGCGTGAAGATATCTCGAGAGTTTTTCGGGGCTCATGTTTCTTCTCAGGTTTCCCCTGCAGGCGATGCTTATTTTTCCTGTCTCTTCGGATACAACGACGGCAATAGCGTCCGTCTCCTCGGTTATCCCTAGCGCGGCGCGGTGCCTGGTACCGAGGGAGGTGGACAGCGTGGCGCTCTGCGACAGGGGGAAAATTATGTGAGCTGCAGCCAGCTTGTCGTTGTCATCAATGGCTATTCCACCATCGTGAAGCGGCGTGTTGGGATGGAAAATCGTCTGAATCAGCGAATGGCTCACCTTTGCATCTATCATTATTCCGTTGCTTATGAGCGCCCTTATCCCGATCTGCCGCTGAAATATTATAAGGGCTCCTATATGCAGATTCGACATGTTCCGGACCGCCGTCACCACCTCGTTTATCGTCTCCTCCCTCCTCTGCATCCTTGCAAAGGGACGGCTCCCTATCTGTGCGAACGCCCTTCTAAGTTCAGGCTGGAAAATTATCACAAGCGCGAGCGGGAAAATTGACCATAACCCGTTCAGGAGCCCGTTCAGGACTCCAAGCTTGAGATTCTCGGTCACAAAGGTCAAAAGTATAATGGCAATTATTATGCCTGCAAGGATGTTGGCACTTCTCGTGCCACGCAGAAAATAAAGAACGTAGTAGATAGTGAAGGCAAGAATGCCAACTTCAATAATCGGACTTACTATTATCCATAAATTGTAAATGTACAGGGATGTTCCCATAATCTGCCTTCCATAGCTACAGTTTCAGATTTTCTGATCTGTAAGCTCATTTAGCATAATGCAATACCAGTGGAAAAATCTAATGTCGCAATTTTGTGTTTCTCAAGAAAATTTGAAAATGAAATTCCTCTTGCAACGGAATTTCGCAACATGTATTTCTCCCACACATCAGAAATTTTGAACTTGATAAAGGATACACCCGATTTTAAATTCTTCAATCCATAGTTATTCTATAAGGTCTTATAGGTAATGTGTAAAAGTTTAATGGTGGAGGGCCACGCTCCATCGTGGCCGTATAGGTGGACGCGACGGAGCGCGTCCCTCCAGCAAGGCCATGTGAACTTAACCGGCTACGCCGGGACTAATGTAGCCGCCTCCACATGTCTCGCCGTAGCTCCTTTGCGTAGGCGGATGTTGGAGGCGACTGCACGGCCAACATGGCCGTGGTTATAAGTTTCAAGCCATATAGCGAACCTGCCCAAAATACAATTTCCTATACGATCAAGTTTAATGTTTGATGCTCTCAATAATCTTCAGGACATCTGACATTTCCCGCACATCGTGCACCCGGACGAAATCCACGGACTTCATTGCCAGCCAGGCGACTACACCGGCAGTACCAAAAATCCGCTCCGCCGGTTCCTTCCTGTCAAGGACGGTTCCTATAAATGACTTCCTGGAGGGGCCTAGCAGCAAGGGATATCCCAATTCCACGAATTTGTCCATGTTTTTCAGTATTTCCAGATTCTGTCCAGTTGTCTTTGCAAAACCAATTCCCGGATCTATCACAATATGATCACCTTCAATTCCCGCCGATTCCGCCATTTTTATGGAGTTCTCAAGTGATGAAATGATGTCCGAAATGAGATTTCCATATTCCGTTAAAGACTGCATAGTTTCCGGCGTGCCGCGCATGTGCATCAAGATGAGACCCGCCCCGGATTTTGCCGCGACTTCCGCCATTTTCCGCGAATCTCGCAGTCCGCCTATGTCGTTTATGATTTCGGTGCCAGCCTTAAGTGCCTCCTCCGCCACCTCGCTCTTGCAGGTGTCAATACTTATTACCGATGCTGGCCTCTTTTTTCTCAACCCCTCTATCACTGGAACAACTCTTGAAATTTCTTCGTCGGTGGACACCGGTTTCGAGCCGGGCCTTGTTGATTCGCCGCCTATGTCAATTATGTCAGCTCCATTGTCAAGCATTTCTATGGCATGTTTGACCGCTTTCTCCGGGGACAGATAGAGCGACCCGTCGCTGAAAGAGTCTGGTGTGACATTCAGAATCCCGACAATATGCGTCTTGTCGCCAAGCTCAAAATCCCGATCCCTGAATTTGAATTTTCTGCAAGCTTTCAAAATATTTTCCAAATATTATATCGAAATTCTATATCCATCTGGAATTTCAGAGTTCCTGATCCGCTAAAAATAATAATGTCTTAAAATTCCACCCCCCGGGGGGAATTTTCATTTAGATTTCCCGGCTGCAATCCCTTTTCAGGCACAACCCCTTTTTCCACATTGCCAGAGTTATTGAAGCTACGAGTCAGAAAATCTGAATTTAGTCGCTATTCTTATTTTTTCCACTACTATCTACCGTCATGGCGATTTCGTAGAATGAGATTTAATAATAAAGTTAAAAACCTTCTTACCTCTCTTTTTTGCTTTCTTTTCGGGAATAACGTTCAGATTTTCTGGGTGGAACCCTTGTTTGGCTACAACTCTTTTTCTAACGTTTGCCAAGCATTTGAAGCGGCCTATCAGAAAATCTGAACTTCAATCAAATCTTCTGCGGAAATCGCAGTTTGTGCAGAGGGATTCAACAGCTCTGTCCTCCGAAAAGCCATTTATGATTCCGCAGGACTTATCTGTTCCGATTATTTCCGCCAACTCCGATTTGAAAATATTACCAAGAGGAATTTCACCATTCCTGTCAAGACAGCATGGAACGACCGTCCCATCAACCAGGATTGCACAGTGGTCTCTGAGCGCGCGGCAGAATTTTCTTGCGGCGGAGTTTTGCGGATCAGTTCCGGAACCTGGCTCAGGCCACTTGAATTCTTCTCCAAAATTAAGAAAGACATTTGGTGCAAGAGTTATCCCAGATCCCTTTGAGATCTCATTTTCCATACATGAAGGCACGGGGAAAAAGTTTTCTATTGTCTCCATGAGGCTGGCATCCGCCTTCTTCCCATTTTTCAGGTTCCATACCCTAATGGAAAAAAATATCCCGGTTTTTTCAATTCCCTCGCGGATGAATTCAAGGATTTCCCGTAGATAATTTGGCGGCATCACAAAATTTTCCTGAACTTCGGCGCAATGGATCGAGAAACTTATCTGTCTGACAGCCTTTGAATTCAACAGCGTGTCCCGATGCTTCCCAACAAGAACTCCATTTGTGGCAATATTTACTTTGAACCCGTGTGTTTCACATAAGCCCAGGATTTCCGGAAATGCAGGATGAAAAAGCGGTTCGCCCATCACGTGAAGATATAGATGATCTGTAAAAGGATGTATTTTCCCGAGAATTGTTTCAAATGATCCTAGAGAAATGAAAGCCTGTCCACGCTTCGTCCCGGGACAAAGCGAACATCTCAAATTGCAGACATTCGTGATCTCGGCGTAAATCTTCTTGAATTTCTTGTGAGACTTCAATTTTCCCCTAAGGAGCTGTGAACTTAGCCGGCTAGGCCGGGACTAATGTAGCCGCCTCCATGTTGGAGGCGACGACACGGCCAACATGGCCGTGGCTACAAATTCCCAATCATTCGACCATCCTGTCAAAATACAATTTCCTATACGATTAAATTAATCCGCTGCGGCGGAAACTTAATACCATATTTTTTCCCGCGAAACACGCGAAAATACATTTTCCATACGATTAAATTATAAGTTCAGATTTCCCGGCTGCAACCCTTTCTTAGCCACAACCCCTTTTTCCACATCTCCAGCACTATTGAAGCTACGAGTCAGGAATTATGAATTTTGTAGGGTATAAACACAAAATGATGTTTTTCAGGATCAAAGTCTTTTCTGTTTCTTGTCACGAGCTTGAGCTATTTTAAATATCCAATGATCAACATCCAATTTCCAATGTCAAAATACAAACCTAACTGGCTACGCCGGGACTAATGTAGCCGCCTATATGTTGGAGGCGGCTGCACGGCCAACATTCTACTATGCCAAGGCTTCGTAGGACAGGTGGCCGTGGCTACAAATTATCAACCATTCAAGCATCCCGCGAAAATACAATTTCCCATACGATAAACTTAATCCGTCTCGGCGGAGACTTTGTAGGACGGTTTCGCCGAAACCGCCACGGACACCTCGGCGAGGCGTCCCTACCATAAATACAATCTATCCAATAATCCTTGGACGATAGTGAATTATTTGGCGGTTAATTCTTATGAGCAGAATTTTTTGACTTTGTCGGCGACTGCCTCCGGGGTGAACCCAAATTTTTCTGCGAGCACCTTGTAGGGAGCCGATGCACCGAAATGGTCAAGGCTTATTTTCAGCCCTTCGGTTCCAATAATGTCTCCCCAGCCATAGCTTGTTCCAGCTTCAATAGAGACCTTTTTAAATGAAAGAGGAATAATTTGGTCGCGGAGTTTCTTGTCCTGCTTCATGAAAAGTTCTCTGGAAGGCATCGATACGACTCTGATTTTTCTCCCTTCCTTCCTGAGGAGTTCCGCGGCCTTGAGTGCGAGATTAACTTCCGAGCCTGTCGCGACGAGGACAGTATCGGAGCCTTGGTCGTCCTGAAGTATGTATGCACCTTTCATCATGTCCACTTTTTTAGCGAGTTCTGGTGAATAGGGCTCAAGATCCTGTCTTGTGAGCAACAGTGCCACCGGCCCGTTTATTTTCATTGCGGCATACCAGGCATGAGCTACTTCAATGGCCTCCGCAGGCCGGAAAACTGTCATTCCCGGTATTGTTCTCAGCATTGCGATCTGTTCGATGGGCTCATGCGTTGGGCCATCCTCTCCGACGTAGAATGAGTCATGCGTGAAGACATATATAAGATGCAAGTTTTGAATTGCCGCAAGCCGTATTGCCGGTTTCATATAGTCGGAAAAGACAAAGAATGTTGCAGCATATGGTATTGAAGCTCCGTAAATAGCCATTCCGTTCACGAGCATTCCCATTCCGAGCTCTCTGACTCCGAAATGGAAGTTTCTGCCCTTTCTGTCGGTTGCCGTGAAGCTTCCTTCCCCATTGATAAGGGTCTTTGTGGAAGGTGCGAGATCCGCCGCGCCACCAATCAGAGCCGGAACAAGCTGTGCGACCTTGTTAAGAACTATTCCGCCGGAAACCCTTGTTGCGACCGCCTTGTCCTTTGGGGTAACTTCCATGAGTTCCTGAAGAAGGTTTTCATGAAGTTCTTTCCCGAGCAATTGGGATACTAGTTTTGCCGTGTCAGGATTCTTCTCGAGATGTCCCTGAAATTTTCTGTCCCACTCTGCGGCTTTCTTTGCGAGTTCCGCACATCTTGCGGCAATTTTCTCCTTCACTTCGGGTGGAATGTAGAAAGGTGGTTTGTCGCCGAAGCCGAGCGCCTTCTTGGTGGCCGCCAATTCTTCATCACCCAGGGGTTCACCATGGCAGGAATTGGTTCCGGCCTTTTTTGGAGAGCCAAAGCCGATTGTCGTCTTGCCGTCAATGAGAACAGGTCTTCCATCGCTATTCATTGCCTCGGCGAGCGCCTTGTCAACTTCTTCGATGCAGTTTGCATTTCCAAGATGTATCACTTTCCATCCATAGGCCTCGAATCTTGCGGCGGTGTTTTCTGTGAAAGCCAGAGAGGTCTTGCCTTCGATCGTGATGGAGTTGTCATCGTAGAAACATACAATATTGTCAAGTTTAAGGTGTCCCGCGAGGGAAGCGGCTTCGTGGGTGGTTCCCTCCATCATGCATCCATCGCTTGAGATGATGAAGATTTTCTGGTCAAAGAGGCCGGTCTTGTCGAGGCCTGTTCTTGCGGCGAAGTTTTTGGCGGCGGCGGCCATGCCGACTCCCGTTGCAAATCCGCTTCCGAGCGGTCCGGTGGTGACTTCCACTCCATCGGTGTGTCCTAATTCGGGATGTCCCGGTGTAAGGCTTCCCCACTGGCGGAACTTTTGCAGTTCTTCCATTGAAAGATTGTATCCAAAAAGGTTGAGAAGCGTATAAAGAAGGGTTGAGCCGTGTCCGGCGGAAAGAATGAAGCGGTCTCTGCCGAGCCATTTTGAATTCTGCGGATGATGTCTGAGATATTTGTAGAAGAGTTCGAATGCGAAATCTGCGCATCCCATAGGCATTCCCGGGTGGCCCGACTTGGCCTTCTGCACGGACTCCGCGGAGATTATTCTGACAGTGTCGGCAGCCAATTTTTCAAAACTTTTACAGGACATTTTAAATTACCTTTCTTTTTTATATCTAAAAAAATAAATGCAGATGTGGATTTTTTTCGCAAATACGATAATTTCATTTGTACCATTTGCAATTATATATGAGGAATATTTTCAATGTCGGCGGATCCTGAAAGATTTGTGACATCAACTCTGGCGAAAAAGGATCTCGAATTCGAGAACAGCATCCGCCCGAAGTCTTTCAGTGCCTTTCCGGGGCAGAACAAGGTGAAGGAGAGGTTGGAGCTCTATGTCCAGGCCGCCAAGGAAAGAAAGGAACCCCTCGGCCACTTTCTTCTGAGCGGGCCCCCTGGACTTGGCAAAACAACCCTTGCATACATTGTGGCCAACGAAAAGGGTACTGGCATAAAGACTTCGAGCGGACCTGTCATCGAGAAGGCAGGTGATCTTGCAGGTCTTCTGACCTCTCTCCAGGAGGGAGAAATACTTTTCATAGATGAGATACACCGGCTTAGCACGAATGTCGAGGAATATCTCTACAGCGCGATGGAGGATTTTGTAATTGACATCATAATTGACCAGGGACCCAATGCCCGCTCCGTGCGTCTCAATCTGCCGCATTTCACGCTTGTCGGGGCGACAACCAGGTCAGGGCTCCTTTCCGCGCCGCTCAGGAGCCGTTTTGGCCTAACTCTCAGGCTTGATTACTATAAACCTGCCGAACTCCGGCAGATAATCCACAGGACAGGCAAGATATTGAACATTGAAATTGACGATGGTGGAGCGATCGAGCTTGCCGGCAGATGCCGCGGAACACCAAGAATTGCCAACAACCTGCTCAGATGGGCCAGAGACTATGCCCAAGTAAAGGCGGACAATAAGATAAACAGGTCAGTAGCCTCCTCCGCACTTGAAATGCTGGACATCGACAAGGATGGGCTCGATGAGATGGATAACAGAATACTGGAGGCGCTCATATACAAGTTCAACTGCAAGCCAGTGGGCATCAAGAATATCGCGGTGGCCGTCGGCGAAGAGGATGGAACAATAGAGGAGGTATATGAACCTTATCTCATTCAGGAGGGATTCGTGGTGAGAACACCACAGGGAAGAACTGTAACCGAAAAGGCGATAAAACGTTTCGGGCTGGAAAAATTTCCCGAAAGGCGAATCCCTGGCTCTTCCGGATTGGAACAGCCGAATCTGTTGTGATTCAAACGGGCCTCGCGCCCGTTTTTTTATTTATGGACAACTGGTGGGACAATAAAAATAATAATAAAGAACCACAGAGGTCTCAGAGAGAAAAAAAAGGAAAAATAAGGAATTTGCTCTGTGTACTCAGAAGAAAAATATCCATTGAAAGAAGTAACCGATAAAATTATTTCAGCCGCAATTGAAGTACATTCCACTTTGGGGCCAGGTTTATTGGAAAGTGTATACGAAGAGGCGTTGGCGCACGAATTTGATTTAAGAAAGATATCTTATGAACGCCAAAAAAAAATATGTTTAAAATATAAAGGCAAAGAGATTGGAGTTCACAGGATAGATTTCATGGTGGAAAATTCTGTAATATTGGAACTGAAAGCAGTAGAAGAGATGAACAGGATTTTTGAAGCACAATTGCTGACTTATTTGAGAGCTACAGGCAACAAGGTCGGTTTATTGATAAATTTCAATGTCCAACGACTTAAAGATGGACTTAAAAGATTAGTTGTTTAGAGAACACAGAGAGGAAATGATTATTTATCATAATTATGCTTTTCTCTGAGTTCTCTGTGGTTGAAATTATATTAAATCTTAAAATAGAAAGATGAAAAAAATGGAAAAATGGATTGAAAACCTTCTCTCTCTTCAGGAAACCGACCTGCGCATAAGGAATCTGCGTTTGAGGCTCGAAATGATTCCGGAGGAGATTAGAAGACTCGGCATGGAACTCGAGGACAACAAAAAGAAACTCGATCTGACCAAGGAGAACTGCATGAGATTCGACCTTGACATGAAAAAGGTCGAGGGATCCATAAAGGAGAAGAATGTGGAACTTCAGAGAATCCAGGCGCAGTCCGCAATGGTGAAGAAAAACGAGGAATACAAGGCGCTCCTGTCGGAAATAGAAAACGTGAAAAAGAAGATAAGCGCCTTCGAGACCGAGCAACTGGTGCTTATGGACAAGGCGGAGGAGGAGAAGAAAAAATTCCGCGATGTGGAAAGAGTTTTCAACGACCGCAGCAAGAGCATAAAGGACGAGAAGACAGGGCTGGAGGATCTTGTGGCGAGGCTCAAGGAGGAGATTGTAAAACTCGAGATTATCCGCGACGAGAAGAGGAAACCGCTGCCGCAGAATGTGCTGTCACTTTACTCGAGGCTTCTCTCGAAGGGTTCGTCTTCGCCGTTCGTTCAAGTGTCGCAGGGCATGTGCGGGAAATGCCATCTTAAACTGACTCCTCAGACGATAAACTCTGCAAGGAAAGAACTTATGACTCAATGTGACAACTGCGGCCACATGATTTATTTTGCAAAATAAGTGCTGCGGGAAAAAATATTTGAAAAAAAATGAAATTTTTATTTTTTTTCATTTGCTATTTCATTTAAAAAATATCCTATAAATAATATAAAGAAAAATAAATTTAAAAAAATGTGAGGTGAAATTTATATCAAATGACTACAGAAACATTAAGTTTCTCTTCCAATCATCTCGCCTTAAAGAATCTTCTTCTTTTCTTCACGGTTTTTCTGGCCGCTTGCGCAAATTGCCACAGGTCAGCTGATATTAGGACTAACAAGTTTTGTCAATCCATTTCTCCTAAGTTTTGATTCAAAAAAACAAGACTCGTGCAACATAAAAAAGTAAATATTTTTTAAGAAAGAAAAAGAGCAGTTAACTGTTCTACCGTGAATCTAGTTGTAACATACAGCAGTAAAAAAGGACTCGAGAAAGAGTTCAGAGATGTGACGCAAAGTCTTCCTGACTCCGATGACGAACCCCCCTCTACGGATTTCTTCGCAGAAGGCGACAGCATGGAAACTGTCAACTCTGCGATGGATGCCCTGCGTTCCTGCGGGCACGATGTGTGCGGCTTCGAAGCTGATATCCAAGTTCAGAAGAAACTCCAGTCACACCGCCCCGACATTGTATTCAACATTGCCGAAGGTCTTTATGGGGTCTTCCGGGAATCCTATGTTCCCATGATATGCGAAAAGCTCCGCATCCCATATACCGGTTCCGATCCGATGACTCTTGCAATATGTCTGCACAAGGCGAGATGCAAGGAGATGCTAACTTACTTCGGAATACCTAATCCCAGATTTGTTCTTACGGACGGATCCGACACTACTCCCCTAAAAAAGCTTAAATATCCTGTCATAGTGAAACCCAATTCGGAGGGAAGCAGCAAGGGAATTTTCAATGATTCCGTCGCCGAAACCTATGCGGATGCAGTGAAGAAAATAAGGAGGAACACGGACAAATACGGCCAGCAGCTCATCGTAGAAGAGCTGATAACCGGCAGGGAATTCACAGTTGCAATCTGGGGCAATGGCAAGGAAGCGCAAGTCCTTCCGATCGTCGAGATAAACCATTCCGAACTTCCAGAAGATGCCTGGCCAATATACTCGTACGAGGCCAAATGGATATGGGACACAGCTGAAAAACCTCTTGATATTTTCAAATGCCCGGCCAACATAGGCGCGAAACTCAGGATAAAAATAGAGGAAACAGTTCTGAAAGCATATCGTTCGCTAGAAATAAAGGACTGGTGCAGAATAGATGTCAGACTTGACTCGAAGGGAGTTCCAAACATTCTCGAGATCAATCCCCTCCCGGGAATTCTGCCGAAACCCGAAGACAACTCCTGTTTTCCAAAAGCCGCGCGGACAGCTGGTTATCCATACAATAAAATGCTCGATAAAATTGTCCAGACTGCCGTCAGGAGATACGGACTCAAATGAAAAAACTGGGAACCAAAGACATAAAAGTTCTGATCGTATTCAACGGTGTTGTCGAGAATGGTGCCGAGAAGGATCCCGACTTCATCTCCGAGGCCGAAGTCAGGAAAATGGCCACATTCGTTTATGATGCGGCGGTCGCCGAAGGTTATGCCGCAATGGCAATGCCAATTTTCGACATCTGCCGCGACATTCCTAAAATTATGGACTTAAATCCGGATATTTTGATAAATCTATGTGAGGGATACAGGGGAAATTCGCAGGACGAAATGAACATGGCCGGGCTATGGGAGCTTCTTGGGTTGCCTTACACCGGCAACACCCCCTCTACCCTGGCGCTTGCACAGGACAAGACAGCCGCCAAAGCCATCTTCACAGCAAACAATATTCCCACGCCACCGTACGAAGTATTTTCCTCGGTCCCGAAAAACACATGCCTTGAATTCCCGGTCATAGCAAAACCTGCCCGCGAGGATGCAAGCCTTGGAATAAATGCTGATTCTGTTCTGAAAAACATCGGACAACTGAGGGAAAAAACGGCTGAACTTCTCGAAAAATACAAGCAGCCCGTGCTCGTGGAAAAATTTATCCAGGGGAGGGAGTTCAATGTAGCCATACTTGGAAACTGCCCTCCGAGGGTGCTACCTGTCTCGGAAATAGATTTCTCCAGGCTCGGAGCCGAAGATGCACATGTCACCAGCTATGAGGCCAAATGGATAGAGGACCACCCGCTATACAAGGGAACACCATCGAAATGTCCAGCCGACATCTCCTTCAAAACAAAAAAAGCTCTCGGGGACGTAGCGCTCCGAGTGTTCAGGGCTCTTAATGGCAAGGACTATGGCAGAGTTGACATGAGAATGGACGACGAAGGCAATATTTTCGTCCTGGAATACAACCCGAATCCCGATATTTCGCCGGAATCCGGATATTGCAAGGCGCTCAAGGCCGCCGGGATATCATTCGGTGATTTCATCGGCAGATTGATAAGTGACAATCTAAATGGAACAGAAAATGAAAATAAGAAAAATGTTGCCTGAAGACAAGGCACCGGTAATGAAGATCCTCGAAACAACAGGAATGTTCTCGAAGGAGGAGGTAGCCGTCGCCGAAGAGCTCATTGACATCTTTCTCAAAAATAAAGAACAGAAGGACTATATAATATATGTTTCCGACGAAAACTACACAGTGACGGGATATGTATGCTACGGTCCCACACCGGCGACGGAAGGCACATTCGACCTGTATTGGATCGCCGTGTCGCCAAATCATCAGAATAAGGGAATTGGCAAAAAACTACTCTCATTCGTCGAAAAAGAGGTTGCAGACAAAACCGGAAGAATGATCATAATTGAGACCTCTTCACGTGGAAAATACACTCCGACACAGGAGTTTTATAAGAGAAACTCATACAATATTGAGGCTAGAATAGCGGATTTCTATAGTATTGGCGACGACAGGCTCATATTTGCAAAAAGATTTCAACCTTAACATATATTTTAAAAGAAGGAGATCAGTTATTATGGAAGATGAATGGCGGAAACAAATAAAGGAGAGCATAAGGACTCCGGAGGAACTGGCTGAGAGGTTTGACATACCTCTGGAAAAGATCCGAAGTATCGCAGAGGAATTCCCTATCTGCATCACACCCTACTACTTATCATTGATCAAGGAGAAAAACGACCCCATCTACAAACAGGTGATTCCCGATGAGGAGGAAATAAACAAGCGCAAATTTCTTTTTGCAGACCCCCTTGCCGAAGACAGAGACTCCCCGGTCAACAACATTGTCCACAGATATCCCGACAGATGCCTTTTCCTCGTCTCCCATAGCTGTGCATCATACTGCAGATTTTGCACGCGGAAAAGAAAAGTTTCGGACTCCAGTAAAATCAGTAAAAAATTTATCAACGAGGGAATAGAGTACATCAGGGAACATACGGAAATTCGCGATGTAATCCTTTCTGGTGGCGACCCGCTTATGCTGAGCGAGAAACTCCTCGAACACATCATTTCCAGCATCCGGGCGATTCCGCACGTCGAAATCATAAGGATTGGAAGCAGAGTTCCATGTTTCTTGCCACAGAGAATCACCAGCAAACTGGTGAATATGCTCAAGAAATACCATCCGTTGTTCATGAATGTCCACTTCAACCATCCCGATGAACTCACCCCGGTTGCAGTAAAGGCGCTCGCACGGCTTGCAGACGCGGGAATTCCCCTCGGCAACCAGTCAGTCCTGCTCAAAGGAGTCAACGACAATCCCGAAACCATGAAGAAACTAATGCAGGCGCTCATCAAGGCCAGAGTGCGCCCTTACTATCTCTACCAGGCCGATATGGTTTTCGGAACCGAGCACTTCAGAACCACAGTTGACACGGGAATTGAAATGATAAGATCCCTCAGAGGATGGACTTCCGGACTAGCAGTCCCCCATTTCGTCATAGACGCCCCGGGAGGAGGCGGAAAGATCCCTCTGATTCCGAACTATGTCCAGGGAATGAACGATGAGGAAGTCAGACTCTGCAACTACAGAGGCCAGATGTTCAGCTACCAGCAGCCTGAAAAAGAAGAGGGCGAAGAAGGCGAACACAGAATCATGCAATTCAAGGCCATCGGGCTCTGATAAATGTCAGATTGAACATCGTGCCTTCATTCAAGGAATCGCATGATAAAGTCAAAATTCTTTTTTGAATATTTCTTGAATATCCCTTGACTATTTATTTTGGGAGTTTACCTTGGATACAAGGGTAAATAAAACAACAAAAATAGGAGTTATAGGTATGAAAAGGAATATTTGTTCAGTTTTATGTATGTCCTTGTTAGCCAGTTTCTGCTGTGGCGTGGCTTTTTATGTAAAAGCCAATGATAAAGAGCTGATAAAAGCAAACATCAAATCCATAATATTCGCCTGCAATTTCATTGGAATTTACCCGGTGACAGAGTACAAAAATGGGAAAGGCGTGAGCACTCTCACATATACCAAGCCTAGCTTTTTGTCCGCAAAGGAATACAAATCACAAAGTAGTTCCAGCCGGCCAGATCCAATCGACTACCTTACATACGCCAACCTTACATACGTCGTGACCCATGTGGAAGGAATTAACAGCGAGCACCAGAAAACCTACAAAAGCAGTTTTTCCTCGACATGCAAGCTTGGTGCTAGTGGAG
The DNA here is from genome assembly GCA_903872565.1 of uncultured Lentisphaerota bacterium. GTDB lineage: Bacteria > Verrucomicrobiota > Lentisphaeria > Victivallales > GWF2-50-93 > CAIQLG01. The sequence goes on along the minus strand of CAIQLG010000128.1, from coordinate 9,524 downwards.
TGAATATGGTGGAGTTCAACAAGAATTGCCCAGTAGAAATATATTTTAACGGAATTACTTTAAAATCAACCTTGGGAGAGGGGAGCAAGACGAGGAACCTTGACAGCCCTGAAAAAGGAGGAATGTCCGTCTATAATGTGCCGGACGGCTTGACCCAAATTAACTTGAATATCTCGGTGAGATGGAACAAGAATGGGAATGCAGTATGTTCTTTCAAGGGAATTCCATTCAACAACGTATCTAAGACCGAAGAGAAGTTCGATGTGGTTAAACCCTCTGCGGAACAATTGGCATCGAAAGGCATAAATTGGTATTCCGCAAGTGACGGTGCTCCTGTGGTGTCAATTATGATAGGGTCAAGAAGATGGAATTTGCAGGAACTTGCATACACTGTATCAGATAAGTCCAAGGCCAACAAAGGCATCGATACTCACACTTGGGTTGTAAAAGGCACCACTTGGATGTATTGATGTTTCTGGAATTTTTTGCAAATGTCATTGGACTCCATTAAACAGCGCATAGGCAAAGTCAACGCCAGGAGACAAAGCCTAACCTATTATCCATATTTTAAAAGCTCCGATCCATTACCTGCCGGTCGAATCCTTGTTGATGGGAAAAGCCTCCTAAACATGTCGTCCAATGACTATTTGGGGCTGAGCTTTGATAAAAGGGTTATAGAGGCTTCCCAAAAGGCTACAGATAAATACGGGACAAGCCGTTGCGGGTCAAGACTTTTGAATGGAACGGCAAAAATCCATGAGGAGGCGGAGGAAACCCTTTCCGCATTTTTTGGCAAGGAGAGAACCCTGCTTTTCAGCTCAGGCCACCAGGCCAACCTTGGTCTCTTTCAATCTCTTCTCGGTAGAGGCGATACACTTCTGCTAGACAAGGACTGCCATGCCTCCATCTACGATGGTGTGGCTTTGTCCGGCACTTCGACGGAACGCTTCATCCACAATGACTTCTACGATGCAAAGTCACGTTTTACGCGGCTGGATGGGGCACCTGCGATTCTCGCCACGGAAGGCATCTTCAGCATGGATGGAAGCATCCCAGATTTGGGAGAGCTTGTGCGACTTTTTGGTGAAGTCGAATGTCTGAAGGTTGTTGACGAGGCACACTCCATAGGTGTCCTGGGTTCCGGGAAGGGTGCGGCGGCAGAGTTTGGAGTGTTGTCTGAAACCGACATTCTGAGTGGAGCATTCAGCAAGTCTCTTGCATCGGTGGGCGGCTTTATATCGGCATCCTCGGAAATAATAAAATACATCAGGGACAGTGCCCGTTCATTAATTTTTACAGCGGCTCCTGCGCCAAGTGCTGTGGCTGCGGCAATGAAGGCGTTGGAGATACTTTCCAGTGAACCGGAACGAATCACCAGCCTTCGCGGAAAAATCGGATGGTTCAAGGCTGAACTCGGTAAGATTGGCGTGTCAGCTGGTAATCCAGTTTCCCCCATAATACCGCTCCGCATTGCATCCCCTGAAATGGCTTTTAGAGCTTGCATGAGTCTAATGAGCAAGGGCTTCATGCTTTATCCCATAATTCCTCCCGCCAGCCCGCAGGGCATTTGCATGATACGAATAAGCATTACAGAATCGCATACGACGGGTGAGCTCACCAGATTCATCGAGGCCATTGACGAACTGAAAATATCGGAGTCTCTTCTTGAAACTGCTTGAATGCGCGGGTGTTTCTAACAAAAGATTCCTATCCAACTTCGTGGATTTTCCATACACTCTCTATGCCGGATGTTCCAACTGGATTCCAGGTCTGAGGTATCTGGACAAGCAGATCCTTTCGGCAAATCCGGCCCTCGTATTCCACGAGATATCCTTCTTTATGGTGAAAGGAGAGCGTGGGATTGTTGGCAGGATCGCAGTCTTCAGGGACCGGCGGCCGGAATATTCGGAACGACCCGCCAGGTTTGGTTGGTTGGACTTCATTGACGAACCAGAAGTCTCCGCCGCACTTCTTTCCGCCGCCGAATCATGGGCTGTCACAGCTGGTGCCAAGGAATTGCATGGGCCGCTGGGGTTCACCGATTTTGACAAGACCGGAATTCTGGTCTCCGGTTTTGAACACAGCGCTTCATTCCATTCGTCGTTCAACTATCCGTATTATGAAGGACATCTTTCTGGCAATTGCTACCAGTTGGATGCGGAATGGTTCGAATGGATAGTCCATTCTCCGGGGAAAATGCCTGAAGCATTGGCTAAATCCGCCCGTATCGCCCGCGAAAGATATGGGTTTGATGTTCTAAAGGATAAGTCCACTGCAAAAATCAAAAGCTTGACCCCTGCTATCTTCGATTTGATAAATTCCTCATACGAAAACCTTTACGGATTCACTAAATTCGACACCTCACAGATAAGATGCTTTGAGAGTTCATTGCTGTTTTTTCTGCCCAAGGATTTCGTCTCCCTTGTCCTTCATCCTGATGGCACAGTATTGGGATTTGCACTCGCGCTTCCGTCATTGAACTCTGCCGCGCTGAAAAGCAATGGGAATCTTTTCCCGTTAGGACTCCTGCGTTTCGGCAAAAGCTTCTTAATTGAAAGGGAATGTGCCGATATCCTTCTTGTGGCCGTCCGCAATGAATTCAAGCAACAGGGGATTTTTTCATTGATGGTGGAGGAGCTTCTTGCCAATCTCATGAAGCAGGGCATCACCAGGGCTCACGCCCACTGGCAGATGTCAGGGAATAAACGGATTGTGAACCTCTGGAAACGCTTTGACGCACAACGCCATAAGCGAAGAGTCTGCTTTAAAAAAAGACTGGAGAAGGAGGCCTGAATTTCATCTTGAACGGCCGCTTCCGAACAAAATATCCAACAGTGTTCGCAATAAATTGTGAGCAATCGCCCAGACAAAGGAAAATCCCCAGTTCTTCAGAAAATAATTCTGAAAAAGATGTCTCGGGTCAAAAAAGTCATGGAGCATTTCTTTTCGGAGGCAGACGAATACCTCCTTCTGGCTCAGATGTCTTGTCTTTACATTGCATGAAGAAAAACAGTCGTATCTGCTGTAATCATCGATATTTACGACCAGTCCTTCCTTTAATAGCTCTTCGCGTATCTTTGTTTTAGGATATGGCGTCAGATACAATGGATAAATAATATCTGGATGAAGGTTTCGTATATTTCTGAAATTTTCCGAGATGCTTCCCCGATCATCGGCAGGATGTCCTACAATAACGCTGGCTATTATTCCGATCTTGTTCTCTCTAAGAAGACGTGCCGTTTTCCGGTTTGTTTCAGGACTGGTTGGTTTGCTGATTTCCTTGAGTGTCGCCGGATCCATGGATTCAAAACCCACAAAAACGATCCTGAAATTAGCCCTGCTCATGAGTTCGACTAAATCCGGATTGGCGGCAAGTCCAGCCGCAGTCACCTGTACCATGAATAAAATGTCGTTCAAGCCATGGTCTATTATGGCGTTACACAATTCCTTTAAATGCTGAATGTCATAAGTTATGTTGTCATCGGTTATAAAAATTCCCTTTATCCCATGTTCCTTCATATTTCTAATGTCATTGACGACTCTTCCAACAGGATATTTTCTGAAAACCCTTCCATACATCTGGGTTATACAGCAAAATTTGCAGTTGAATGGACAGCCTCTTGAAGTCTCAATGACATCCACCGGATAATTCCTGTTGTTAAGAAAATAAAATTCCTTGCATATGCGTCTGTCGCGGGCGGGCAGAGGAATTTTCTCCAAATCCGCAAGTTCCCTATCCTTATTATGTTTCCAGCCAGATTCGCTCTTCCAACTCAATCCGGCAACCTCAGACATGTCGCTGGCATTTCCATTTTCCAGGCTTGAAACAAGTTCGGCAAATGTAAATTCGCCTTCGCCTCTGACAAGATAGTCGAGATTTTCAAAAACATGCTTTGATTCGGCCAGTTTGTCATAAAGCAGACTCACATGATAGCCACCCGCCGCAATCTTGATTTCAGGCTGAATTCCTTTTATCAGAGCCGCAATCTTCATCAGCGTGTCGAACTGGAATGTCATCGCGCTCAGTCCCACAAGTTCGGGCTTGAACTCGTTTATCAGTTCAGAAATGGTTTTTTCGACTTTTCCCCTGCATGTAACAAGATCCAGTACCCTGACTTCATGACCTGTCAGGGAACCGGCGAGCGAAACAATTCCCAGATTCGGAAAACGCGCCAGACTGTCAATGAGTTTCACGCAGTCCGGCATTGATAAAAGAAGAATTTTCATTTTTCACATGTTGTATATGACAAACCCTAACTCAAAGCGGCAAAACCCTCTTATTCTCTTTTTGGTTTAATCTAAAACTATAGCCTTTGACTGCCTAGATTACAGGAAAAAAAGAAAATCGGTCGGGAAAAAGTTCATCTCAGACATTCAAAATTTGACTCGCCAGAGTGATTTGAAAGTTGGAGTTCACGATTTATCGTGTGTTTTCAGCTTTTGCACTTGATTTTTCCGTCCAAACGTATTATATTCCTACCATATGAGAATCAAGTTTTCCATCAACTTTTGCGCTAGGACAGATTTGCTAAAAATAGTAATTCTGCCGGTTTTATTCTTATGTCAGAACGGATTTGCCCAGGAATTTCAAAAAGCTCCTACAAATCCCGAATTCATCAATTTTAAGAAGGCTGTGACCACACTAGGCTTAGGATGCAGACCATCTCCTGTTGACATGTCCCACACTAAATATCTCAAACCCGCCGTCAAAATAAACAAGTCATTTCCGGTAGCCTATGATTTAAGGAATGACAACAAAATGACATCAGTTAAGGATCAGGGAAATTATGGCACTTGTTGGACGTTCGCAACTTTCGGAAGTATGGAATCCTGTTTGAAAACGGCTGAAGATCGTGACTTCTCAGAGAATAACCTCGCCAATAAGGCCGGTTTCGACCTTGGCTTTAATGATGGAGGACAAGCTTGGATGTCAACAGCATATCTCGGAAGATGGGCTGGCCCATATAATGAGAGCGATGATCCATATCCGAACATAGGGGCCAATCCCGCATCGGGGACGCAAGTGGAGAAACACATTCAAAATGTTCTTTTCATGCCGGCAAGAAGCAATTTGACCGACAATGATTTAATTAAACAGGCGATGACTGACTATGGAGCTTTACAGTGCTCTTTCTTCTGGAGTGAAACCTACTACAATGCCACCAACCATGCATTCTACAACAGCTCCGGCACAACATTGAATCACGCCGTCACCATTGCCGGATGGGATGATAATTTCCCGGCCACAAACTTCAATACTCAGCCTGCTGGAAACGGCGCGTTTCTTATAAAAAACAGCTGGGGTGAAAGCTGGGGTGACGCTGGCTATTTCTGGATATCATACTATGACACAAGTTTTCAGGACGTGACTTGCTTCTATGATTCAGAGGTCACTTCAAATTATCCGGGAATATCACAGTTCGACCCGCTTGGATGGGTTAACAGTGTTGGTTTTGATGGAAATGAGACTTTATGGGGTGCCAATATATTCACTGCTACAGCAGAGGGGACTCTAAGCGCTGTTTCGTTCTACACACCTTCTTCAAACGCCACAGTTAATATTTCTGTTTATAAAGAAGTCACAAGAGGAAATCCAATCAGCGGAATAAAAGTTTTGGACTCTCAGAGCGTGTCCAAGCCCATTTCCGGATTCTACACCGTCGCTCTTACCCCTCCGGCGGCAATATTCATCCCCAAAGGTGAAACATTTTCCATTGTGATTAAAATAACAACGCCAGGATATAAATTCCCTTTGGCAGTCGAGTATGCGTATGCGGGGTACAGTTCAAAAGCAACAGCAAATGCAGGTGAAAGCTTCGGCAGTCTTAATGGTACAGAATGGCAAGATCTTACCATGTTTGAACCCACATGCAACATCTGTATTAAAGCTTATGGGCCTTCCGCGATGAATTACGTTCCTCCCGAAAATCCCACAGATAAATATCAAGAGACAATAGGTTCGAAGTTCAAAGCTACATGCCCGACGGGTCAGTCCGAGAAAGCGGCCAAGGCATATATTTCCGGAGGAGCTCTTGGAACTAAGAAGAAAACAATAAAAGTCCTCAATACCATTTATCCTTGTTCCACAATAGACTGCGAGTGGACTTCAAAAGTAGCCGCTGGAACCTATTCCCTTTACATACAAAGAAAAGTAAAAGGTCAAAAGGCAGCACCAGATTTGATTACTGAATCGTTTGAAGTTATGGTTCCGACAATTAATACCATCGAGTCCGCAACAGTTGAGGAAAATATGATTTTTGACTTGACAGGCTCGTATTTCGGAACTGAAAAACCTAGGATATATGTCAGGTATCAGGTACCAAACTGCAAAGGCGTCCTCTGCGACAAAAAGTCAAACTGCAAGATCATCTCTGGCGATATGACTTCATGGAAATGCAGCATAAGTGTGAAAAAATATGAGAAAATGATGATGGAGGCACAGGGAGTTGTTTATCTGGTGTTTAATAATGCCATTTGCAGTGATGAGATACCCATAAGATAGTTTTACTTTATTTGTGCTTCAGCTATATTTCCAAAGGCCAATTTGTCCTTGTTTAATGAAGAACTGGATATTGTCCATGGAACGCGCTTCGGCCGGCGCAAGCCCGATAAGGGGTATAAGCCACACAATATAATTAATGACGTGGACGGGCACAACTTATCAGCGGAAGATATAGAAGATTTGACACCAATGCTAAGGGATAAAAGAATAGCCTCTGCTATAAATCGTTTCTCAAGACAGCAATCGGAAAACTCCCATAGCCCTTGTCCGCGACGGCAAGGGGCGGAAGGAGAATGCAGATGATGGAGCGGAGAGGGAAGGAGGAATTTTCACTGTTTCCCATCATTTTCTATTGAATCTTCAATCCTCCCGACTTATTATCCTCCATGATAAAAATCAAAACTCCTATCAGTTATGAGTCGCATTAAAACTTTTCTCAACCACCTCTACCCTTATCGCTATACGATTGGCTTAACCATAATTCTCCTATGGGGTATTTTCCTACGCCTCTATCGTATCACAGAAATTCCCATAGGACTCTACCCGGACATTGCTGCCAATGGACTCGATATTCACGACATCATGCAGGGATTCATTACTCCATGCTACTATCGTAATGGAGGTCGGGAAGGATTATTCTTTTGGTTTGCTACTCCCTTTGTCGCAATTTTTGGTTTCAAACCTTGGCCTATCTATCTTGCGTCAGCTGTAGTTGGAATTATTACGCTCGTTGTGATGTATTGGTTTGGCAAAACCTTATTCAATCGTAGGATCGGATTACTCTCGACATTTCTCCTGGCTTCCTCTTTTTATCACATCCTTTTTTCCCGGCTTGGCTATCGGGTGATTACAATGCCAATATTCATCATGTTGACACTCATTTTTCTCAAACGTGCTCTAACTACACACAAAAATCGCGAATGGATCTTGGCGGGGATCTTCCTCGCGTTGGGTTTTTATACTTACATATCTTACCGTATTTTCCCTTTTGTAATCCTCTTGGTTTGGCTCTACGCACGCTGGCAAAAACACCCACTTCTAAAAATCTCCAAACCAGAACTCAATAAATTTGTTCTTTCATTCGGGATAACTTTTCTGCCCTTTCTCTTATTCGCCGTTCACTATCCGGCGATGGTTTTTGGACGCACGATGGATGTCAGTATCATGAATCAGGCCAAAGATGCCGGGACGAACGTGATTGTCTATCTTTTCCAATGCGGACTGACCACCCTCGGGATGTTTAATTATCAGGGTGATTTTATTCTCCAATTCAATATTCCTTATCAACCGCTGCTTGCCCCCCTCGAAGGTATTCTGTTTATATTCGGTTTGATTATTCTGTTTCGCCGGATCAAAAAACCCACACATCTGTTGATTCTTGTTCTCCTTTTAAATCAACTCGTGCCCATCTGGTTATCCAAAGACGTTCCACATTTTCTGCGCGGCCTGGGGATCATTGCTCCCCTGTATATTATTTGTGCTCTGCCGCTCGAATGGCTTTATGTCAATTACCGTCGTCCGCGTTTATTCAAACAATTGATAATAATTATTGTTCTGATATGCTGCGGCTATCTTGGGTATGATCGCTTTTTTAATATCTGGGCCAATCTTCCGGATCTCAAACGCGAAATGTTCGTTGATCTTGTGAGAGTAGCGGAATACATGAAGACGGTCGCTCCTAAGAAGCCACTCTATTTTGTCTGTGGCAGCTTTCACTACGCCTTTACCTTTGGTTCAATCCCTCACAGCGAAATCAAGTCTCGATTACCTTTTATCCCCGACAATATGATCGATCCTCTCATTAAAATTTTTAATTATGACCGGGGCCCCGAACCGAACATCGATCATCCCCAAGATTATTTTTGGGGAGGTAATACTATTAAGTACCTTATGTACAATCACCGCCCCTACGAAGTCCGCGCTTATGGCGAAGTGCGTCCGGACGAACCGGGTATCTATGTCTATTCGCGCCTTGGGCAACCCGAACATCGGAAGTTAATTTTGAAAAATTACCCCCACGCCAAATCCATCTATAGCGATTGTTACATCGAAGCATTTGATACGACTACCGAATAGTTTCGATTCCCAGTTTTACGGACGCTCCGTCCGGAGCGGAGGGGAAAGGCGGAATTTTTACTGTCTACCACCTTTTGTTCGACAGGTACCTGGCTTATACAAGCCCGAAATACACAAGCAGTGGCCGATCTTTGCTCCTACTCGGCCTCTTCGACAAAAAGCTGAGGAGTGCATTATCAGGACTTTCCCGAAAGGAATGAAGTTCGAATGAAGCTTGACCATAGAAGCTACTATAGTCCATTGTGGGAAAAAGGTATTTCGTGAAATTCCGACGCCAGAGGAATTTCCGGTTCAGATTTCCGGCGCATATCTTTGAAAGGGAACATTGGTATTCTCCATGGTCTTTCACCACATACGGCGGCGGTTCAGGAAATCTGAAGGTAGTCTAATATCTGCGAGTTCTCTCTTCAACCTTGCTGTAGTAGACCTTATTTGTCTTAAACACAAGATTCTGATATGCGCGAAATCCAAAAGGAACCATGAAATATGCCAACGCGGACAATCCCTGGACACAAAGGTCGCACAGATCGGAAAACCCTTCCGCTACAATGTCGCGCGGCTTGTTAAATACGCGATGCCTCAGGAAAAACTGAATAGTCTTATATGACACAAAAATCGCATTGGCAAGAACAAATGCGGAACCGGATAAAATGTAGAACAACAACAGTTTTTCATCATGAAAGTACGTGTGGAAGTTATTTGCAAGAACGCACTCGTACACATGAATCCCGACGGCAAAATACAGCATCGGAAAACAATGACTCTCCAAACAGAGCAGGAAGACGACACATTTCCTCATGCTGAAGGTCAGACTTCTTGATTCGTGGAAAAAGAGGTTGTATGGTTTTCAGTCACCGGACGATGCCGGTGCGAGCATCTTGTAGACCATTCGCAACTCCGTGCCAGGGTAGATGAACTCCGCGTCATTCAAGTGGACAAGCATCGC